>CAZNSC010000001.1:0-26703 GCA_964575695.1 uncultured Dehalococcoidales bacterium
ATGTGAATACTCTCACCGAAACTGGTCGAGGTCGACCGGCAAGTAAACATAGAGGTCCTGACTTATACCGAAGTTGACAGGGTAGAAGGGGAAGCAGGAGACTTTAAGGTAACCCTGATTAAGAAGCCCAGATACATTATAGAAGATGAGTGCCGGGGTTGTACTACCTGTAACGAGTACTGCCCGGTCAAGATCCCCGATGAATATAATCAGAACTTGTCTTTGAATAAATGCGCCCATATATACTTCGCTCAGGCAATTCCCCTTGTCACCTATATAGACCCTGAAAGCTGCCTCTTCCTTCAAGACAAAAAGTGTGACATTTGTGTCGGAGTTTGCCAGAATGATGCCATAGACCTTCATCAAAAGGAGGAGAAGCTAGAAATAGAAGTAGGGGCGATAATTCTGGCTCCGGGCTATGAGATATTTGACCCCAAGCTGAGGGGCGACTATGGCTACGGAAAGTTCAAGAATGTGGTGACCAGTCTTGACTTTGAGCGAATATTGTGTGCCACCGGCCCTTACGAAGGTGAGATAAGACGCCCTTCTGATGGAAAGCATCCGAAGAAGATAGCCTGGATTCAGTGCGTCGGTTCCAGACAGGTTATACCGGGCGGCAACAGCTATTGCTCAGCCGTATGCTGCACCTATACCCAGAAGCAGGTGATTCTGGCCAAAGACCATGACACTGAGATTGAGGCTACCGTGTTCCATAACGATATCCGGTCGTTCGGTAAAGACTTCGAGCGATATTATCAAAGAGCTGAGAACCTTCCCGGCACTCGATTTATCAGAAGCTACGTATCAATAGGGAAAGAGATCCCGGAAAGCAACAATGTAACCATAAGGTACTCTACTACCGACGACGGAGTCAAGGAAGAGGAATTCGACCTTGTTGTATTATCCATTGGGTTGAACCCTCCGGCTGATTTTGAGGACCTGTCAAATAAATTCGGCATTGAGCTCAATTCTCATGGATTCTGTAAAACCAATCCTGTTAATCCTATGGAGACCTCTCGCCCGGGAATCTTTGTCAGCGGGGCCTTCCAGGGCCCTTTGGATATCCCCGAGTCGGTTTTTACCGCCAGCGGAGCCGGCTCCCAGTGTGGGGAACTCCTCGGCCACCGGCGGGGGAAGCTGGCCAGAGAAAGGGAATATCCACCGGAAAGGGATGTCTCAGGTGAGGAGCCAAGGATAGGGGTCTTTGTGTGTCATTGTGGGGCCAATATCGGGAGAGTGGTGGATGTTCCTTCCACAGTTGAATATGCCCTGACCTTACCCTATGTTGTCCACGCCCAGGAACAGCTATTTTCATGTGCTACTAATTGTGCCAAAGAAATAACCGACATGGTTAAGGAAAAAGGGCTCAATCGAGTGGTTGTCGCCGCCTGCTCCCCCAGGACCCTGGAACCGTTATTCCGGGACACCCTTCGGGAGGCGGGAATTAATCAATATTACTTTGAGTTTGCCAATATCAGGGAACATTGCTCCTGGGTTCACTCCAAAGAAAAGGAAGAAGCCAGCGAAAAGGCAAAGGATATAATCCGGATGGCGGTAGCCCGGGCTTGCCATTTGAAGCCATTACAGGAATTTGACCTGCCGGTCAATAAGACGGCGCTGGTGGTTGGTGGAGGTATAGCCGGCATGACCTGTGCTCTCTCCATAGCCGAACAGGGACATGAGGTTCACCTGGTGGAAAAGGATAAAGACCTTGGGGGCACAGCACGAAGAATTCATTACACCCTGGAAGGACTGGATGTTCAGGCGTATCTGCGTGATCTTATACGCAAAGTCTACCAGCACCCCTCGGTACATGTGTATACTGATGCTACCATCACGGAGGCGACCGGTTATGTGGGGAATTTCGTGACCAAGGTGAAGTCGGAGCGAGGGATCACCGAGATAAAACACGGTGCCGCCGTCATCGCTACCGGCGCTGAAGAATATAAACCCACCGAGTACCTCTACGGGAAGGATGACAGGGTACTTACTTTCCTGGAGTTAGAGGAGCAGATCGCCAAACGGGAAGAGAGGGTGATCAACTCTCAGAGCCTGGTGATGATCCAATGCGTGGGTTGCAGACAGGAAGACAGAAATTACTGCAGCCGGGTATGCTGTAGTCATGCTATAAAGGACGCCTTGAAACTGAAAGAGATAAACCCCGAGATGGATATCTACATTCTCTTCCGGGATATGAGAACCTACGGGTTCAAAGAGGATTATTACCGGGAGGCGGCGGACCGGGAGGTGAGGTTCATCCGCTATGAGCCGGATGATAAACCCCAGGTGGAAGCGGTTGAAGAGGGTGGCAAGGAAATTCTAAGGGTCACCGTGACCGACCCTATCTTAGGTAAGAAGATTGCTATAGATGCCGATTTGCTCGCTCTGGCTGCCGCCGTTATTCCCCCCGCAGGCAACAGGGAAATATCCCAATTATTCAAGGTCTCTCTGGGACCGGATGATTTTTTCAAAGAAGCCCATGTCAAGTTAAGACCTGTTGACTTTGCCACCGACGGTGTTTATCTTTGCGGAATGGCTCACTATCCCAAGCATATACCGGAAGCGATCAACCAGGCTTATGGAGCCGCCGGCCGGGTCCTGACGCTTCTCTCGCAGGATTCGGTCACCGCCTCTGGCGCCGTTTGCGAGGTGGATGAGAATAAGTGTATTGCGTGTGGGGCATGTATCTCAGCCTGTAAGTATGCCGCCATAGAGTTTCGTGAGACACGACAGGGCAAAAAGGCGGTGGTTAATCCTGTTCTCTGTAAAGGAGACGGTCTCTGTAACGCAAAGTGTCCCACAGGGGCGATACAACTGAAGCACTTTACCGACGAAGAGCTCTTGAGCCAGATTGACGCGGCGGTTCCGGCCCTTGTAGAAGTCCACTAATGAAAAGGCAGGGTTACTGACCTGGGAAGGGATGAGATAAGAATGGTTACAGGATTTGGGTTTAAACCAAGGATCTTGGGTTTTGTATGCCATTGGTGAGCATACGGCGCTGCTGACTTGGCTGGAGTTTCCAGACTGCAATATACAACTGAAATCAGGCTTATTCGCGTCATGTGTTCCGGTAGAGTCGACCTGGAGTTTGTACTCAGGGCCTTCTCAAATGGAATGGATGGGGTGTTTATTGGCGCTTGCCGTTTGAATGAATGTAATTATATCACTCATGGAAATTATGATGCGCTGAACATGGTGTTTCTGTGCAGAAAAATAATGGAGCACATAGGGCTTAACCCGGAGAGGTTGAGGATCGAGTTTATGTCTTCCGGTGAAGGAAGCCTTTTTGCCGAAGTTGTCAATGACTTTGTCAAGAAGGTGAAGGAGTTAGGCCCACTCGGCGAAGGTGAAGGAATAGACAAAAATGAATTGAAGTCCAGACTTGAAGAAGTCACCAGGCTAGTCCCCTATATTAAGCTGGAGAAAAGGGAGAAGCTGGCCTCACGTCTTGATAATATAGAAGAATATAACGAACTTTACACCAGTGACGAGATAGACAGGTTACTCGGTGAAGCACCCTCGTACTATATCGATCCCGATAAGTGCCAGGCCTGCATGATTTGCCTCAGGAAGTGCCCTGTAGGGGCGATTATAGGCGGCAAGGGCCAGATTCATGTCATCGACCAGGAGAAGTGCATAAAATGCGGGACTTGCTTCGAGGCTTGCCCGCCTCGCTTTAGTGCGGTAAGGAAGATTCTTGCTGAGCCAGTCCCGCCTCCTATCCCCGAGGAGGCAAGAATTATAGCCAGAGGGTGAAGAAAGATAAAGAAAAGGAGACCGAAGGGGGAACAGGCGGTGGCTCTCGGCATCTCTGTCGCGGTAGCCAGGTCCCATTAGGACGCGGCCAGTGAAGGAGTAGACAGTATGGTCCCACAGCGAGAGATATTCTGGAACATTGATTATGGCTGGATAGTATATGTGCTGGGGGCCATCGCCGTGGCGGCTCTTATCTACGCTTTCTACCGTCGTTACAGCTTGTGGAGGCTGGGCGGGCCGGACAGCAGGTTCAGCGAATTCGGCCGGCGCACCTGGGTATTTCTGGTAACGGCACTGGTGGACGGCATCATACACCGCAAGTTCTTCGGCATATTCGACAATCTGTCGAGGCGGCGCGCCTCTCTGGCTGACCTCAGGCCCAGGGAGCTTTACGCCGGGCTGATTCACTTTCTGATTTTTGCCGGCACCGGCGTCCTGCTTATCGGCACCGCCCTGGATGTAATCAGCCACTATTTTATTGACTTCATGCACGGTGGTTTCTACCTCGGCTATTCGGTGGTTACCGATGCCGGCGGTATCGCCGCCATTATCGGCGTAATTCTGGCCATGGTCAGGCGCTACGGGCAGAGGCCGGACCGGCTGGACAACCGTTCTGACGACATGGTGGCCCTGCTCCTGATTCTGGTCGTCATCGTCACCGGCTTCATTGTTGAGGGTCTCCGTATCGCTGCCACCGAGCTAAAGACTGAGCCGGGCTGGGCACCGTGGTCGCCCGGCGGCTACGTCGTTGCCTTGGCGGTCAGCGGCCTCGCTGAAAGCACGCTGCTGACCTGGCACAGAGTCTGGTGGTGGCTGCACTCGGCTATTGCCACCGGCGCCATTATCTACGTCGCCCTCTGCTTCTCCCGACTGTGGCACATTGTTATTGACCCGATAAATGTCTTCTTCCGGACCCTGGGATCCCGCGGTGTTCTTTCCCCTATTGATATTGAGGCCGCCGAGAGCCTCGGCGCCGGTAAGATAGAGGACTTTACCTGGAAGCACCTCATGGACCTGGACGCCTGCACCCGCTGCGGTCGCTGTCAGGACAACTGCCCGGCCTACCTCAGCGGTAAGCCACTTAGCCCCAAGAAGCTGGTCCAGGACCTCAAGAGCAGTCTGCTGGAAAGGGCACCGCTCCTTCTCAAGAGCAAGGGGAACGGTGATGGGGATGCCCTGGCGGGGACACGGCCGCTCATCGGCGGGGTCGTCCAGGATGACGAGATATGGAACTGCACCACCTGCTATGCCTGTCAGGAGGTATGCCCGGTCTGCATAGAGCCCATGCTTAAAATCATTGAGATGAGGCGCAACCTGGTCATGGAGCAGGCATCGCTGCCGGAGACCGGGGAAGGTGCCCTGAGGAGTCTGGAGGCACGGGGGCACCCCTGGCGCGGCACGACGCTGTCCAGGACCGACTGGGCGGAAGGGCTCGGTGTCAAGGCACTTGCCGAAGGCAGCGATGTGGAGTTTCTATACTGGGTGGGCTGCACCTCGGCACTGGAGGAGAGGAGCACGAGGGTGGCTCAGGCGATAGCCAGGCTGCTCGGTCAGGCCGGTGTCAGCTTCGCCATTCTCGGCGCTGAAGAAAGCTGCTGCGGCGACCCGGCGCGCCGCCTGGGCAACGAGTACCTCTTCCAGCTTCAGGCGCAGGCAAACATTGAGCTGCTCAAGGGCTACGGTGTCAGGAAGATAGTCACCGGCTGCCCCCACTGCTACCATACCCTGAAGCATGAGTACGCTCAGTTCGGCGGCGATTTTGAGGTGACGCACCACTCGGAGCTCATAGCGCGGCTGTTGAGTGAGGGCAGGCTGAGGGCGGTCAGGGGCATCGGTGGCCTGGCTACCTACCACGATGCCTGCTACCTGGCCAGGTACAACGACATATTCGCGGCACCGAGGCAGGTCCTTGGCAGTATACCGGACATTACCCTGGCCGAGATGGCCCGTAACCGGGAGCGCAGCTTCTGCTGTGGGGCTGGCGGCGGCCACCTGTGGCTGGAGGAGCAGAAGGCCGGTAAGCGCATCAACGAGATGCGCACCGAGCAGGCAATAGCGGCCAGAGCCAGCATCATCGCTACTGCCTGCCCTTACTGCTTGCAGATGTTTGAGGATGGCATAAGGGCAAAAGCGGCTGAGGAGTCCGTGCGGGCTGTGGACGTTGCTGAGCTGGTGGCCGAGTCAGTGTTCAATCATTCCTAGTCGGCCGCCATTTTTTCTTTCGGTGTCTGCACTGTGCGGGGCATCGTCTCCCCGGCCTTGGCCTGGATTTCTCTTCCCACCGAAAACCTATGATCGTACTAACATATACCCAGGGCTATGTTTGCTGGTATAATATATGGCATAAGTGTGTCGCGGAGGTTACTCATATGCCAGGCACCCCTCCACAACCAAGGCGGCCAGTTTCATGATTATCCGGTGTTGAGAGGTAGAACGATGGGAGACCAAGAAGAACAATCACTCAAAGAGGCCAGGAGAGCGGAAAAGCGCGCTGCCGAGGAAGCTGAACGGCTAGCCAAAGAGCAGGCGAGAAAGAAAGCCTATCTGGCTAGGGAACAGGCGATTGGAGAGGCCCAGAAAGAAAAGGAAACCAGGCGGGCGGAGAAGCGTGCGGCTGAAGAAGTCGAGCAATTGGCTAGAGAACAGGCAAGGAGGGAAGCCTATTTAGCCAAAGAGAAGGCGATTGCCGAGGCTCAAGAGGCGAAAAAGCTCAAGGCCAAAAATCAGTCCCAGGAGTGAGCTGAACAGATACGTGCAGCAAGAGTTGACCTAACTCCCGGATTCTTTTCGAATTCGTGTCTTAATATTGTACTCTGGTATGCCTGAGTTGCCGTCTTGACACTTGTTTGCTTGCAAAGTTGGTTGCTTTGGTGTATTATTAGTTAATAGTTTCAGTTTAGGTTATTACAAGCTTCTTAGAATCCCCATAGATTGATATTAAGTATTGGATGACCGAAACTCCAACTAAAATTCCGAAGAGAGGAGGTCATCCAATGAGTTACCAGGACAAGTCGATCCAGTGTTCCGATTGTGGGACTACCTTCACCTTCAGCGCTGGGGAACAAGAGCAGTTTGCTTCCAGAGGCTATACCAACGAGCCCAAGCGCTGTCCCTCATGCCGCCAGGAAAGGAAGGCACGGCAGTACGGCAACAGTGACAATAGCTATGGCTACCGGCCCCAACGCGAGATGTTTCCTGCGGTATGCGCCGAGTGTGGCAAGGATACCCAGGTTCCGTTCCAGCCCCGCCAAGATCGGCCGGTGTATTGCAGCGATTGCTACAGTAAGGTCAGACCGAGCAGATCCCGCTAGTTTACTCTTGAAACATACACAGGTCAGGTATTCCTGGCCTGTGTATGTCACTTCAACAAGGACTACACAATCTAAGGAGGGGAATCCAACATGAAAATCTATGTGGGTAACTTATCGTACGAGGTAACCGAAGAAGACTTACGGCAAGAATTCGGAGCTTTTGGAGAGGTAACGTCGGCAAACATAATAACAGACAAGTATAGTGGGCGACCCAAGGGGTTTGGCTTTGTTGAAATGGCCACAAAGGCTGAGGCTGAGGCCGCCATCACCGGCCTTAACGGGAAAACACTCAAAGAGCGGACTATTGTGGTCAATGAAGCTCGTCCTCGTACTGACAATAGAAGTGGTGGCTACCGTGATAGGAGAAGTGGCGGATTTGGTGGAGGAAGACAACGAAGATATTAGGCTGCCCCCTAACCCATATCTAACTACGAGAGCAAAATATATTCATAACTCCTGAGGGCTATTGGCAAAGCCTGGGTCATGGGTAACCCCATTGCCGAGAAAGGGGGCAATATGAATATCTATGTGGGTAACTTATCGCTCGAAGTGACCGAAGAGGAACTGCGACTAGAATTCATAGCCTTCGGAGAAGTGATATCTGTAATCATCATGAACGATAAGTATATTGGTAGTGGTCAACAGCGTGGATATGGCTTTGTTGAAATGGCTTCGAAGGCCGAGGGTGAAGCCGCAATTGCCACCCTCAATGAAAAAACACTGAAGCATATGACAATTAATGTGGTTGAAGCCCTGCCTCTTTCAGACCACAAAGATAAGGGATTCCTGCATAGCAGAAGGCCGAGCCACTTCAGAGGAAGAGTCAGAGAAAGAAGATACTAATCCACCATTGCACGACACGATATATGCAGATTGTTACCCATTGACAAAAGCTTATTCTGTACCTTCGGAGAATTAAGAAATAGGGGCTGTACATCCTGATATCGGAAACATCCAGACCCCCGTATGACTCTTATCCCAACCATTAACCATTGCGCGGTATTCACATTGTCTGGGCAAAGCTACTGTAGGGCAGCCTGGAATGCATGTCTGGCTACTTTCTTAAGCATGACCGCCATTATTACCGCGGAAATACTGGCTACGACCGCAACCGAGAAGGCGACCATGTAGCTGTGTGTTACGTCGAAGATTCTTCCTCCGATCCACGAACCCAGCGCACCTCCTGTAGAGGTACCAACCATCACTGTCCCTACTAACGCGGTCACTGCTTGGAGTCCAAAGAACCGGCTAGTTAAGGTTGGCATTTGGGGCACCTCTCCACCATAGGCAAAGCCGAAGACAAAGGCGAAGAGATAGAACATCCATAGCTCTCGGGCGAACATCAGCCAGAGCAGGCTTGTTACCAGTGTTATGCAACAGATAATCAAAGCATTATTGCTGCCAATCCTATCCGATGCAGTGCCCATTACTAACCGCCCAACAATGCTACCGATGCCGATTGCGCTGACTACGGTAGCCGCTACGAGTGGAGCAATACCGAGATCAGTGGCGTAATTGACCAGGTGAACCATTATCATTTGTATGGAGACATTGAATAAAAAGTAAATCAATATCAGCATCCATAGGGGTCTGCTACGGGCTGCCGTGGACAGAGTGACGCCTGTTTCGAGAGAGACATGTATCTTTCTTTCTTTATGGGAAGTGTTGGACTCCGGTAGCGGTGCCTCTACGCCATAGGGTCGCCGCCCGATTGCCTCAGGGTCACGTCGCAGGAAAAGGGCACCCGTGATTATAATTACCCAGGCAGCAATACCAAGGATAAAGTATGCCCTGGACCAGCCAAAGTCAGTGATCAGGTGTTCAGCCAGTGGTAATACGGTCAAAGTGCCCAGCCCGACACCAGCTGACACAACTCCCAGGACCAGCCCTCGGCGCTTGACAAACCAGCGCGCGGTGGTACTGGTAGTAATAGGAAAACCAGCGCTTATACCAATACCGCCTACAAGTCCATAGGCAAGATAGAGCTGCCACAACGAATTGACTTGGCTGGTCAGGACTAGCCCCAGACCCGTCAGAAAGCCGCAGATGGCTGCCATCTTGGCGGGGCCAAACCTGTCCGCTAGCCAGCCCATGGGTATGCCGAAGACGCCGCTGGTAATCATGAATAGAGAATAGACTCCGGAGATGGCAGCACGACTCGAGCCGAGATCAGCAGCTAAGGGCTTAAAGAATACACCGAAGCTGTACATTATCCCGGCTTGCGTTGCTAGCAGGACGGTGCATACAGCAACGATGACCCAGCCGTAAAAGAAGGTGCTTTGGGGAACCGTGGCATTGCTGTTATTATGATCACCGGATTCAAAGGGAAGTCCTTGATTGGTCTGACTTACGCGGTTCCCAACATCGCTGAAGAGCTGGATTGTATTAGTATGGGAAACCCCAAGATAGCTGCCTAGACATTGCGCCTGTTCGGTAAAATGGGTATTGCCGATCTTTGTAGTGCGGAATCGAAGTCTAGAACGACGTTTCATGAGCTGGTTCAACAAGGCAGAGTCATAAGCAGTTGTATTCAGGCTTTATAGCTATCATAGATCGAGATATAGAATAGACCGTTCCCTGCTCAAATGTCAACAAGCTGGTTTAGCTGCACCTAATGACGGAAAGTTCATTGGTATGATATTGCTGCCCGACGCACCTGTCACCATCCCGTGAGGTATACTCTGTCCAAGATTGACTTTGCCAACAGAGAGCAATACGCTAGAGCTTGGTCTGGTTCAATTGGGGTCAACTCGACGTGAAAGTCACCTTCTCAGGGAAGACGACTTTTGAGCCACGCATATTAATCTTTCGCTTTCGGAGTTATACGGTCCCTTATCAAACCCTGAAAATGCGTGCGCCACACTTAATCCTGCATTTCTAAGCAAGGGCTCAAGTTCTGCTAAATCATAAGGGCGCTGTTTATGAACCTCCACGCTTCCGTCTGAAAACTCAAATCGTGTGGTCGCTTCCTTAGTTACTGGGTTGTAGCTGAACTCTTGAATGAAG
This sequence comes from uncultured Dehalococcoidales bacterium, assembly GCA_964575695.1. Classification (GTDB taxonomy): domain Bacteria; phylum Chloroflexota; class Dehalococcoidia; order Dehalococcoidales; family W111; genus CAZNSC01. The sequence goes on from CAZNSC010000001.1 coordinate 10,074, forward strand.
GACTCATGACCCAGTTCACGCTTTTGTGACCCATTTCCCAAGCCATTAGGACATAACCAGAACTCTCTCTGAACATCCTGATATTGATCGATTCTTCGGCTGCAGTCTCTAAACCAGATTCACGGGCCTAAAGTAGTGGCTCAACAAGTGCCAGTCGAGGGAACAGACTGGTCACATTCACCACAGGACTTCATCGTTATTCAACTCAACGAATTCCTCTTCTGACATACCAAGGAGCTCTTTGCAGACGAACTCCGTGTGCTCACCGAGGCGAGGAGCTGCCCTTCTTCCTTCAGCGGGAGTCCTGGATAATATGGAATCCTGACCCAGATGTGAGGTTGGTCCTATCTCTTCATGATCTAGCACCCAAAAGAAATTACGGTGTCTTAACTGGGGATCCTGATATATGTCCTTCGGGCTCTTAACTACCCCGGCGCTTACCCCGGCGGCCTGCATCATTACCATGACTTCCTCGGCACCATGCTCACCAGTCCATTCTTCAACCAGTTCGTTCAGTTCTTCCTCATTATCCTTTCTGCCTTTGATAGTGGCAAACCTCGGGTCTTTGGTCCAGGGTGGGTTGCCGATAGCCGCACAGAAAGCCTCCCATTCATCGTCAGTGAACACGGCAACAGCGCACCAGCGGTTATCCCCCTGGCAGCGATAAGCCCCGTGAGGAGCAGCATAGGGGCAAATATTTCCCATCCTGACAGTTTCCCTGTTATTTACTACTTGATCAAGGATGACCGGTATCAGGAACTGGATTCCGGTTTCAAGTTGTGATACATCAAGCAATTGCCCCTTGCCGGTTCTCCGTCGATAGTCGAGAGCGGCAACCAGTACAGCAGTGGCAAACCTTTGGCTGGTGTAATCAGTGTAGGCTATCTGCGGTGGCGCTGGTGATCGATCAGTCCATCCGGTGAGGTGGAGAAATCCCGCCAGCGCGTTGAGATGTGTGCCTAACCCGGGTTGTCGAGCAAGAGGCCCCGTTTGCCCCTGGTTAGAGCTGCGTAACATGATAATATCAGGCTTGAGCCTCTTCAACTCCTTGTAGCCTAGTCCCCACCTTTCCATCATACCAGCAGAGAAATTCTCCACTACCACGTCAGCCCACAAGACCAACCGTTTAGCCACCTCCGCTCCCTTAGGGTCACTCAGGTTTAGAGACAGACTGTACTTGTTGGCATTGTAGTAGGCAAAAGAAACAGACCGATCTAGCCCAACCATCCCATCTTTAAACGGCATGGTCAGCCTGATGAGGTCTGGTCTTTTCCGTGACTCTATTCGAACTACAGTGGCGCCATAGTCGGCCAGATTCTTGGTGATCAGAGGGCCGGCCAGGACCCAGGTGAAATCGGCGACTTTTATTCCTTCGAGTGCCCTGGTTTTCATAGTGTTCAACCTACTTTGATTCAGATCACTCCTGCTTGCTTTAGTTTGGTGAGTTCCTCCATGGGAAGTCCTAATTCTCTCTGATATATCTCCAGATTGTGCTCACCAATCAGCGGCGCACGACGGTGCACTTGAAAGGGGGTCTCGGAAGCTTTGACAGGCGGGCCTGAGTAGGTGATAGTAGTGGCTAGTTCTGGATGTTCCACCTCTACCCAGAAGTCTCTCGAGCGCAGCTGAGGGTCTTCCAAGATGTCTTTAGGGTTAGATACGGGGTAAAGCATAATCTGTCTATTTTTGGCTCCCTCGTAAAGCTCCCTCTTGGTATGTGACATAAAAAACCTGGCTATCGGCTCCTCTAAGCGAGCCTGCAATTCCGGCGTTTGCTTGGCCATATCAAACGTCTGCCAGTCCATCTCCCGCATATAATCAGGAGCCATTCCTTCACTATCCATCCATTCTGTAATTGCAAGATTAGTTTTTACTCCTATCGCCCCGCCGATGAGATGGAACGAGACATATCCGTCCTGGCACGGCCAGACCATTCGGTAGTGTGCTCCCCCGGCAGCACGGGCAAGCAGAAACGGACCTGCCCGCCATAAATTGACCTGGCTTGTCTCCCACAGTGGAATAGCATTCTCCATGGCTGACGCCACACTGGCTTGGATTGAGGTGTCCACATGTTGCCCCTCGCCTGTAGACTCACGGTGATAGTGGGCTACCACAGTCGCTATAGCCGCGGCTAGCCCGGCATTAAGATAGGCCTGAGGAAAGCTGATTCTTACTGGAGGCCGGTCAGGGTCACCAGCAATATACATGAGACCGCCCATAGCCATGCCCACAATATCAGAAGCCTTGTAGTCCTTATAAGGCCCAGTCTGACCAAAGGGGGTAATCGAAGTCACAATGATGCGGGGGTTGATCTCGCTGAGGGTGGGGTAGCCCAAGCCCAGCTCATCCATGTACCCTGGCGGAAAGGACTCAACAACGAAATCAGCACTTTTGCTCAGTCTCTTTAGGAGTTCCCTCCCATCGGCCGTTTCTATATTCAGTGTTATGCCCCTTTTGTTCAGATTATAGGCAAACCAGTAGAGGCTTTTTTTGGGGTCGGGTATATCGTGGTAGAAGGGGCCGAGCTTACGGACAGGGTCTCCCCCGGGTGGTTCAATCTTAATCACGTCCACGCCAAGACTACCCAGGACTTGACCACACAAGAAGCCCTTTTCATCGGTTATGTCCAAAGCCCTGAAACCGCTGAGCATTAGCTCACCTTCACGCTTAGTCATACCTGGATCTTAAATCTGTACCTAACTCCCATCGAATCCCTTCTGCAAGTCGGGACACAGCGGTATTCGGGGTCAAAATACCACCGGACCGCTACAGTAAACGAACCTGATTTAGCTACAAGACTCTATCTCTGGTGAGAACAGCTGCTTCAACCTGGTAGAATCCTTCATAGACCCAGTTCCTGGGCAACCAACTCTCGGTGGAAATTGGCATCACCGAAGGCCAGCTCCGCTGCTTTAGCGCGTCTATAATACAGCTGCATATCATGCTCCGAGGTGAGGCCGATACCACCGTGAATTTGTTGTCCTAAAGCCATGACCCGCCTACAGGCCTCGCTAGTCCATGCTTTGGCGGCAGACACTTCCTTAGAGCATGGCAATCCTTTATCTATCATCCAGGCGGCCATATAGGTCAGGTATCTTGAGGTGTCAACATCTATCGCCATATTGGCGCAGTGATGTTGAATTGCCTGAAAGCTGCCGATAGGACGGTCAAATTGTTTTCTTTCCTTGGCATAGTTGACGCTCATTTCCAGCACTTGCTGTGCCATACCTGACATCTCGGCACACTTGGCTACTGCTGCCTTTCGTAGGACTCTCTCGATTACCTCCCACCCCTGGCCAAGCTTTCCCAATAAGTTGAGCGCGGGAACTGTTACCTGATCAAAGCTCACTTCAAACTTCTTATCACCCGCAATAGTTATGAGCGGGACGTAAGTTATACCCGGGCTTTCGGCCGCTATCAAAAATAGGGAAATCCCCTCCCCAGTTCTGGCAACACACACAACATAGTCGGCAATATGAAAATCGCTAACGAACAGCTTGATTCCGTTTACCTCATAGCTGTCCGGCTTAGCCATCGCTTGGACGGAAATCAAAGAAGCACTATATTGGGCGCTCGGTTCAGTTACCGCAAAAGTGAGCTTTAGCTCGCCACTTATGATCTTGGGCAAGAGATTCTGCTTTTGCTCTTCACTGCCCGCTTCAAGAACAGTCAAGCCGCCAAGGACTACATTGGAGATAAATGGACTGGGCAGCAGGAAACGCCCCATCTCCTCAAGCAGAATTATTAGGTCAAAGAAGCTTCCTTCAGTTCCACCGTATTTTTCCGGGAATATTATTCCAAGCCACCCTAACTCTGCCATCTTATGCCACAATTCTGGCACGTAGCCCTTCTCATCCTCTTCCATCCTTCTGACTAGCTCTTTGGGACAATTATCAGTGAGAAAATCCCGGGCTGTCCGTCTAAGCATTTCCTGTTCTTCGGTAAACTGTAAGTTCATAAAGACGCTCCCTTGTATAGTCTAATCCTTCCTCGGCAACCCTAATCCTCTTGTGGCGATGATATTCTTCTCAATTTCTGTGGTACCACCACCAATCGTATGGAGAGCCTTACCTCGGTAAAGCCGTTCCAGTTCCCCCTGTAGAGGTGCCCACTTGGAGCCCGGCGCCAACTGACCATATAGTCCTAAAATTTCCATCCCCGCCTGAAACAGGCGCTGAGCCGTTTCCGCATGGAATACCTTGAGCATAGACGCCTCGTACGTAGGAGTCATATCTTCGTTCAACATCCAGACAAGTCTATACCTGATCACACGAACCGCCTCAATCTCGATAGCCATCTGGGCCAGCTTATGCCGAATAAGCGGGTCTTTGGCCAGGGGCTTTCCATCATAGCTCGTCTGTTTGACATACTCAACCAGCTCGTTGAAAACTCGCTCGAGCCAGCCAATCGGGCTGAGTGCAATCCTCTCAATGTTAAGGGCAGCCATCAAATAATACCAACCCCGGTTCTTCTCCCCCAATAAGTTGCTCTTGGGAACTCTTACGTTATCAAAGAACACCTCATTTGCTCGGTGAACCCCCATGAATTGCAGAGGACGGACTTCGATGCCCGGGCTCTGTAAGTCAATTATAAAGAGTGACAATCCTTTGTGCTTTGGCAGATTGGGGTCCGTTCTTGCCAGAGTGAAAATGTATTGAGCGTAATGAGCTGCTGTGGGAAACATTTTTTGCCCATTAAGGACGTAGTCACCGTCTTCTTCTGTAGCACGCAGTGCCACTGATGCGATGTCACTACCAGCTTGTGGCTCGCTATACCCCAGGGAAGTCTCTATCTCGCCTCTGGCAATACGAGGTAGAAAGTAGTTCTTTTGCTCCTCACTGCCGTAAACCAGGATTGTGGGACCTACATAATTTTTGCCACTATGTGTTCCCGGCTCTGCTCCAGGTGATGCCCCCCTTTTAGCTAGCTCCTCACAAACGATGAAAGTGTGCACATGCGATAGACCGAGCCCGCCATATTGTTCGGGCCATTCTGGTTTTAGCCATCCCTTGGCACCTAGTTTGCGTACCAGGTCCCAAGTAAGTGGCCCCCAGCCCTGACCCGTCCGAATCTCCTGTCTAAGCTCCTGGGTCACCTCTTTGTCGAGGAAAGTTTGAACCTCGCTCCGGAATCTTTCTTCCTCCTCGCTGAATCCAAAGTCCATATTTTGCCTCCAAGACATCTTCGCTGACCAAAATATCAAAGTCCCGAGACCACAGGCGGAATTAGATTGTGTTGATTAGTTAGAGGGAGAGTCCACTCCCCCCTGGCTTAACTGCTTGCTCCAGCATGTCGCCAAATTCGTTCTATTATACCATAGCACCCTTAATATGAGAATATTATTAGCAATCCGGTCGTGTTGAGTATGCGGAGGGCAGTACGATGAATTATTTGCCAAAGCAGGCAGCAACGTGCTCGGAACCACAGTCAGGACGCTCAAGATGAATAATGCCTTTATCCTGAGCAGTAAGCATCCGCTGCTAATCAAACAGTTCCCTCACCCCACCCTTGAGCTATTATGTTTCGGTAGAAATCGGCATCACCGAAGGTGACCTCAGCTGCTTTAGCTCGCTTGGTGTAGTATTGTAAGTCATAGTCCAAGGTCAAACCGATAGCGCCATGGATTTGATGGGCGAGGGCGATAATGCGCCCGCAAGCTTCGCTAGTCCACGCCTTAGCTACGGCCACCTCCTTCCTACAGGGAAGCCCTTCGCTCAGCATCCACGCCGCCTGGTAGGTAGCAAGTGTCGCGCCATCAACATCGATTGCCATGTTAGCACAATAGTGCTGGATAACCTGAAAGCTGCCAATTGGGCGGTCAAATTGTCTCCTCTGCTTAGCATACTCCAAAGTCATCTCCAGTACTCGCTGAATGGCGCCAACCATTTCACAACATTCTGCTACTGCTGCCCGTTGTGTCATCCTTTGCACTTCACCCCATCCTTGGTCTAGTTGCCCCAGTATATTCTCCCTTGGTACTCTCACTTGGTCAAAAACTACCTCACATTGCTTATCGCCGGTGAGGGTTTTCAATAATGTGCAACTTATCCCCGGGTCTTTTGCATTCACGATGAATATAGTGATCCCGTCCTCCAGCCTTGCTCCATCACCAGTTCTGACCACGCAAAGCAAATAATCCGCAATGTGAGCGTCGGGAACAAAGAGCTTGATCCCGCTAATAATATAATCACCGTTACTTCTGATAGCCCTGACCGCGGTTGAAGCAACATCATATTTGGCCCCCGGCTCAGTTAAGGCTAGGGTCAAGATTGCCTCACCACTGGCTATTCTTGGCAGGTATTCCTGTTTTTGCTCCTCACTTCCGACGTCAAGAATGGGCAGACCACCAAGAACCACCGTTGAGAAGAAAGGCCCGGGTAAACAAGCACGTCCCATTTCCTCCAGTAGAACTGATAAGTCAAGGAAGGTCATATCACTCCCGCCATACTTTTCCGGGAATACCAGCCCCATCCAGCCAAGCCCTGCCATCTTCTGCCATAAGGCCGGTGAATAACCCTTCTCTTCTTCTGCCACTTCCTTGACCAGCGTTTTGGGGCATTTTTCAGCCAGAAAGTCACGAGCCATCTTCTTTAGCATTTCCTGTTCTTCAGAAAGGGCAAAATCCATTGTTAATCCCCTTTAATCTAGTAGCTTCTGGGTAGCCCCAGGCCTCTTGCAATCTGGTTGCGCTGTATGTCAACAGTGCCACCCCCGATAATCCGACTGTAGCTGTAGAGATAGAAGATTGGTACCCTGCCCCATAACGGCGCCCATGGGGAGCCCTCTTTTAGCTGGCTATAAGGCCCCAGCAAATGAATTACTGTATTAATGGCGTTGTATTTGAGATAGGCAGTGATTAGCCTAGCCCTGTTTATCTGGTATCTGGCATCAAGCCCTTTATCCTGCATCCAAGCTACTCGATAATGAAGCAGGCGGGCAACCTCAATTTGCAGTGATATTTCAGCCAATCGCTGGCTGGTTAGCGGATTCCTGGTGACGTCCCCTTCTGTCCCCTTAAGGTATTCTACTACCTCTTCCACGAGACGCCTGGTGGTGCCGAGTGGCTCAACCGTGCTTCTTTCGCGATTTAGTATCGCCATCGCCATAGGCCATCCCTGATTTTTCTCTCCCACCAAGCTCTCTCTAGGTACTCTGACATCTTCAAAGTTGACTTCATTAAAGTGCCGCCCACCAGCTATATCCATTACGGGGCGAATAGTGATACCCGGTGTCTTCAAGTCTACCAGAAAGAGACTGAGCCCTTTATGTTTAGGCACATCTGGGTCTGTCCTGGCTAGAAGGAAAATCCAGTAGGCGCGATGAGCAGCACTTGTCCATAGCTTTTGCCCATTAATGATGAAGCCGTCACTATCCTCTACCGCTTTGGTTCGCGCCGAACCCAGGTCAGAACCAGCCTCAGGCTCGCTAAATCCTTCACACCAGAATATTTTCCCTTCGGCAATTGGCTTTAAGTGCCTCAATTTTTGCTCTTCAGTGCCGAAACGAAGCAGCATGGGACCAACCAGGGATATCCCGAACATATCTCGGCCTGGAGCTCCTTGATAGTACAGCTCTTCCTGGAATATCAAATCCATGGTCTGGCTTGCGCCGTAACCCCAATATTCCTTGGGCCAGGTCATAGGTTGCCATCCCTTCTCGTGCAGCTTAGGAGCTAGCTGCCTATGGAGAGCCCAGAGCTCATCGCTTAAAGGAAACTCGTCATCGGGCAGGAAAAAGTGCTTACCCCAGCCAGGTGGTAACTCTTTTATTAGAAATTCCCTAACTTCCTGGCGAAGAGATTCCTCTGCTTCACTAAGTCCAAAGTCCATCGTATCGCCCTTCCTCAATTTTAATGCGCATGCCAAAGACCTGACATTCTCCAGGACTCAGCTACTCGTGATTTCTATCCGGGAACTCTGTGGCTCCCGTCAGACTACCACCTTTCCCGAGCGCCGTCAAGCGTCTGTAGTCGTTCAGTGCCTTAGTGACACGTAACCTTTTTCCGCTAGCCGTTGGTGAAAGTCTGCCACAAGGTGACCGGCTTTGTCGCAAAACGCTATCGACGGATCATGGGAGCCTTCTTGGCATTGACAACCGCTGTACGCTGTGGTAAGGTATTGCTCCCAGAGAGTTGCCGAGTAGAACTCAGTAATAGTCCGAAGTTGGGGGTGAATATCGCCTCTTTGATATGCTGCCCAGAAGTTAATCAGTAAAGCATAAGCACAAATAGTCTAAGGAGAGAAAGATGGGAGGTCCTTTAACCGGGATCCGTGTGCTGGATTTTTCACGCATAACTGCTGGCCCTTATGGTTCCATGATGTTGGGAGATTTGGGAGCTGAAGTCATCAAGATAGAGTCTCCCGAGGGTGACATAACCAGGAATCAGCCTGGCATTAAGTATAAAGGTGACAGTCATACATTTCTAGCCTTCAATCGGAACAAGAAGAGCATTGTTTTGGACCTAAAGACGGTGGCGGGCAAGCAAGCTTTCTGCGACTTGGTGAAGGTTTCTGATGTGGTGTGGGATAACTTCAGAGCCGGGGTGATGGAAAGGTTAGGGGCTGACTATGACACGCTGAAGAAGATTAACCCCCGGATTATCTGCTGCTCTATTAGTGGCTTTGGCTCTTCCGGTCCTTACCGTGATCGTCCGGCTTATGATATCATTGCCCTCGCCATAAGTGGATTCATGAGCCTTAACGGCGAGCCGGGCAGGCCCCCGGTAAGACCTGGGCCAGCCATAGCTGACATGACATCAGGAATACTTGGTGCCCTGGGAGTTGTGGCGGCTCTTGTCGATAGGGAGCGCAATGGGATTGGGCAGAGGATAGAGATTTCCATGCTCGACGTCTGTCTATCGTTGGTGGGGCATTACATTCCTTACTATTTCATGGGTGGGGGTATCCCTCAACCCTTAGGGTCGGGGCAGCTAACACAGGTCCCTTTCGGGGCTTACCCGACCAAGGAGGGTTATCTGGTGCTAGGCCAGGGCTGGCCTAAGATTTGTAAGGTTCTGGGGGCAGAGTGGCTGGTGGATGACCCGAGATTTGCGACTCCTGAAGCAAGATTGGAGCACAGGGAAGAACTAAATTCTATCCTGGCCGAGCATTTCCTCAAGAAGAAAGCCGAGGACTGGCTGGAGGCTCTTTATGCTGAGGATATTGCCGCGGCTCCGGTAAATACTATAGATAAAGTGGTCACTGACCCTCAGGTTCTTCATAGCGGTATGATTTTGTCCCTTGAGCACCCCTTAAGCGGTGAAATCAAAGTGGTGGGGAACCCGGTGAAGATGCCTAACATCAATCAAGACGAATATTTTGCCCCTCCTACTCTAGGACAGCACACTGAAGAAATCCTCACCAAGCTTCTGGGATATACCGCGGAAAAGATCCAGGTGTTAAGAGACGAACAGTTTGCTGCAACGCGGAAACCGCATCCTTAGGAATACTAAGTCCCCTCAACCTGGGTCAGGGTGTTATACTTTTAGACGGTGGTCGAGTCGGAGGGTCACATTCAGTCATATTGTTGAATCGATAGTGCATTGCTATTTCAAGGGAAGGTGAGTAATACGCGGCGTGCAACTATCCGATATCGCAATCCGCTAGCTTATTGTTTTGGCATGCTCCTTTGGTTTCCGGTTGGTGAGGGCGAGTAGAAGGGTCACTATCAACATCGCTATCGCCGCCGTTATAAAAGCGGTGAAATAGTTGCCCGTGATATCAAAAGTGAATCCTCCCAGAGCAGAGCCGATAGCCGCTCCGCCTGACCAGACCGCGGACATCACTCCCATTATCGTTCCGATGTTACGGATCCCGAAGATGTCACTAACGAGTGCGGTAGTTATGGTATTCAACCCTCCCCAAGAAATGCCGAAAGCGATACCAAATATGTAGAACATCCACAGGTCGCTTGCTCGGGCTATCCAGAATAATGCCAGGGACTGGAGTAATGCGCAACTCATGGCGAGTGCCTTGCCTCCCAAAATGTCCGAAAATTTGCCGATTACCATCCGCGAGGGAATACTTATTCCAGTTATAAGGCTGAGAACAAAGGCGGCATCGATTGGTGAAATCCCTATGTCAATAGCGTGGGGCACGGTGTGGGTGGTTATCAGGTATGAGCTTAATGCAGAAAACAGCCAGATAATGCCCAGAAACCAAAAGTCGCTGGTTCTAAAGGCTTCAGACAATGTAAGGTCTGAGGTATTGGCCTGGCCAGTTGTATTTTGTTGGTGGCTTGCTCCTGCTCCTACTGGCGCCCCGTCAGGCATGAGCCCGCTGTCGGCTGGGTCCCTTCTTAGTAGCAGTGACGCGGAAGTTACAATTATAAAAATGGCTGCCCCCATAATCATGAATGCGGTGCGCCAGTCAAAGTTGACGATGAGGTAGGTGGCCACGGGAGCGATGATAACTACTCCCAGTGACCCTCCCGACTGGGTGATGCCGAGAGCAAATCTCCGGTTCTTAATAAACCATTTGGAGACAGTCGAGGTTACAATGGTAAAGACGGCACCTGTCCCTAAAGCTAATAACAGACTATAGCTGATGAACAATTGCCAGGCAGAGCCAGCACTGGCTGTCAGTACCAGACTCAATCCGGTAAAAAGGCCGGCTGAAATGGCGGCTATGCGGGGGCCATACCTGTCCAAAATCCATCCTCCCAGGATAGCCGTAGCGGCGCAGAGTATCATGTAGATGGAGTATATGCTCGAGGTTGCTCCCCGGCCCAGGCTGAATTCAAGTTCAATGGATTTGAAAAACACTCCGAAGGACTGGCGAACACCGAGAGTGGATGCCAGTATAACAAGACCGTCAATTGTCAACACCCAACCGTAGAATACCTTCTCTTTGAGTTTCATAAGTGATGACACGGATATGTCCTCTGAATGTACCCGGGATGGCCAGCGCCTGCAATGAGCGGAATTCGCACTGATAGATTCTACTACAGAATGACCTGTAATGTTAACTTACCGTGTTATGCGGTTGGGTAGTTGATGCGCCTACTCAACCTAAGAGGAGCAGGTTATGGTTAAATGATGGTTCGCGTATCCGGCTCAGGCCGGTAGCCCCTGGGAGAATGGATACATCGAGTCATTTAATGGTAAGCTACGGGATGAGCTTTTGAACCGGGAAATCTTCACGATTCTTGAAGAAGCTAAAGTCTTGATAGAGCAATGGAGAAGGGAATATAATCAGGTACGTCCGCACAGCTCTTTGGGATATCGGCCTCCAGTTCCTGAGGCTATGCTAAGTGCGGTAACGACTTAACAAGTGGTATCACTATCGGGGGCAGGTCAAATTATCATGGACACACGGGAATTTGAAATAGCCTTTCCTGGCTCATCTACTGTTCGAGGGGATAGCAAATCGACCCCACAGGCTGCAGGGGATAGACATCTCCTCGACGCTTATTCGCAGACCGTTGTTGACGTAGTAAAAGAGGTTGGGTCCTGCGTAGTTCATGTCCATGTTCGACGGGGAAGCGATAGTCATAGCCGATCTCAACGGACGGCGGAGGGGAGTGGTTCGGGGGTAATCATCGCTCCGGACGGATACATAGTCACCAATAGCCATGTGGTGGAGAACGCCGCCGCCATTCACGTATCACTGGCAGATGGTTCAACATCCCAGGCTGATATAATAGGCCAGGATAAGGCAACTGACCTTGCCCTATTGAGGTTATTGCCGGATAGTAAGCTCCCTGCTGCCAATCTTGGAGACTCGGATAAGCTACAAGTCGGACAGATAGCTATCGCCATTGGTAACCCCTACGGATTTCAGAACACAGTTACAGCGGGGATAATCAGTGCCTTAGGCAGGGCTCTGCGTAGTCGTACGGGACGACTGATAGAAAACGTAATCCAGACTGACGCCGCCCTAAATCCGGGGAGTAGTGGTGGACCTCTGGTCAATTCGGAAGGCCGGGTAATAGGCATCAACACTGCTATTATCCAATACGCGCAGGGGATATGCTTTGCCATACCGGTAAACACTATGCGGTGGGTTGTCACTCTTTTGCTGAGAGAAGGTAAGATTACTAGAGGGTTCCTCGGAATCAGTGGTCAGACGGTACCTCTCCCGGCTCGGGTAATCAGGTACTTTAACTTGCCCCAGGAAACCGGTGTCCATGTGATGAACGTTGCAAAGGGGAGTCCGGCGGAGAACGCCGGATTGAAAGAGGGGGATGTAATCATCTCAATGGCCGAGCAGACGATAAATACTGTGGATGATATCCACAAGCTCTTACAGGCAGATAGAATAGGCAAAGAATTGAGTATCATCCTCTTAAGGGATTGGACACAAAAAGTAGAAGCTCGCGTTACACCCGGTCTGAGCTCAGATTGACATTGCTCGGCTTAGAAAGCATAAATTGCCTGATGGGAATAGACCGGGGCCAGAATGCTGACCATCTCCGGTGTAGAGTGCCCCAATATTTGCTGCAAGGTGAATACGTCACCGCCATTTATCAGGAATCGGGTGGCAAAGGTATGGCGGCAAAGATGGGCATGAAGCCTGGCAACACCAGACTTCTTAGCCAGTCTTGAGAATTCAGCTTTACACTATTCTCCGTGGGTGTCTGAAAATCACCAGCACCAGAAAGTGACACCGGATAATCACCCTCGATATCAGGTGCTGAAGTCTTCAGTGAAAAACTTGTAACAAAAATCCGATTTTCGATGTCTTTATTAATAGAGGACAAAAAGGTTATTATCGGCCCGGACACCGAGATCGCCGGTAACTTAGGGGAACGGACTAAGTATGTGGCACAAGGCGATGGCTCACCCCTTGCCCAGGAAATTGAAGTGGAACTGGAAAGTGAGGAGCAAGACTGGGGAGAGATTGGCGGACATTAGTTGAATATAAACTCACTTGGACGTCAGTTACTAGCGTGACGTCTAAGAATCGTGTCTCTCAACACGGAGCTTCTGGTACTTTTAAACTATTTACAAGCCGGTGACTGGGTGTTAGCTTTAGACAAAATAAGTGGCGGCAAAGTGTCAACAGGGACTGGATAAGCATTCACACGGGCTAAGATAATGAGTATGCAAGAGCTATCGAGGCGGTTTCCTGGCCGCCGTGAAGTAATGGGGAGTGATTGGCTGGCGACGGACAGGACACGGTGTGTCCAGTGCGGGATTTGCTCCTACAGCTGCCCGGCAGGCATCGATGTGCGCTATGAGGTCTGGCGGGGCAAACCGATAAGCGATTCCCGATGTCTCGGTTGTGGCCAGTGTGCGGCCCGGTGCCCCCGAGGTGTACTACGTTTTGAGAATACGCGCCTCTTGTAAGCCCCGATTACTACCAGGAAGGATATATAGATAAAGGATATATAATGGTTCTTCGGTACATTATCATAGGAACTGGCCCGGCGGCTATCAGCGCCGCTGAGGTTATCCGCGACCAGTGTCCAAGCGATCACCTTCTCCTTATAGGTGAGGAGCCATACGGATTCTACTCCCGTCCAGGCTTGGCATACTACTTGACCGGGGAGGTTACCGAACGCCAGCTGTTTCTGCGACAGGGCAAGCCATTTCAGCGGGTAACGGCCAAGGCAGTCAAGATCGATCCGAAATCGCAACGGGTGGTCACAGACGACGGCACCAGCCGTACCTACGACAGTCTATTGATAGCCACCGGCTCAGCGGCTATCAGGTTAACAGTTCCTGGAGCAGACCTGAAGGGTGTTCTCAAATTGGACAACATGCATGATGCCCGGATGATGCGTGAACTAGCCCGCCGTGGAAAAACCGCCGTGGTAATTGGAGGTGGAATTACGGCCTTGGAGATTGTCGAGGCGTTCGTATCTCGAGGAGTGAAGACTCACTACTTCCTCAGGGGTGATCGCTACTGGAGGGATGTCCTTGACCAAGCCGAGTCACGAATCGTTGAGCAACGTCTGAAAGACGAAGGCGTGCATCTCCATTATCACACGAGCTTATCACAAATCATAGGCAGGGGTGGCCGTGCCGCTGGGGTCCAGACGGAAGATGGGCGGCAAATTCAAGCTGATATCGTCGCCGTTGCCGTAGGCGTGCGGCCACGCTTGGACCTGGCCCAAGCATCTGGGCTGGAAACGGACCGCGGCATCTTGACCGACGAGCACATGGAAACCAGTGCCTCCAATGTTTTTGCCGCTGGCGATGTCGCCCAGGTTTTTGACCCTATCGTCGGTAAGACCGTTCTTAATTCGTTGTGGGGGATGGCAGTCATCCAAGGGCACGTCGCGGGCTTGAATATGGCTGGTATCAAGACGGTGTACCACCAAGGTGTGCCGTTTAACGTCACCTGCCTGGCGGGTCTGATTACGACCATTATCGGCAGTGTCGGGCGAGGTACAGGCGGGGACCTGCTGAGTATTGCCCGGGGTGATAGCGAGACATGGCGGCAGTGGAGGGATGGCTTTGGTGTCCGAGCAGATTCTGATGCCCGCCGCCTCCGGGTCATCATCGGGGAAGAGAATATACTGGGAGCGCTTGTAATGGGGGACCAGACACTCTCCCGTATTCTGTGCCATCTGATTGCTAACAGGGTAAACATAACGACCATTCGTGATCTTCTGCTAGACGATGATACCGATCTGGTGCGAGTAATAGATGAATTTTGGCGTAACGGGAGTCGGCAGCATGAGCCGTCGTGGTCCTGAGCTTTGGTACGCGCTGCTGATCATGATTGCCGTTACGCTGATCTACGGTGTTGTGGCGATCAGTCGTGAGACAACTCCAGAGTCGGGCGATCTGTTTGGACACTTACTGGGCGTGATTGGTTTTTTGCTCATGCTGATGACCGAAACGCTTTACTCTCTCCGTAAACGGTCCCGTCGAGCAGCACATTGGGGAAGCATGGCATCATGGCTCAGATTCCACATTGTCACCGGGCTTGTTGGCCCTTACATGGTGCTGCTTCACTCAGCTTGGAAGTTCAATGGCCTGGCCGGAGCGACCACCCTGCTTATGTTTGTGATCGTTATCAGCGGATTCATCGGGCGATACATATATACCTCGATACCGCACGCTGCAAATGGAGTGGAGTTGGGGGGCAAAGACCTTGAATCCCAGGTTACCGCTAACGAGGCGAGTCTGCAGACCTGGCTGGCCGCTAACCCAGAGGCAAGTCGCAGCCTACCCTATCGGGTGCTTAGCCTGCCGGTGTCTTCTCCAAGCGTGTGGGCGCTGGTATCAGGGGGTATCTTTCAGGAATTGAGTTATCGACGGCTGTGGTCTCGTGAAAAACGGCGGCTCCTGGGAACCGGGCACCGCGAGACAGGAGAACTGCAAAGGCTGCTCATGCGTCGCTGGGGACTCCGCTACCAGATGGCGTCTCTGGCCAAAACGCGGCGGCTGTTGGCCGCGTGGCACTCGGCCCATGTGCCTATCGGGATCGCCCTTTTCACGGCCGCGTTTACTCACGTCGGTGTAGCCCTCTATTTCGCTACGCCTGGCTGATTTTAGACGAGGTATACAGTGCACAAGTTATTAGGACGCTTTGGCACGAGTCTTCTGGCTGTTGCTGTTGTGTACGCAGTTGTGGCCGCGATAGCTATTGCTAGCGGAGGCACCTTGTTTAGTCCGGGCCCTTTAAATAATCAGCCAGGGCTGACTCCACTTGGTGGCGTGTTTTCTCATGCCGATCTCACCCGGCAATGCGATTCCTGCCACCCTGACCCACTTAAAAGTGAGAGACTGGCCGACCTCTGCCTGGATTGCCACAGTGACGTGGCGGAGGAACTCAAGAGCCCCCACGAGCTCCATAGCATGATAATGCCTGCTGGCGACCAGGTGACCTGCCTGAGAGACTGTCATACCGAACACCAGGGTTCCACCGGGACCCTGACGCTCGTGGAGGCGGAGCATTTTGCCGATGACTACGGCAGTTTCTCCACCAAAGGGCATCAGACCCGCGATGATGGACTTCCTTTCACCTGTAGCGACTGCCACTCGCTAGGCTTGGACAACTTTGAACTGAGTACCTGCGAAACGTGTCATCGGGAGATCGACGCGGTCTTCACGCAGAGCCACCTCGATAATTTTGGTGAGGACTGTCTGGAATGCCATGATGGCATCGATACTTATGGCGCCGATTTTGACCACAACCTTACGCCCTTCCCTCTTGAGGGTAAACACGGGCCTCTCGACTGTGCTGAGTGTCATCAGGAGGCGCGGACGATCGCCGCACTTAAGGATGCTCCCCAGGACTGCTACTCCTGCCACAGCCAGGACGACGAGCACGAGGGTTCCGCCGGTGAGGACTGCGCTACCTGTCACAGCGTTGATGACTGGAGCCGCCTGTACATAGACCATGATCAGACCGACTACCACCTGACCGGGAGTCATAAAGACGCGGCTTGCACTGACTGCCATGCTGACGACCTCTATGCCGACACCCCGCAGGACTGCTATTCCTGCCACAGCCAGGACGACGAGCACAACGGCGGGTTTGGTGAGGACTGTGACCAGTGCCACAACACCACCGACTGGAGTCAGGCGGAGTTAGACCATTCGCTCACCGATTTCCCGCTGACGGGGAGCCACACCACTGTTGCCTGTAATTCCTGTCACCAGGGTGGCGTTTATGCCGGCACCCCGCAGGACTGCTATTCCTGCCACAGCCAGGACGACGAGCACAACGGCGGG
>CAZNSC010000001.1:26803-34211 GCA_964575695.1 uncultured Dehalococcoidales bacterium
TTTGGTGAGAACTGTGACCAGTGCCACAACACCACTAGCTGGGATTAGGGGGAGTACAACCCGCCGCATACCTTGCAGGGCAATAACCCCGTTAGATTTAGGCCGGGATTTATTTTGGCCAAAATGTTATGGTTTTGTAACACCAAAAGCAATAGTTTTATGACTATTTAATAGCCCGCTTGATAAATTGTTCTTATCCGTGGTTGATTCGACGCTGGGGAGCATGTCAACTGTGTGGTTATAGGGCAGTGCCGTAGCCATTGTTTCAGGAGGTTACTCACTTCATCTGCCTAACACTGGCCGTGCTATGGATTAATGTCAGTCCAGTTAATTAAAGGAGCATAACATGCCTAGAGCGTTCTGGAAAGGGGTAATTAGTTTTGGAATGGTAGCCATACCGGTAAATATGTCTGTAGCCACCGAGAGTAAAACGCCGAGCTTTCACTACCTGCATAAAAAATGCCTTACCCGCCCCAGGCAGGTACTCTACTGCGCTGAAGATGATGAATACTTCAGCGCCAAGGAGACGGTGCGGGGATATGAGTACAGTAAGGACCAGTATGTTGTCTTTGAGGAAGATGATTTTAATAAGGTGCCGGTAAGGACCACGCATAGCATCGATATCGTTGGTTTTGTTAACGCGAAAGAGATTGATACCATATACTACAGTGGTAGCCACTATCTGGAACCTGAGGAACTTGGAGTGAAGCCGTTTTACCTGCTCAAAACGACTCTGGAGAAAACAGGGCTGGTCGGTATCGCCAAGGTCGCTTTCCAGAGGAAGGAGCACCTCTGCTGCTTGCGTCCTCTGGATAAAATCATGATGCTGCACACCCTCCACTACAAACAGGATATTCTGTCCGCCGACGAGTCAGTCTCGCCGGAACCAAAACTCTCCGCTGACGAGCTTGAAATGGCCTCAAGACTGGTCGAAGTGATGACCACCAGTTTCAAACCAGACGAATACCGCGATGAATACTCAATAGCACTTCAGGAGATGGTCGAAGCTAAGCTGAAAGGAGTGGAAATCAAGGCCCCGGAAATACCAAAGGTAGAGATAGAGGACCTGATGAAAGCTCTCAAAGCGAGTGTGGCTGCGGCAAGCAAAGGATGACCGCAGGCAGACTATCCTAGCATCTCTGCAAATTCCCGGGCATTCCTGACCGGGAAATCCTGGGACTTGTTCTTGAAGATGATATGGAGCTTATCCGCCTGCTCCGCCATCTGCCGTATATCCGGCACCCAGGTCTTCAGTTCATCTCTACTGTAGAGGTAATTGAAACGCTCTTGTGCCGGGATTCCTTTTTTCTCCCAGTTTTCGGCATTCCGGCCGTGGAAACGTACCATGCCCACTGATGAAGTAACCTCAGCCACCGGCGGAACGCTGGTCTTCATCCCCTGGGGTTCATCCACGCACACCAGGGCAAGCTTGTGCCGGCGCAGGAAAGCCAGGGTTTCCCCCAGGTTATCTCCGGAGAGCCAGTCGCTGGTGCGGAACTCCACCGCCAGTTGATGCTCAGGAAAGCGCTCCTGGCAGGCAATCAAGTAATCGAAATTTTCCCTGTTAGAGTGGAACCAGGGAGGAAACTGGAACAATATCACTCCAAGCTTGCCGGCCGACTCTACTGCTCTGGCGTACGAGGCGAAGATTTCCCAGAGCCGGTCAGCTACAACATCCGGAAGATGATGCAGATAGAGATTGCCTTTGTAGCTTGCCAGTTCCTCATGCTCGTCCCGAATTGACTTCGGAAGTGAGTGGGGTGGAGCAGGGTGTCCGGTAAAGAGGCTGAAAGCCCGGATATCAAAAACAAAACCGGGGGGTGTATTTTCCAGCCATAAAGTCATGTTCTGACGCGTGGGGAAATAGTGGTAGCTGGAATCTATCTCGGCGATGGGGAATCTCTCGGAGTAGTAGCGCAGCCTGCTGGCAGGAGTTTTGGCCTCCGGGGGATAAAACAGGCCGCTTTCCACTAGAGAGCGGTCTGCCCATGATGATGTGCCGATTAGAATATTTGACATGTTTCCCCCTGGCTATTAAAGTATTCTAATTCATCGCTCGTGTGCGTTCAACCTCAGACAGGGTGGTCATCCCTTTATTGTAGGGCTATAATTAAATCATGCTTCAGGAGTACAAAGGCAGAAGAGATTTTGAGCGCACTCCAGAACCCGCGGCTGAACAGGAGCCTGCCGGCGAAGGGCCCCTAACCTTCGTCGTCCAGAAACACGCCGCCCGGCAGCTGCACTACGATTTCAGACTCGAAGTGGACGGGGTACTCAAATCATGGGCGATATCCAAAGGCCCGTCTTACGACCCGGACGCCAAGCGCCTGGCGGTGATGGTGGACGACCACCCGCTGGATTACTCCGGTTTTGAAGGCACTATTCCCCGGGGACAGTACGGTGCGGGGCAGGTGATTGTCTGGGACCGGGGCACTTATTCCCCAGATGAAAACGGGGAGTTTTCCTTTGGTGACCGGGCCCGGGCCGAAGAAAGGGTGAGAGAAGGACTGGCCAACGGGAAAATATCCATCCACCTCAGAGGTGAGAAACTCAAGGGCTCCTGGACGCTGGTCAAGATGAAGCGCAGTGATAAGAACTGGCTGCTGATAAAACACGAGGACAAGCATGCCTCCCCGGACCGCGGCATCCTGGAAGAAGAAGCCTCGGTCATGTCGGGACTGACCGTCGACGATCTCAGAGCGGGACATCTGCCATCCAGCAAGGGGCCGGTCGCGGCCACACCCGGTAACGCTGTTGGTGCCGTAAGAGCGGCGTTTCCTTCAGAGCTGTCTCCCATGCTGGCATCGCCCGCTGATGCCCCGTTCTCAGACGAGCGGTGGCTCTTCGAGCCGAAGCTGGACGGTTTCCGCACTCTGGCGTTTATCAATAATGGCAAAGTCTGGCTGCGGTCCAGGCGCGGGCTTAAGGTCACCGAGCATTATCCCACCCTGACCGAGGGCTTGGAACGCCAGCCAGCTTCACAGCTTGTACTCGATGGCGAAATTATCGCCCTCGATGCCAGGGGCAGGTTGTGCTTCCAGTGCCTCCAGGGCTACCTGAAGACAATAAACAGGATTAAGAGTGACCAGACAGAGCCGCCATCAGCCATCATCTACTACGTCTTTGACATCCTGTACCTGGATGGCTATGACCTGAGAGGGGTATCCCTGAAACAGAGGAAGAAATTCCTTCGCAGTGTGCTTGAAACCAGCCAGGATATACGTCTCGTTGAATACTTCGCCGCCGACGGCCAGGCCGTCTACCGCGCCGCAATCGAGAACGGTCTTGAAGGCGTCATCGCCAAACGGCGGGACAGTATTTATGAACCGGGGAAACGCTCCGATAGCTGGCTCAAGATTAAAGAGGTCAACAGTGAAGATTTCGTGGTCGGAGGATTTACCCGGGGCACAGGCAAGCGGGCTAAAACATTCGGAGCTCTGCTGCTCGGCTACTACAATGATGAAAAAAATCTACAGTACGCCGGCAATGTGGGCAGCGGTCTTGATAACGACACTTTGTTAGCGCTGAAGAAACAGCTAGACAAAATCCGCATTAGGCAAAGTCCCTTCTCCACGAAACCTGAGCCGGCTGCCGGGGTAACCTGGGTAAAACCGGAACTGGTTGTAGAGGTAAAATTCTCCGAATGGACCCGGGACGGGCGCCTGCGGACGCCGGTGTTTCTCAGAGTGCGTGATGATAAACCGGCCGCCTCCGTCCGTTCTGCCAGGGTCGTAGACACGGGCGGTAAATCTCTGGAAACAGCCTCTGCGGTTGGGGCCGATACCCTAAAGGATGTCATGGAGCAGCTGGCTAGGCCTAAAAACGGCTTCGTCATCGAGGTCGAAGGGCAGAGAGTGTTACTGAGCAATCTTGATAAAGAGCTATGGCCTGCGTTTGGCAAAAGCAGAGCGCTCACCAAGCGCGACCTTATCACCTATCTGGCACTGGTATCGCCCTATTTGCTGCCTCACCTCCGGGATAGACCGCTTACCCTGAGTCGTTATCCCGCTGGCATTTATGGCGAGCATTTTTTCCAGAAACACTATCAGCCTGTACCCGGGTTTGTTGAAACCGTGCCTCTTTCTTCTCATGATACGCCCGCTCGGGAATACCTGGTCTGCAATAACCTCGCCACCTTGCTTTGGCTGGGGCAGATAGCCGATATTGAACTCCATACCTGGTTTTCCCGGGTAAAGCCAGGGCCTGATTTTAGGGCGATTGCCAGTGCCCAGGAGGCTGATTTCTGTGCCGGCTATCCCGATTTCATAGTATTTGATATTGACCCGTACATATATTCCGGCAAGGAAGCCACCGGGGCAGAACCGGAGCTAAACCGGGCCGCCTTCAGCAAGACCTGCCAGGTAGCCCGGAAAGTGAAGGAGACCCTGGATAGTCTCTCCCTTCCTTCATTCGTGAAGACCTCGGGGCGGACTGGCCTGCATGTCTTTGTCCCGGTCCTGCGTCAGCTCGACTTCCACGGCACTCATGCCGCAGCGGAAACGGTGAGCCGCTTCCTTATGCAGCAGCACCCGGACGAGATTACACTGGACTGGGCTGTGGAGCAGCGTACGGGCAAGGTATTTCTGGACTACAACCAGAATGTGCGGGGTAAGACCCTGGCTTCCGTATATTCGCCCCGTCCCAGCGCGGAGGGCAGCGTTTCCGTCCCCCTGCGCTGGAATGAGCTTGATAAGGTCTATCCCACTGATTTCACCATCCTGAGCACTCCGGAAAGGCTGGCTAAAGTGGGTGACCTTTGGATAAATATCCTGGAGGCTAAAATAGATTTGGCCGACCTGCTTTCTGGGGTTAAACTGGACGCCTAAAAAAGGCATAATGTCCTGAAGAAGGCCAACTGTAGACTGGTGTAATTGCAGAAGAACTCACTGCCGATTTCCCGCCTGGTTTCCTATTTTGACTAGAAGCATAGGCCTCGCGAAGCCGTTTACGGTTTGTACTACTCGGGCCCGGTAACCAGAAGTTTAACCACCGGCTTGAACATTACCTTACCCTCGCCGGTGAATACCAGAGACTTTTCGGCGTCGAAATCAAGGGTGAGGATGGTGGTTTTGCTTTCTTCAATGTCAAAGGTGCCGGTGATTTTCAATACCTCACTGGGGAATATTATGCCTTCATTTACCGTTATTCCGTCCACTACGGCCTCTTCCAGGGTTACATACATTCGTATCCGGGTGTAGCGGCCAGTATCCGTCTCGGTATTACCCAGGATTTCCTCAACACCATTTTCCCTGAGATCTATCAGGTTGAACGATGCCGGCCCCTCGACTACGGTTATCCATTCCCCTTCATTCTCGGTTTCCTCATTTTCTTTCCAGACCCGGGTATCGGACACTGTCACCACTATGGAGGAAACATCCCGTTTCGGCGGGGCGTCGGTCACTCTGATTTCCAGTATTCCGGTGCTGGCCAGTATCGGTGGTGTTGGTGATGGTGCCGGCGAAGGCTCCGGTGAGGGTTCTGGTGAAGGCTCTGGTGAGGGTTCTACAGACGGCCCGGTAGAGGGGGGTATCGACGGTGCCGGAACAGGTTCCGGAGATGGATTAGCAGAAGGATATGGAGATACACTCGGCGACGTGGCCGGCTCTGGAATCAATATTGGTGACCAGCCCGGATGACCTAAAAGCGCGAGACTGAGCACTAACAGGACTATAGCCGCTGCCACGGAAGCCCATGCCACAGGATTCGTCAACAGCCGTCTCGCTGTCCGGGCACGGCGCGGGGCAACTTGAGACATCAGCAACTTATGCAATCGGCTCTGGAAATCGGGTGACGGAGTCGCCGGATTACACGAGTTTTTGATAATGTTCCCTAATTCTTTCTCCTTATCGAAATCCAGCATAAGTTATCCCCTTATTATTAGTCGTTTCAACCAGCAGTTATCCCTCACTCATTTTGCCCAGCTCACTTCTTAGAATATCGCGGGCTCGGGACAGTAAGGCCTCCACCGACTTGGGCGACCGCCCCATTATCCGGCTTATCTCCTTTACGGACATTTCCTCGACGTATTTATAAACGAGCACCTCTCTATAGTGATACGGTAGCTTGACGAGTGCCTGACTGACGATGTCCTTCGCCTCGGCTGCCTCCAAATGGCTATGGGTGGGCTCACTGCCGTCGGGTATTTCATCTCTTGTGCCGGCGGAGGACTCCAAACTGATGGTCTCATAGTGGTGCTCCCGTCCCAGCTTACGGTAGTAGTCAGCTATCTTGTGGTGAGCGATACTCAGCAACCAGGTGTAAGGTTTACTTTTTCCCTTATAATTGCCGACTGACCTGGCAGCGCTTAGGAAGGTCTCCTGAGTAACATCCTCGGCGGCGGAACGGTCCCGGCCCACCGCATGGAATATTACCGAGTATACCTGACGGAAATAGGTATTAAACAGCTCTTCCACAGCTCTGGGATTGCCATTTTGCAGCCGTTCAGATAGCTCGCGTTCCTCACGATCATCAGGATCAGCTTTCATCTCTTTAGAAATTCTACCATATTTTCTTACAAGCATAATCTTTTCACATCTGTAGTATGGCAAGCACTAAATATTGAAAAGGAAATCGGTTAATTTATTGGTGAGGGATTTCCAGAAAAACAGCGACTAACTATATGTGAGCAGGAAAGAGATGGTCTAGGCAAACTTCCCAAAATTAAGATGGGGGGGCATAGAACTGCCATCTGTACGTGGTCACCTGGGTGGCAGGGAGCCAGTGGTGAAACCGACCTTTCGGTCGGTTTCTTTTTTGAAGAAGAAATGTGCAGTATCGTCGTTAGTGTATTTGTTGCTGTGGGAGTCCTTGTGACCATTGTCTACCACATACTGGAACTCATACGTTTTTCCTACCCGTCTCCTACCCCATTTCAAACCGTTATTATAGACAGTCCGGTATATACTATATACAGGAGAAAGAAACTAGTGGCAGAAACAGACTAGTTATAGATTTAGACCGATAACCAAAATACTGAAAGGAGAATAATCATGAGAAAGTTGAGTATTGTCACAGGAATCCTTTTCCTCCTCATGGCGGCTTTGGCCGGATTTGGCAGTGTCTCTTCGCCTGTCCACGGGCAGGCGGCAATAGAAGTTACCAAAGTGGCCGATCCAGTTTCGGTGCCTGAACCCGGTGGAGTTGTCACTTATACTTGTACCATCGAGAACTTGTCTGAGGTGCCGGTCACAATAAACACTCTTATTGACGATGTCTATGGTGACCTGACGCTGGCCGATAACACCACCTTGGCTCTGCCGGTGGTGATACAGCCCGGCGACAGCTATACCGGGTCCTTCACCGGTGATGTGTCCGGTAATGCCGGTGACGAGATAACCGATGTGGTGACCGCCACCGGTGTCGATGATGAAGATAACCCCGTCAGCGATGACGATGATGCCACCGTTAC
>CAZNSC010000001.1:34311-80041 GCA_964575695.1 uncultured Dehalococcoidales bacterium
CAGTGCCCGAACCGGGGGCCACCGTGACCTATACCGTGGAGATCGTAAACGACAGTGTGTCCACTGACCCGGTAGAAATCCAATCGCTGACTGACGATGTCTATGGTGACCTTACGCTGGCCGATAACACCACCTTGGCTCTGCCGGTGGTGATACAGCCGGGCGACAGCTATACCGGGTCCTTCACCGGTGATGTGTCCGGTAACGCCGGCTATGAGATAACCAATGTGGTGACCGCCGCCGGTGTCGATGATGAAGACAACCCCGTCAGTGATGACGATGACGCCACCGTCACCGTCACCGATGTCCAGCCGGTGATCAGCGTCACCAAGACCGCCAACTATGAATTGGTTCCGGAAGGTGGCGATGTCACCTATACTGTGGAGATTGTAAACGACAGTGTGGCCACTGATCCGGTAGAAATCCAATCACTGACCGATAACATCTATGGTGACCTCGATGGAAAAGGTGACTGTGTCCTGCCCCAGACGATACAGCCCGGTGATAGCTATACCTGCTCCTTCACCGTGACCGTGAGCGGTAGCGCCGGTGATGAGATAACCGACGTCGTAACCGCTACCGGTGTCGATGATGAAGGTAATCCCGCCAGTGATGACGATGATGCCACCATAATTATCTATCTTCTAACGGCGTCACCTGAGACGGCGACCAACCCGATTACGACTGACCATACCGTGTTGGCTGATATTAATGTGGACATAGAAGGGGTACCGGTGATCTTCGATGTCATCAGCGGTCCGAACACCGGCAAAGGTGAGACTATCGAGACTTCGGCCGATGGGACAGCGAGTTTCACCTATACTGGCGATGGTGGTGATGGCACAGACACCATCCGTGTGTGGATAGACCAGAATGGAAATGGCATTTTCGACGAAGGTGACCCGTCAGTGGATGTTACCAAGAACTGGGTAGCAAACTTTGTAACCGGCGGTGGCCACCTGAACATGGACACCATCGGAGGGAATGGCAAGAAAGTGGCACTCAACTTTGCCGGGAACGTGGGCTTCTTATCGGACAACACGATTGTTGGCCAGTTCCAGATAGTTGATCATACGGTCGACAAGGGATCTGAATCGTGGCACTGCAACAATGACTTCAGCGCACTGGTCTTTGGTGGCGATGAAGCTGAATCCCCTCCTTCCACGTACAACACGGCCACCTTTACCGGTACATTTACCAGTAACCGGGGCAATCAGATGGAGGCGACAATAACGATCAGCGATCTTGGAGAGGGCAAGTCGGGTGAAATTGATACTATCACCTACTCTTTCGATGGCTCAGGACCATTCGGCCCGTTTCCTCTGGACGGCGGCAATTTCCAGGTGCATCAAGGGTACAAGGGGGGAGATGATGAACCCGCTCCGGTTCCAGGTGGTGGCGGTGGCGGAGGAGGAGGTCCCGACAAGTCGCCACCTCGAATATCCAAGGTTGCAGCTTCCAACATTACCAGGAGCGGCGTGGATATAACATGGACAACCCATGAGAAGAGCACGAGTAAGGTAGAGTACTCGGCTGGCGGCCAAATATTCTTGGTGCTAAACGAGGATCTGGTTCGGGAGCATCATATTCAATTGTCTGCATTGGCTCCGGGTACGACTTACGCCTATAGGACGATATCCGTCGATAAGGCGGGTAATGAGGCTCTATCTGAAGAGCAAGTGTTCACTACATTGGGAATGCCGGCGACATTTACGATTGGTGAGCTGGAAATAACCCCTTCAGAGGTTACACCTATGGAGGATGTCACCATAAGTGCCATTGTGAGGAATAGTGGGGACGCTGAAGGTAGCTACACTGTTACTCTAACCATCGAGAATGAGCCGGTAGATAGCCAGGAATTGACCTTATCAGGTGGCGCTGAAGAAGTGGTTATGTTCACAGTCTCACGTGATATAGAAGCAACTTATGCAGTAGACATCAATAATGAGAAATATGGCTCATTCATTGTTGGCCCGGCTATCGCACCTGTTGCAGAAACTCTTGTTATGGATAGGGCTGCCTTAGATGTGTCAGAGGCTACGGCTCCAAATCCTGTAAGCAGTTTCTTAAACAACTGGTGGATTGCTGGATGCATTGCTGCTGGCTGTTTGGCGATCGGTTGGTTCGTATACTTGCTCGTACGAAGGAGGCGCGGTACCGTCTGAGCGAATTCGAGTTGTTATCACTTTAAATCCGCCCGAAAAACAAAAGAATCAGGGTGTCGGTTTGCTGAGCGACTTGACACCCTGATTCTTTTGAAACTTGCCGCCTCAGAACCGGGGGCGTGGTTCGAATCCCTCTGCTAGCGCAGCCATTAAGGTCAGAACAAGTTACAGTCGAACCTTGCTGACTCTTGCTCGACTTCTAGCTATATAGCCAATGAGGTTTATCGGCTCTTAGAGCCTGCCCATGCCGGCCCTCCCAACGATTAGACAATGTTCAGTCTGGCCGGCGTCTTATGCAGCCTTTCCATTCTACCGTCTCGTGTGAAGCGGACGGCGTCTCCAAACTTGGCGCCGACAGTATAGTCTTTGTTACAGAGGTTCGGGTGGACGGTAAAGTAGTCTCCCGGCTGTGGTGGGCTATCCATCGGCATAGCATTCCACATATTGTACAGGTGCATTTGGGGCGTCATCGGTTCGTAGCCGGCGGCATGGATGCGGTCAGCCAGGTCCAGTTCAATGTCCATAAAGGTCCTGTGCTTCTCCAGCTCTCTCAGCGAATA
Source organism: uncultured Dehalococcoidales bacterium (assembly GCA_964575695.1). Taxonomy (GTDB): domain Bacteria; phylum Chloroflexota; class Dehalococcoidia; order Dehalococcoidales; family W111; genus CAZNSC01. The sequence goes on from CAZNSC010000001.1 coordinate 37,037, forward strand.
GTCGTAGAGTTCCTTGCAGAAGTCGAACATCTCCTCGAGCTCTCTTTCTGGCTGGCCCAGAGAAAGAGCGTAGCAAATCTGGGGAGCGACTCCACCGTAGTTAACATTTATTTCGAACATGACGACATCCCCCGGCGCGATAACGTTGTGTGAGGCGGGCGCTCTCAGGAAAGTCGGTCTCGGCCCCGATGTTGCCAGCATAAAATGGGGATACCAGCCACCGTTCTTCACGATCGCATACTCGGCTGCGGCCCAGAGCTCACACTCCTTCACTCCCGGCTTGAGCGCCCCGGCGACGGCCTCGAAGGACAGGTCTATGATTTCACAGGCCTTCTTCAACAGTGCCAGCTCCTCTTCGCTGGTTCGAGACACCTCGTTCATGGCTTCGGTCAGCATCTCGGTCGCGTCCTCGAAGACGGCAGACGGCAAGCTCTGGCGCAAGGCATCATAGGCCGACGCTGAAATTACTCCCATCCTGTAGCCCACGATCCCCAGTCTGCCATTTTCCAGCTTCAGTTGTTTGATCTTTCTCACGACATCCTGAACAGGATGTAGACTGCCCACGATCTCCTTGATCCATGAACTCTCCGTGGCAATATGCACAAACTGTGGGCCTAGCCAGTTGTTCACCCCGAGCTGTGGCTCCCCATCCAGAGGAAACACCAGGAAGGTACCGCGGTTGGCGAATGGCACGTAATTTGAAACATAGTATAAGTGATTTGTCGAAGGCATATACCCAAAAGGCGCCCCCACAATCATGCAATCAAAACCGTGCTTCTTCATTGAACTCTTGATTGCCTGCCACCTCCGGTCACGCTCCTGCTCCGAGGGCATGGGGAATGTCCAGGGGTACTTAAGGCCGGCCGGATAGCCCTTGTATGTGTAGGGGCAATACTCGCTCATAGGTTTCCTCCCTATTCTGGTTATTTTGGTGCGAACTTTTTGAGTCAGAGTCTATCACGCATCAGGTGCTGTGTCAATGTAGAGTGCCGCAGTTTCAGTCAGTTGTTTCCTTCGACTAGTCATTCCTAATTTCCTTACTCCCTGTCCGCTTCCCGAAAGCTTCGAGCCACTTCAGGTAATCCCACCTTTGGTCTACCGTTTTTTGCAGGTCGGCTAACTGCTGTGGTGCAAAATGCCTGAATCTACCTTGAATCCTGATATATTCCTCTACCGGGATACCCTTTGGTTCCTTGGATATGGCAAAATTGGTGCCGTCTCTGATCTCGAGCAGCGGGAATATCTTTGTTTCCACCGCTAGCCGTGATACTTTGACTGTTAGATGCGAAGGGAGTTGCCATCCTGTTGGACACGGGGCCAAGAAATATAAGAATCTGAACCCCTTAACATCCTTAGCCTTCCGCACCTTTCTCATCATGTCATCAGGGTAAGCAACGGTGCCGCTGGCGGCATAGGGAATTGCGTGTGCTGCCATTATCAGCATGATATCCTTTTTGGACTCCGCTTTAGGCATAGGCGACGGAGTGGTTGTGCTTGTTCCCCATAATGGCGTGGCCGAACTCCTCTGGTTGCCGGTATTTTGGTATGCCTCATTATCACAGCAAACATATATGATGTCTTCATTCCTCTCGGCACATGCTGACAGGCTCTGGAAACCGATATCAAAGGTTGCCCCGTCTCCGGTGAATGCTACCACCTGGGTCTCGCTGTCCCCTCTTGCAATAAGTGCTGCTTTCAGACCGGCGGCACAGGTTGCGCCTGATCCGAATGGTACAGACAGTTCTTGAATAGACCAGTCATTATCAGCGAGGATGTATCGTGGTGCATTAAGCAAGTTTGAGGTGCAGCCTGGCAGACCCAGAATAACCATTTTCTCCCCAAGCACTTTCAACAGATATCGTAGCACCATCGGTAACCCGCACCCGGCGCAGGCACCGTGTCCGCCTTGCGGTGGATACATGTACTCTTCTTTAGGATATTTTGATGGTCTTGCGGTCATAGTCATCGCTTGGCTCCTCCTTGCTCAATCCCAGCCAGAGTACCTCTTCTCTGGGCTCATTCTGCATAGCAAACATCGCCGCCTTCTCAACCAGTTCGGGGGTAATATCGGCTCCGCCCAGGCCAGAGACGAACCCGTACATCTTGTTGGATACCCCTTGGAGTGCCCACTTTGTCTCCTGGAAGAAAATGCCACCCTGTCCTGGAGAGATGTCCCGCTCAATGATGGCTATCCTGTCTCTCCCGGACAAGACTCTTCTTACCAGCTCCCTGGGAAAGGGACGGAACATCTTGAGTTTGGCCAGGCCAATTCTATGTCCCTGTTCCCGCAATTTGTCAACGACATGTCTGCCGGTGCCGACAGCGCTTCCGGACATAACCAGGACCAGTTCGGCGTCCTCGCATTTATACTCCTCTATTGGAGGGTATCCCCGACCAAAGAGCGCTTGATACTCCCCGTTGGCCTGAGTAAAAACATCCAGACACTTAGCCTGAAGCTTATGTAGTTCATACCTGTCCCTCATCAAGGTTTGCATGAAGTCCCAGCCACCTATTTTGTAGTCTCCGCTCTCCGGTGGGAACTTCTCATACAATTTGAAACTGCGTCCCGGAATCTTGAACGCGGGTCGATATGGGGGAAGATAGGCGTCCACCTTCTCTTGCTCCGGGATATCAACACTCTCTGAAACATAGGAGAGGTAAACCCCGTCCAGGCAGACCATGGAGGGCAGACTCACTGATTCAGACACCTTGTAGGCTTGGATCACCGTGTCCAGCACCTCCTGGTTTGATTCGCAGTAGAACTGCATCCATCCGGTGTCCCTTTGTGACAGACTATCAATTTGGTCGCAGGTTAGATTCCAGGGTGCTCCCATCGGTCGGTTTACGTCGACCATTACAATCGGCAAACGGGAACCTGCGATAAAGTGGAGTCCCTCGTGCATCCAGGCTAAACCTTGGGATGAGGTGGCAGTGAATACCCTCACCCCACCCGCGGAGGCTCCCATCACGTAGTTGATAGCCCCCATTTCAGATTCCGCGTTTACGAACCTGCCTTTGAAAATTCCCTGCGCGTGGAACTCAGCAAGGAGCTCCGGGATACGGGACTGAGGCGTAATGGGGTAGGCACAGATAACATCGGGACGGGATAATAGCGCGCCATAGGCTGCTGCTTCGTTGCCGGTAATAACCTTTATCATTTCAGACTAACCTCTTCCCAGCATATTGCATGGCGAGGGCACTCCTCGATACATATGCCGCATCGTTTACACAAATCGTAGTTGATGGTAAAGGCAAGACCCTTGTCATCGAGTGTGACGGCGAGGTCAGGGCAGAAAATATAGCAGTTCTCGCAAAGATTACAATGCCCGCAGTGGAAACACCGCTCAGTCTCTCTTATCGCTTCGGTTCGAGATAATCCTAAGTCCACCTCTCCGAAGTTTGATACTCGTTCGGAAACCGGGACTTCCGGTAGCTCAACCCGAGGTAGCTTCTCGAAGTAGTTAAGGTTCAAATCGGAAAATGAAACCACCGACCTATCTTTGGTGCTGTAATCTCCGGCCAGGTACCTTTCCATAGAGATTGCGCCTTTATCCCCCTTCGAAATAGCCTTGACAATCGGTTCTTCATCTTTGCTGCCCAGGAAGATATCTATGCCCACGGCGGCTCTCTTGCCGGAGGCAATGGCTTCGGTTACCGTCCGAGAAAGGGTTGCGGCATCGCCGCCAGCATATATACCGGGCACCGAGGTTCTACCTAAGTAATCCACACGGATTAAAGAGTCGATCGTTTCCAGCGTGTCAGGTAAGAAGGGAGCTTCCACCGTTTCTCCCACGGCTGCTATGACGGTATCTACGTCTAACATAAAGTTGGTGCCTTCGATTCTCTCGGGCTTACGCCGACCATCCTTGTCCTTCTTCCCTAACCTTGTCTTAATACATTCCAACTTCTCTATCCGCTTCCCACGGCGATGAATCTGAACCGGCATGGTCAAATATAGTATCTTTATTCCTTCCGACTCAGCCGCCTCTACCTCTTTCCGGTACGCGGGCATCTCCTTAACAGAACGGCGATAGACAATTGTTACCTCCTGGGCACCTGATCTCTTCGCTGTCCTCGCCGCATCTATGGCCACATTCCCACCTCCAATCACCGCTACCCTCGCTCCAAGAACCGGCTCCACCCCCAGGGCAGCCTCCTTCAACACCTCCAGTCCCAAGATTACTCCTTCACCATCTTCTCCCGGGATGCTCAAGCTCATGGATCTATGCGCACCAATAGCAATGAAACAGGCATCGTATTCCTCTACGATGCTGGTAAAGGAAACATCCTTCCCAACGGTCGTGTTCGTCCTTACATCAATGCCCAGCGCGACAATCTGCTCCATCTCCTTATCAACTACACGCCGGGGAAGACGGTATTCCGGGATTCCTATCCGGGGGATTCCACCCGGGACCGGCGATGCCTCAAATACGGTTACCTCATGGCCGGATAGGGCCAGGAAATAGGCACCGGCCATTCCCGCTGGGCCTGACCCGATTATGGCCACCTTTTTCCCCGTCCTCTCTTTCATTAACGGTCTTCTCGATAACTTCCCTGCGTGATCGAAGGCTGCCCTCTCCAGCGCATTGATGGCTATCGCCTCATCGTATTGACCCCGGTTACAATTTGATTGGCAGGGGTGAAAACACACCCGTCCACAAACCCCGGGAAAGGGGTTCTCCATCATGATATTTGCCAGTGCCTCTTCGAATCGGTTGCTTTGGATTAAAGATAGTGTCCTTTCGATACCTTCGCCCGCCGGGCAATTGGCCTCACATGGAGATGTCCCTGCTCTACACAACGGGCGCCGCTCAACAGTAGCCTGGGGTGCTTCTTCTTTGATCTCCTTTGGGGTAATGGCAGCCGCAAGTTGCGCTCTGACTCTACGGTAGGCCTCCTGAGCAGCTTTGATATTCTTCTGGGGCTGAGAAATCCCGCTCTCCTCGATGGCTTCAGCGAGATGGTCAGGGCTGACGGCAGGTAGCAGTGCCGCAATAGCCCCTAGCATTGTAGTGTTAATAATCCGTATTCCGCTGGGCAATTGCAGCCCGTTGTCCGCAGCGATACGGTCGGCGTCAACAGTAGCCAGTCTGCGATTACCTGGCGGTGAAAAGGCGTCCGGCGACCGGGGGCTATTAATCAATATGATGCTGTTTTCCTTGACAACCGATGGGAGAGTAGTCTCGGCCAGACCCTCGTCCATGATAATGGCATAGTCTGGCTCATACACCTTGGAATGAAGGAGAACCCGTTCATCAGAGACCCTGACGTAGCCTTCGACCTTCCCCCCGCGCCTAGCTGCCCCGTAGGAGGCGAAGGCTTGGGCATGGTGCCCACCCTTGGCGGCTGCGTCTGCCAGAATCTTAGTGGCAACCACTATCCCGTGCCCGCCAGTGCCGTGGAACTTGATCTCTACCATGAATTATCTCCTTTTCATCACCGGACAGTTCAGCTTGGACGGAGTCGTCCCCCGTTACGGATATTACTTCGTGACACGGTCTTTCTCTTTGGCATACCTGTAGTATGGGATAAGCAGACTAAGCAGTCCGCATTTCACACAGTCTCATTGTTTGCTCTCTCAGTTAAGTGACATAGTAGACCGAGGGGTCGGTGCCAAACTCATGGTGAAGCTGGAAGCCCTTCCTTTCTCTCACTAATCTAGAGACCTCGCTACCGGGGTCATCGAGATCACCGAATGTCCTCGCTTTGGGCGCACAGGCAATCACACAGGCTGGGGTTGCCTCTCGGTCAACACCAGGCTTCAACCCCCGCTGAAGACCCTGGTCAAGCCTCTCCATACAGAAGTTGCATTTCACCACAGTCCCTGCCTGAAGAGGGTACAGCTCCTTGCCAATAGTCTCTAGTTCAGTTAGTCCCTGCCCCGGGTAGTACTCCTTTTTGCCATCAGCATGGAATGTTCGCTGCTGGTAGGGGCAGGCTATCAAGCAGTATCGGCAGCCGACACACTTATCATAGTCAATTGACACTATACCATCTTCTCTCTTGGTGGTTGCTTCAGTGGGACAAGCCTTAACGCAGGCCGCCTCTTTACAGTGGTTACAGAGAACAGGGTACATCTGCTTGATCACCGCTGGATATTTCCCGGTTTCGCTTATGAGTATCCTGTTCCAGAAGATACCAGGAGGGAGGAAATGCTCCGCCTTGCACGATATCACACAGCTGTAGCAACCAATGCATCTTTTCAGGTCTATGACCATTCCCCATCTAGTCATGACAGCTTGCCCACTCCTTTCTTAGCCTGTCCTCACCTTTCTCACTTTAACCTTAACTGCGGTTTCGATGTTGAGACAGGTAGGATCAAGGTGCTCCATATCCAGCTCCAGCAACACATCAAAGTTGGTCCCTTTGCCTCGGGCAATGGGCATACCCCGCGCCCAATGCCCGCTACAGGCGGCTATGCCTATCGTCTGCGGGTGTTGCCCTTCCATCAGCTTGACCATTCCCTGGGCCTTGCGACCCTTAACAGATTCTATCTCGATGATGTCTCCATCCTTTATCCCCTTCTTTTCGGCAACATCCCTATTCATGGTGATGTTATAGGTATAGGGGTTCATTCTGCTGGCCTCATCCAGCCAGGGCTCTTCCATAGTGGCGGTGCCGGTATGCAGAATATCACGATAGGAAAAGCAATACATGTCATATTCTGGTGCGGCTGATTTGTGTATTGAGCATGGAAACCAGGAAATGAACGGGGTGTATTGTTCAAGTTCCACGTTAAGGCCTGTCTGCTCACTTATCTCCCCCAGCTTTTTCCCGAAGTCCACCATATACTCCATGTAGATGGCGGCTCTGGCATCAACAAAGTATCTCCAGTACGCCTCCTCCACCTGTTTCGGCCACCGGATAAATCCGTGTTCCTTGAACCACTCCCAGTCGTGCTCCCGGCCAAACAAGTTCTGTACCGCCCGGCTACATACTTCAGACCAAGCTGGTACATCCGCTGGCTTAAATCTCAGGTCCTCATCAAGTTCGTATCCTGAATTGATAGCCTCAGTATATTTAGCCTGCAGTCCCATCCTCTGCGTTATTTGAAGCAGGACATCTTGAAAGCTTCTTCTCTCAGCTTTCGGCTCGACTGCCGCATTAAACACGTGAAAGTGCCAGTCCTCCATTCCAAACGGATAGTTGAAGTTGAACTGGGTGCCCTCAATCCAGCTCGATTGCTCAAGATAGCAGGTATCGGGCAGTAGTATGTCGGCAAAGCCCTCAGCCAGTTCGTTTGAATAAAGCTCACAAACGACGATGAAGGGTATCCTCTTCAGGGTCTGCTCGACGGTCTCCCAGTTTGCGGTGTTCATTATCGAGTTACATCCCCAGTCAATCATCATCTCTATCCGGTAAGGGACGTCGAGCTTCTGCCATATCTCCTCCTGGTCTCCCATGGCCCAGATGACGGCTAAGGGAGCCAACGGGAACAAATCAGACATTGATGCCTCGTGGGTATTCTCAGGTGGCTTCTTGGGCCACGTCCCCTGGCATCGCCGGTACCCACCACCAGGGCCGAAATGCTGACTTTCAATAAAACCGTCGATACCCATATACGGAGACCAGTTTATCTTGCCGGTCCCGGGAAAGCCCAGAGTCCTTGCTGGCCACCCCAATGTTCCACCGGGCACATCGGCGGCACCCACTATCAGGTTAAGTAGCGCCACGGCGGCACAGGTGTGGTAGGAATTCTCGTGCCCCTCCGCCCCGCGGAAGATGATTGCCGAAACCGGCCTGAATGGTAGCTCTTTGCCATCAATAACAATGGTACTGCCGACTCTGGCAGCCTGGGCAAACTCGCTGGCAATCCGGCGAATCGTATCTGCTGGGACGGTGCTGATCTCATTGGCTTTCTCTGGGGTCCATTTCTTAAGGTCCTCTCTGACCAGCTGGAATGCCGGGTGGCACTTGATCCCATTGACCTCAAACTCACCCTCGAGGGCATAATCAATAGTACGGGCAGTGGCATAGTCGGGGATACTCCTATAGTCGTAAGGCACCGCTTTACCCTCGCTAACATCCCACACCAGCGGCTTATTCGTTGCTTTGTCTCTTACATATCTCAAATCCGGTCCGACGAGGTAGGGGCCATTGGTCTTGGTCTTCAGGAATACCGCATCGTATATCCCCAGTTCATTGATGATGAGATTGCACATGGCGAGGATGACGGCACCGTCTGTGCCGGGAAGAAGGGGGACCCAGTCTGATGCTTTGCCGCCGGCGAAGTTGCACATTGGGTCGAAGACCACAGACCTCATGCCCCGGACACTGGCTTCAGCACGGAGCCTGGCGGTTATCATGGCTGAGTGACCGGCAGCCGTCCCCTTGCTGCCACCAAAGAACATGGCATAGTCGCAGTATTTGAAATCAGGGACGATTGACCATGAGCTAAATACCTGCCCGGCTATTTCATGTGATCCCATTCCACAATGAAGCCCGCTCCCGCCCCGGAATACGTTGAACCACGCTGGTACACCAAAGGTCGTCAGGAACATGTAGAACCTGGGCAGAGTTGGTCCCCGCATGGTCGAGAACTGGAAGAGAACCTTCCTGGGGTCATCGTCAAGGACTTTCTTGAGCCGGGTCGCAATTTCGTCGAGGGCTTCGTCCCAGGTGATTTCCTTCCATTTGGGATCGGCGTGAAGGCCCTTCTCCGGGTTTGTCCTCCTCAGCGGCTTATTCAGCCGGTTGGGGTCATAAAGCACCTGCAACCCAGCGGCACCCTTACCGCATATTCCTCCAGCGCCTCCCATCAAGCTATTAGGTTCACCCTCTATCTTTACCGCTACCCCGTTTACGCGATGGACGCGTATTGCGCATCCGGAATAGCACCGCCCGCAAATAGTAGGTATCCAAACATCTTCATAGATTTCCGGTTGTTTCTTCTTTGCCATGTCTCCTACTTTCTGTCGCTCTGATTTCTAGTGTTCCTCACCTTAGTCGCTCTGGTACTCTAGCTCGGATTTCCTGACACGTTTTACGTGATAGCTCTCCTTCATGAAGCCTACAGGCAAAAATAGACCGACCCTCGGTAACTGGTTATCTGCGTGAAGTTAAGCGATGGCGGTTCGTATATGATTAAGCCCCGGCTCATTCAGTCTAAGGCGAGAAGTCATGCCCTCTGGTATCTTTCCCAAAGCATAATAGAATCGCTCTAAAAAACTAATAGCACAGTGCAGCCGCTTTGTCAAGGCAGAGACGACTCTATTCCATTTCCAATAGATTCAGCATAGAGCCGTGTGGGTGTTGACAAGCAACGGTTTATTGTTTATTATTTTGATTATTCTGCAAAAAGATTGAATCTGGGCGCAGCGAGTGAATCTAAAATAAATTGAGCTACAGGTGGCCTATGATTAGGAGGTGAAGATAAATGAACGTGTGCTCTTAAACCGGATAGGTGATGCTCAAAAACAGGTGAAGTCGAGCAAGGAGGTACAATGATCAGGAACAAAAAAGTTTTGTTTGGTTTGATGGCATTCTTGGCGTTGCTGCTGGCAGGAACAGTTGCCGTTGGTGGTTGCGCAGGAAAGCCAACGGGGCCCGAATCCTGGCCCAAGGACATAGCCTTGGCCGGTGGCCCATCTGCGACTGCTTCACACTATCTCATAGAGGCCTACTGGTCTGACCTTCTGAGAAAGGAGTTCGGGATTCGCGGGACACCGGTGACTTCTACCTCTGAGGAGAGTATGTTGGGGATCGGTACCGGGGAGTACGCCGCCGGTCTTGGTGCCGTGGTTACTGCTGACCAGGCGCTGAAAGGTGAGGAGGCTTTCACTGAGGCGGGCCCACAGCCTGTCCGCATGATGATGGCCACCTCTGATCTGCACTGGAATATTTTCGCCTTAAAGGGAAGCGGGATAACGTCACTCGCCGATCTCAAAGGCAAGAAGTTTTCGGCCGAGTACAAGGGTGTTTCCTATTACCTCTGGGTGATAAAGGAATTGCTGGCTGCCTACGGGCTGAGCGAGAACGACGTTATCATCGGTGCCTATGGACGGGCCCCCGAAGCTTGTAGCAATGTTGGCAACAGGACTGCCGATGCCGGTGCAAACCTGTCGCCCTATGACATGGCGTTTATTCAGGAGATGTGCACGACTAATGACATCGTTTTCCTGCCGCTGAGTCAGGAGGCAATAAATAGGGTGACCGACAAGTGGGCCTGGATGCGGCCCAGCAAAATTCCGGCCGGTATGTATAAGGGTGTGGACGAGGACGTGCCTACGGTCAAGACACCGATGGGATTTTATGCCAATAGAGATACTCCCGATGATTTTGTCTATCAACTAATGAAGTACTGCTACGATGATGAATATAGAGCAGGTTTTGAACTGGTTCATCCTACATGTCGCACAGAAATGACCCTAGAGAATGCGGTTGCCACGCCTGTTATTCCGTTCCACGCTGGTGCCGTGCAGTACTTTAAGGATAAGGGAGTGTGGACCCCGGAGCTTGATAAGTTCCAGAAGGATATCCTGCAGAAATGGGGCGAGAAGAGATAAGCGAGGAGCCGAGCGGCTTGGCGAAGAGTGCTCTTCTTATCACAGATGCAGGGAGGCCTTGCCTGCCTCAGTGCAGGTAAGGCCTCCTCCGCAGAGGGAAGCGCAGATTGTTGTAGGATAGCCAGCAAATAGGGCAGTTCTTGGGGAATATTGGCTGATGAGACAATATAAGGGGAGAATGGCCCAGCTTGTAACCGGGGTAGCCATTCTGACGGCATTATATCATTTCTTCTTCATCTCTGGTGTCGCCGCCAGGGTAGGTGTTTATCTGTTCCTTCTCCCTTACCGCGGCGGCAGCCTGGCGCTGGTATTCCTTTTAGTCTTCTTACTATACCCGGCAACCAAGCAGGGGGCTAAAGATAGGTTAGGCTGGTCTGATGTAGTGTTCCTGATACTGGGGTTCGGTCCCTGCATTTACATGCTGCTGTTTGCCGAGCAACTGATAGACATGCACACTCGCTTTGAGTATTTGCCAGCCCTTATCGCTTTCCTTCCACTGCTGATAGCGACCTTGGAAGCAGTGAGGCGAACTACCGGCATAGCTATCGTGGCCATAGCAGTGATGTTCTTCTTATATCCGCTCCTGCAAAGCTACATACCTGGTATCCTTGGTGGTAAGTCTTTTGCTTTACCGTCGTTCGCTTCCTACCTATACACAAACCTGGACCTGGGTATCTTCGGCGTAGCCTATGGCGCCGCTTCCAGCATCATCATTATCTTTGTTATACTCAGCCAGTTTCTTCTGGTTTCCGGAGCTGGTGATTTCTTTCTCAACCTGGCGCTTTCGGTCATGGGCCGGGTACGGGGGGGGCCAGCCAAAGTAGCTGTTGTTGCCAGCAGCTTTTTTGGCACCTTGAGTGGGTCGGTCTCAGCCAATGTGGCCGCCACCGGGAGCATTACCATCCCGATGATGAAAAATATTGGCTATAAACCGCATTTCGCCGGGGCGGTAGAAACTGTCGCCAGCAATGGGGGACAAATCGTGCCGCCAGTGATGGGGATGGTAGTCTTCGTGATGGCTGATGTAACCGGGATTCCATACTGGCAGTTGGTTATCGTCAGCATTTTGCCCGCCGTTCTTTATTATGTTGGGCTGTTCATTCAAGTTGATATGGAAGCGGCTAAGACGGGGCTCGAAGGTTTGCCGCGTGAACAGATACCTTCTTTCTGGCAGACGATGAGGGAAGGGTGGTTTTACTTGATTCCCTTGGCCGGGCTTCTTGTCATTTTGATAGGCCTTAAGTACTCTCCCGAGATGTCGGGGCTATATGCCATTGTAATACTTTTCTTAGTGACCCTGTTTTCTAAGCGGGCACGGCTTGGACCTCGGAAGATAGTCAACTCTTTAGACCAGGGGGCTCGGTTATTCGTTATGCCGGCTATAGTCTGTGCTCTGGTAGGGGTTATTATCGGCTCGGTTACGCAGACAGCCCTCGGGATCAAGCTATCTGGCATCCTTATTGACATATCTGCGGGACATCAGCTAGTTCTGCTGGTACTGACCGCAGGCGCCTGCTATATCTTGGGCATGGGGCTGGGGTCGATACCTCTGTATATCATGATGGTGGTACTGACCGCCCCTGCCCTGCTCAAGATGGGAGTCGATATACTGCCATCTCATCTCTTTGTGCTGTGGTATGGATTGACCTCGTTCATCACTCCACCGGTATGTGTTGCCGTTTACGTGGCCTGTGCCATAAGTGGCTCGGATACATGGAAAACGGGATGGGCGGCAATGCGCCTCGGTATTGCCACCTATCTCGTACCCTTCATGTTTGTGTACAGACCGGCTTTGCTATTGATGGGCAGCCCGGGGGAGATAGCACTGGCAATGACGGCAAGCCTGGCGGGAATATCTGCCATAGCTATCGGTGCATCCAGACACTTCTTAAAGTCATTGAACCTGTTAGAAACGGTCTTGTTTCTTGGCGGGGGAATCCTGCTAATTTCACCCACGATGAGCACAGATTTAGTGGGCTTGGCGGCGGTTATTGTGGCTGTGGTGATGCAGGTTCTGAGCCGGATGAGAGCCCCGCCAGTGAGACTGCCTGAAACGGCGGGAGATAACAGACGCTCACCCTGACTGGTGCCTCTTTCCCTGTCAGGTTCGGGAATTCAGTGTGGCGTGAATGGATGTGGAACACCGGGCGTTGCACGTGGCCTAGCCAATTCCTTTGTCTATCCCCTAGTAGTTCAAATAATAGACTGAGGGGTCAGTCCCGTATTCGTGGTGAAGTGTGGTTCCCTTCTTCACCTTTACTAGACTTGCCACCTCACTGCTTGGGTCATCCAGGTCGCCGAAATATCTGGCGTTGGCTGGGCAGTTAATAACACAGACCGGTGTTGCCTCCCGGTCAACGCCAGGCTTCAACCCCCTCATTAAGCCCTCGCTCACCCTTTCCATGCAGAAGTTGCACTTAACGACCGTGCCCTCTTGCAGCGGGTATAGCCGCCGGGTCATAACCTCTAACTCGGTGAGCCCCTCCTCAGGATGATAGCCCTTGTTACTATCGGAGAGAAAGGTTCGGTGCTGGTAGGGGCAGGCTATCACACAGTAGCGACAACCCATGCATTTATCATAGTCCACATATATTATGCCATCGTCACGACGGTTGGTCGCCCCGGTGGGACAAACCTTGAGGCAGGGTGCCTCCTTGCAGTGATTACACAGTACGGGGAGTATTTGCTTGGTTACCGCGGGGTATGCTCCTCTCTCACTGATTAGGCATCTAGCCCAGAAGACATCGGGAGGCAGAGCATGCTCGGCTTTGCAGCTTATCTGGCATGAGTAACAACCGGCACACTTATTCAAGTCGATAACCATCCCCCATCTCATTCTTGGCCACCCTCTTTATAAGCCTTTACCCGGGCACAAGTCTCTATATTGAGCGTAATGTTGCAGGTATGTTTGAGGTCACCGGGCAGGAGCTGATTGAAATGAGTCCCCACGCCCCGGCTTATCTTGTCGTTGACCCAATGCCCCATGCCGCCGACCATTCCTACCGTGAGTGGGTGTTGCCCTTCCAGGGTTTTCAATCTTCCTCTTATCTTCTCTCCCTGTTCATTCTCAAGGCAGATCGTGTCACCATCCTTGAGGCCTCTATCCCTGGCTGCCGCGACATTCATGGTGACATTGCAGGTATAAGGATTTATCTTGCTCGCTTCTATTAGCCACGGGATGCATTGAGTAGCCGACATGGTGTGCAGGACATCGTGGTAAGAGAAGGCATAAAGGTCATACCTTTCATCCTCTATGTTGTCGATAACCCCCGGTATATAGCTGATAAGCGGCGTATAAAGGTCGTAGTTGATACTTATACCTTTTGGCTCTAGTAACTCTCTCATCCTCTCCTTCTGATGGGGTAAAAACTCCAGATAAATGGATGCCCGGGCGTTGACAAACCACCTCCAATAGGCCTCCTCTACCGTCTTCTCCCACTTGATGAGGCCATGCTGTTTGAACCAGTCAAGGTCGTGCTCTGGGCCGAACCTCACCTTGAGCCATCGGTCGACCATCTCCTCCCAGGCGGGCTCCTCATCCGGTTTGAACTCGTCAGCCCCCAGGATTCGATTTTGGGCCTGATGCCACTCCTTGGTAAACCCCACCCGATGAGCCAACTCGTTTAGCACCTCTGCCATGTCTCGCCTCTCGTAAGCGGGCTTTACCACGGGCTGTCGCAAATGGTAAGCCCAGTCGGCCATGAAACCAGGTACATAATTGAACCCGGGAAACTCAGACTCAACATGAGTTAGCCGTTCCAGCTGGCAAACGTCAGGCAAAACAATATCGGCGAAGCCTTCGCAGGTCTCGTTAGGCACAATGTTGAAGCTGACAATAAAGGGGACTTTATTCAAAAATTCGGCAGCGACTTCCGGATTGAACGCCGTCATTACTGCATTGCTTGCCCAGATTATCATCATCTCGGCTTCAAATGGTGCCCCGAACTTGTTCCATACCTCCCCCCACTCTTTTAGAAGCGGGAAGGGAGAGATACTGCACATGGTAAACAGGTCGACCAGATTTATCAGTTCCGGTTCTTTCGGCTCAGGATGGGGCCAGGTTCCCACCAGTCCTGTGATCCACCTGTCTGCCCGCAGAAAACCGTCATCAGAGGCTATCGGCTCAATGGAGTAACTGCGGGTCGTCGGGTAGCCGAAGCATCTGGGTGGTAGCCCCAGGCAGCCACCGGGCACATCGGCAGCCCCCATCAGGTGGTTCAGCAGGTCAATGGCAAAATAGGTATGAAAGCCGTTGGTATGCCCCTGTCCCCCTTTGTACATTGTCGCCGCTACCGGCCGCAGGGGTAGCTTTACTCCCTTGATCTCTATAGTGCTGCCTATCCTGGCATTTTCGCCAAACTCGGCGGCGATACGCCGTATCGTCTCTGCGGGAACCGTGCTTACCTCCGATGCCCACTCCGGGGTGTATTGCCGCAGGTGCTCCTTCATCACGGCGAAGGCCGGCTGGCAGTCTACCCCGCCCGCCTGGTAGCTGCCAAACAGAGCGGCGTCTTTAATGTTGGCCTCGTTCCATGCCTTGGCACCCTTGTCCACGGTGTCCCACAACAATGGTTCCCCTTTAGCATCCCGGACATAAAGGCCATCCGGTTTGACTAGATAGGGGGCGTTCGTTTTAGCCTTGAGGTATTCGGTATCATAGATGCCCAGCTCGTTAACCAGCACGTTGGCCATTGCCAGGGCAACCAGACCATCAGTCCCTGGGATCAAGGGCACCCACTCGGTTGCTTTACCACCGGAGAAGTTGCACATCGGGTCAAAGCTGACCACCTTCATTCCCCTGGCCCTGGCTTTAGCCGCCATTCTCATTGCTGAAGAGGCGATACGCCCCGATCCGGCGGAAAGGTTGGAACCAAAGCAAAGGTGGTAGTTGCAGTATTCCCAGTCAGGGACAATATCCCAGGCACAATGATTCATACCGGCTCCCATGTGGGCGGCGTCACCGCAGTGGATACCGGCTCCACCGGCCGATGTGGTCGGAGTTCCAAAACTCATGCCCCAACTGCGCAGGACATTACCCTGTTGCACGCCTGAGCCTACACTCGGCGTGCCCATCAAGATGAGCTTCCTCGGATTCTCCTCGCGTATCTTCTTCAGCCGGCCGACTATCTCTTCCATGGCTTCGTCCCAAGAGATACGTTGCCACTTTGGGTCGGCACCAACCCCTTTCTCCCCCGTCCGTCTCAAGGGGTAATTATACCGGTTTGGCTTATAGAGCAGCTGAAGTTGGGCTATTGCCTTGGGGCAAATTCCCCCGTAGCCGTGTGGTGAATCTGGGTTACCCTGGACCTGAACAGCTACCCCGTTAACAACCCGTACTTTGATAGCACAGGACGCATAACAGCCGCCACAGGTTGTGGGAATCCACGTATCTTGCCAAATCTTTAACTTGGGAGGCATATTAGCTCCTTTGACGTGCGATAACCCTGTTTCGAGGTGTGCCTGTTTCTAGCCCTCCACTCTCGAAGCGTTTCCCTGATAAGATGCGGACAAGACGAGTGTTATCCCCTATTCGTTCCCTACCGATGAGGTTAATGGTGGTATCTACCAACTGGTTTTATTCTATCATAACGTTCGTGAGATTTCTAAATTCTCTGCCGGCTCCCTGACGACTTCCATCTTGTGCCGCAGGTTATTGTTTTCCCAAATCAGCTCGATAATCTTCCAGACAATACCTACGGCCTTTGTTGCAAGCTGTACATTTTGTTCTGATAGGTCGTGGACCCTCTCTACGTAACTCTTTTTAAGCACTTGACAGTCATGATAGGCATGATAGACAATGGTATCGCGTGCCGTACCTGATGGTCTGCTGTGATATTCCTGCTTTGGCTGTCGGCCGGGGACATTTTTGTAAAACCGAGGTATTTGCTCTCGTCATTCAACCTGGATCAAATTGACCTGCACTAGAAAACTTACGGCACGCCGCAAAGAAAGGGGGTGAATAACGAACGGATTGCGACCTACTTAATACTTAGCGAAATGCCAGCAGAAAGAGGAGGTAAGGTTTATTCATGAGAAGTTCAATGGGAAAGGCAACTGCGATAGCAATCGTTACATTCCTGATTTTGGTGATGGTTGCCGGGTGTGCCAAGGCCACACCAACACCGACACCAACACCGACTCCAACACCGGCTCCAACAGCATCACCAACTGCAACTCCATCACCAACGCCCGAACTCCCGAAAATTATTACCATGACCACGCTCGAAGTAGGGACCTCCTATTACCTCTGGTCCGTTGGGATCAGGACAGCCGTTGAGGAGTTTAGCCCGATGTTGCTGAGGGTAGAACCTCTTAGTTCTGAGAAAGCCAAGATGACACCACTCCGCACCGGAGAATCAGAGTTTAACATGGTAACAGGTGTCGTCGCATACTGGATTGCATATGGTCTAACTGACTTCAGCGACTGGGGCCCAACCCCGCTGCGGCGCGTCTGGTCTGGCAAACCCTTTCTCGGTGCTATGTATGCCAGGGGCGATGCCGGGTTTAACACTGTCGCTGACTTGATGGGGAAGCGTATACCACAATCGCCGGCATCCGAAGCCTGGAGCCTGAACAACACAGCCATTTTGGCCTTCGGTGGCTTGACTCTGGATGATGTGAAGATAGTGACCGTGACCTCCATAGCCGCCGGATTGGGGGGGCCGCTTGAGGGCACCGTAGACGCAACCCAGGGCACACTCTGGAGCACCTTTGCTCAGGAACTAGCCGCCAGCCGCCATGGCATAAAGTGGTTCAGTATGCCAGCAGAAGACAAAGAAGGCTGGGAACGACTACGCGAGGTGACTCCTTGGGCCGGTCCAGTTACCGATACGGCCGCCGGCCTGAAAGAGGGCGAGACTATTGTTGGGGCGGGGTATGAACAGGGCGTCTGGGCGCTGCCCACTGTTTCTGATGATGTTGTCTACGCCTTTTGCAAGGCACTGAAAGATGGCTACGATGTCATGGCGAAGATGAACCCAGATCTTGAGGCTTGGACGTTTGACAGGGCGGCTAGCCTCGAGGGCCTCGCGCCCATACCTTATCATGAAGGAACTGTTGAATTCATGAAGGATATGGGGGCTTGGACGCCGCAGCACGAGCAATTTCAGCAGGAGCAACTGGAGCTGGAAAAGCAGAGACTGGGCCAATAACACCGACTTAAAAACGTTGTGGACAGGAATATCCTAGAACTCCAAGAATATTGGCTGTCTGGTTCTGGGCGGCCTAGCCAAGTCGGCGTGGCATTAGCATGACCACGTAAGCAGGGTATTCAACAACCGGCGGCCGTTTGATGAGTACAAGGAACCAAGAGATAACAACTCATAATAGTTAGGCCTGGCGGACGTAGTATGCTCAAGGGAGCAGTGTGGTGGGAGAATCATAATCCTCTTGCACACTATCAGGGTATACAGCATGTCTAGTATGAAGCTGGTGTAAGTCTGATATAGCTTAATAGGAAGCTGAGTGATGGACCGATATAGAACATTGGTAGGGCCAACCCGGCTGGTGTTCATGGCTGTTATCTGGATAGCCATTGCGATAGTGGTCTTTAATGTCTTCCGCCTCCGGATCGCTGACCAGGTGATGATTGAGTATGGATACCTGGCTGTGCTGCTCGGTCTCTTTCTACCCTTTGTCTTTGTAATGTACCCGGCGACCAAGAAGGCTCCACGGGACAGGATTCCCTGGTATGACATTATCCTCGCTGTGGCGAGCGTTCTTGGCCCGGGTTTTGCTTTTGTTTTTGCGCTGGATATAGTGCAGGGCGACTGGTCGGTCAACCCACCGCCAGCCGCTTTCATTTTGGGAGTGATAACATATGGCTTAATACTGGAGGGAATAAGGCGTGCCACCAGCCCGGTTCTGTCTATCATAGTCGGCGTTTGTTCGATATATCCGCTCTTTGCTTCACACATGCCAGAACTTCTGGTAGCAAAGAGTTATTCACTGAGCAGGCTGGTCGGATATCATTTTTTAAGTATGGGGAGCATTTTTGGGCTGCCAATGAATGTGTTTGGGAACATACTTATAGGCTTCATGTTCTTCGGCGTGGCCTTGGAGGCTACGGGGGCCGGCAAGTTCCTGCTTAACTTTGCCCAGGGGCTCCTAGGCCGTATGACAGGTGGGCCAGCACTGGTAGCGGTACTTGGGAGCTCTATGCTGGCCAGCCTGTCTGGTAGCTCTGTGGCCAATGTGATAAGTACCGGGAGTGTAACCATTCCCGCCATGAAAAGGCTGGGGTATGAGCCGCATGTGGCAGCGGCAATAGAGTCATGCGCTTCAACTGGTGGAGTCCTTATGCCTCCGGTGATGGGGGCCACAGCCTTCATTATGGCTGCAATCTTAAGGGTACCATATGCTCAAGTGGCTATAGCGGCTGCTATCCCTATGATCATCTACTATGTTAGCTTATTTGCGCAGGTTTACTTCTACGCCCACCGCAACAGTCTCCGCGGTTTGGAGGCCGGTGAAGTTCCATCGGTAACAAAAACCCTGAAAGAGGGCTGGTTTTACCTTGGTAGTGTTGTCGTCCTCGTTTACTTGCTGTTCTATGTCAGGGTAGAAGCTTGGGCTCCCTTTTATGCGTCTGCCTTTCTGCTTTTCTGCTCCCTTTTGAGAAAACAGACAAGACCCAATCTAGAGACCTTTTCCCAGTTCACTATGAGCCTGGGACGTATTCTGACAGAGCTCGCGGCTATCATTGCCGGTGTGGGCATGATTATCGGCGCCCTCTTCTTGACCGGAGTCGGACAGTCAATTGCCGGTGCACTCGTAGACATTGCTCACGGGAACCTGTACATACTGTTAGTACTTGGAGCCATCGGTGGCCTTATTATGGGGGTGGGGATGACAATGACTGCCTGTTACATTTTCATGGCATTGATATTTGCCCCAGCCCTAATCGAGTTGGGTGTCCCGGCTATGGCCGCCCACCTCTTCTTTCTATACTGGGGGATGCTGTCCTTTATAACTCCACCGGTGTGTATATCGGTTTATGCGGCGGCCGCCTTGGCAGGCTCGGACGTCATGAAAACCGGGCTACGCTCCGTGCGTCTAGGAATAGTAGGCTTTATCATCCCCTTTATCTTTGTGTTAAACCCGACTTTGATAGCCATTGGTACACCATTATCGATAATACGGTCGACAGTCACAGCGATGATAGGCGCAGTATTACTGGCTGCCGGTGTGGAGGGTTACCAGATTTGGATAGGTAAGGTCGGAGTGATAGGAAGAGTAGTCCTTTCTGTCGCAGGTGTTCTTCTGGTATTCACATGGGGGGTAGTTGAGGCCGCCGGAGCAGCGCTGGCCGCGGTATTTTTCCTGGGCTACTTCCTAAAGAGAGCGAAAAGGCGGAGCGAATCTGTCCAGTGGCGGGGGTAGTCGATTATTAGATTAGAGGGACTAGACAATATTTTGCCTTGAGCTCATCACTAATTGCTAGTTAAACCATGTAGCAAGGTGATGCAGGAAGTCGCATGTTTATTGCACGGAAACAAGCAAAATGCGGAGGTGGATAGAATGAGAAAGAGACGGTACGATGTCGTGGTGGTTGGTTGTGGCCCAGCTGGTGCCATCGCCGGGAAATTTGCCGCACTGAATGGAGCCGAAACGCTGATAGTAGAAGAGAAAAGGCAAATAGGTTTCCCGGTCTATGACTCCATGGGGATAATATACAGCAAGTCCGAGATGGAAGAGGTAACCGGAGAGGAGATTGAGTCGGCGGCTATTTACTCCAGAGCTGGGGGCTTGGTGTACATTGCGCCTTCAGGAAAAGTAGGGAAGCCCCAAATTCTGCCTGATGGTGTCTTTGTTAACAGGCAGTTGTTTGAGAAGTCACTGGCCATAGGCGCAGTGAGATCGGGGGCTGAGATTATGTTACACGCCAGGGCGGTAGACCTGGTCAGAGAGCAGGGAGTCGTCAAGGGAGTAGTCATAAGGGATGGCTCGGAGTCTACGGCAATTCCCTGCTCACTCGTAATTGCAGCCGATGGGTGTTATCGACAAATGGGCCGTCTCGCCGGAATAGAACTCTCTGGAGGAGTCTCCGCTGCCTTGGGATGTGAGTTTGCCGGGGTCAGGTCGCTGGGTGATTCCCACAACATTGATGAAATCTATCTCGATGATTCCCCCGAGCGCCTGTATCGTTATGCCGTCCCCTATGGCGATGATAGATTTAGCATTGGCTGCTCCGTTAGCCGGGGGGCCGTCAAAGAGAAGAAAAGCCTCAGGGAGAGGCTCAACGACCTGATAAGACACCTGGAGGCCATCGGGAAGTACGACTTCAGTAATGCGTCTCCGGTGAGTATGATGAGTGGCGGCATGGGACTGTCAGCCGCCCCAAGGCTAGCGTCAGATGGCGTTATTCTCGTCGGCAATGCAGCCGGCGGGCCTCTGTATGGTTCCCGATGGGGGGGGATGGGCTTGATGGCCGGAGCTTGCTGGACGGGCCGGATGGCCGGGGAGATAGCTGCTCAGGCGGTGAAGGAAGGCGACGTAACCGGGAGGTCACTCGATGGAAGGTACAAGCTTATCATCGATGAGACTATTAAAGAGGAGAAGCCCCGCGTCCTAGAGTCATTGGACACGTGGAGAAAGATATTTACATTGGGTTCCGAAGAGCAGGAACAGCTAGTAGAGCAAGTGGGTGGTGAAGTAGCAGCGTTGCACTTCTATTCCAAGGGCGCTTTGCCTCTGCGATCCTGTCTGGAGCCAGTGCAAGATTGGCTGAGAAAAAGAAAGGGGTGAACCTTGGTCCGGATAGATATTAGTAGTGACCTTTGTGTTGGCTGCAAGTTGTGCGCCCACATCTGTCCCGAGATGGTACTACATATGGCAGGGGGATATGTGGCTACGGTAATTAATCTGAGCCGGTGTAATCTGTGCATGGCCTGTGAGATGGAATGCCCTGAGAATGCTATAAAAGTCAGAAAGATGCAGGAATAGGAGGCCAGCATAGCTTGCCCAGTTACTGGTGGTACCGGATAAGGCGCTTATTCAGGTGGGGCATACCGATAGTGGTGGTGATCCTTATTGCTATTTATGGGTTAGTCTCTTGGACCATAGTTTCCGGGGTCACCGATTATGACCGCAAATTTCCAGAGGCCACCCCGGCAGCCTATGGACTCGAGTATGAAGATGTCGAATTTGTCTCGAGAACCGGTGATGTGACCTTAAGTGGCTGGTATATACCGGGGGAAGGTGAGGGGCCGACCATCCTTTTCGTTCATGGTATTGGGTCTGTGCGTACCGGAGACGAATCACTTGATATTGCTTCCAGGCTTATACCCCAGGGGTTTAGCGTGCTTCTGTTTGATTTACGCGGTCACGGTAACTCTGAAGAAGCCTTCATATCCGGTGGATACTTTGAGCGGTATGATGTGCTCGGTGCCTTCGATTATTTGGTGGCCCGCGGCATTTCCCCGGAGCGTATTGGCATCCTTAGCTTTTCAATGGGAGCGGCCACCGCCACAATGGCCGTGGCGGAAGAAACGAGTATTCATGCCCTGGTTGTGGATAGTCCGTACGCTAAGGCCTCGGACATGATCGCCCGAGAGACGGCCCTCCAGATTGGTATCCCGGAATGGATAGCCCAAATATTCATACCGGGTGTCAAGCTGACAGCGAGAGTCCGCTATGATATTGACGTAGGGGCTATGGTGCCGGAAGAAGCTGTGGAGCTTATACCCTACCCCATCATGGTTATACACGGAACAGCTGATACTCGCATCCCGTGGGAACATGGCGTAAGGGTGTACGAGGCGGCATATCCAGGGAGCAGTATTTGGCTCGTGCCGGGTGTAGAGCATACAGATGCTTTCTCTACCTATCCGGAAGAGTATGTCGAGAAGATAGTGGATTATTTCGACGGACAACTAGGCTCTCGGTAAGGGTCTTAACTATCCTACCACAAGTTTGACTTGCATCTC
The DNA here is from genome assembly GCA_964575695.1 of uncultured Dehalococcoidales bacterium. Classification (GTDB taxonomy): domain Bacteria; phylum Chloroflexota; class Dehalococcoidia; order Dehalococcoidales; family W111; genus CAZNSC01. The sequence continues at coordinate 59,469 of CAZNSC010000001.1, forward strand.
GGGACTCACTCTGTTCTCTATCACACGCGTATTAGTAGCCAATTCTAAAGTTGAGCCAAATGACGCTCTGTGTGAGCTTTCCAAAGTCAATTCAAAAAAGGCTGTTTGCTTTGTTGTTGGGCCCAAAACGGTGCTAGAATAATTACCACCGAGGGCTTGATGGATAAATCGCGGGCGAGCTAAAGAGGAGGGCAATATTCCCTACCACTTCAGGAACCTGGTTTTTGAGGGAGGTGAAGTAAAGGGAATCGCTTATGTTGGTGCCATGCGGGTGCTGGAGGAAGGGAAAAGTCAGGAAGAAGCGGAGCAGAGGAATACTTCCAGTGGTTTGGCAATCCGGCTAACGAGCCTGTCAATCGCCCGTGATGCAACCTGAGCCAACAGGAATGTCGATGGGAGTATATTTTCGTCGATGATTGATGTTTTTCTGAGATGGTGGTTGTTCAGCGGACGCTATATCTGGTCACGGCTGCGCCGGCGGCTGTTCGAAAGGCGGTATCTGAGTATGCCCCTCCCCATCGTGAATTCTTTAGAAGAAATTGCGGACTGTCTGGGGCAAATCACCTGGGCTATGGACGGCCCTCTACATCTTTATGATTCCATCAGCTACCCAGAAACGGTCTGGGCCAAGAAGAAGGATGATTGTGACGGATTTGCTGTCCTGGCGTCAAAGCTGCTTCTAGGGCTTCAATCGAATACAAACCCTGTATTAATAACGGCTATAGTTCGTCCGGTACGTAGCAGTCATACTGTCTGCGGCTTTAGTAATGCCGATGGTACACTGAGTTTTTTCGATAATAATTCATTGCGACAGGGTGATTTTAAGGAATACGCCGACATCGTGGCCCAGATCAAAGGCGATGCCAAACTTATATGCTGGGATGTCAGAAATCCAATAACGTTTGAGATAGTCGAATTCCACAGGGTGTGAACAAGTATAGAGCTTTCACTGGGCAGGGACTATAAAGTGTGGAAATCTCATAAATGCGGAGCATATTTGGCAGGGAGAGACAGAAGACCACCGGGCGAACCCTGCCCAACATGCTCTCATGCGTCAGGTGCTTCACGAGAGCGTGCATTTCTGGCAAGGGGTGGGGCTTCCTTATTTTCTGCGGGTCTCTTTTGGTGCCTATAGAGACTTTCAGGCGGGTGCGAGCCTGCGCTTTCGAGTATAGTCATGACAAGCCTGCCCTGCAGAACAGACCAGTAATTTGTTAAACATCGAGAATTCAAGCTCTTATTACTTGAAATCATACCTGAAGGTGAGGGATGAACAAAAAGGAGAAGGTATAACCATGCGAAGCAAACAGACGGGAATAAGGCAAGGCAAGTTCATCGCAGGCGCCGAAGATGTCGTGGGGAACGAATTGTCTCTAAGAGAGGTCGAGCCGTGGCTACCGGAGAGGTGGGACAAGGAAACGGACGTGGTCGTCATAGGTTACGGGGGGGGAGGGGCAGTGACTGCCCTAACTGCGCGTAACCAGGGAGCCGAGGTGTTGGTCTTGGAGAAAGCACCGTACGGAGGAGGCAATTCTATCTGTATTGGAGGGGGTCTACTAGTTCCAGTAGATGAGGAAAGGGCAGTGGAATACATCAAGTGGTTAACCGTAGGATTGACCGAGGAGGATGTAATTCGGGCTTATGTTAAACGGTTGGTCAAACTCCCTCAATGGCTTAGGCAAATTGGCATCCCGGGAACGGAAGGGGAACCAGAAACTGTACCTGGTCTATACCCCGAATGGCATAAAGCGCCGGGGGCGGAGGGCATAAAGGGGTATGAGATCGGCGCAAGTGGACCGGCTATATACAATACTGTAGCTGGCCATGTCGAAGAGGCGGGAGTAGAAATCATGTATAATACTCCAGCCAAAAAATTGATTCAAAATTGGAAGACGAAGGAAATCCTTGGGCTGGTAGCTGAGAGTAAGGGGAGAGCAATTTTCATTAGAGCCAGAAAAGCCGTAGTGCTGGCCTGTGGTGGATTTGAATTTGACGAAAGGATGGTTAAAGATAATCTTACGGAATGCCCACTCGTCTTTGCAGGCACTCCGTATAATACCGGAGATGGTGTCAGGATGGCGCAGCAGGTGGGCGCACAGCTGTGGCATATGCATTCACAGGCAGCACCCATGCTTGTTGGCATCAAGACTCCTGATAATGATGTATATTGTACCCCGTTCATCGTACGCGACATACCAAATACGCACAAAAAGGGAGGTTGTATATGGGTAAACAGACGTGGGGAGAGGTTTTTCAATGAGTTGACCAATCTTCATTTTCTACGACATGGGGCTGTGCTTCGGAGAGACTGGTACGATTACGATGCAATGAAGATGGAGTTTATAGACTTTCCCGCTTGGATTATATTTGATGAGAGTGCTAGGACGGCAGGTCCTATTATGACCTCTTACTGGATAGGGACAACACCCTGGAGTACGGATAATAAAAGAGAGATTGAGAAGGGTTGGGTTGTGAAGGCGGATACAATAGGAGAACTGGCATCAAAGTGCAAGATGATCAACGAAGCGGGAAAGGAGGTATGCATACCGGCGGACAGGCTGAAGGAGACCATAGAAGAGTATAATAGGTACTGTGAGTCTGGAGAAGACCCAGATTTTCACAGAGAAGACGGTCTCATGTCTATAAAAACTCCGCCTTTCTATGTGGTACAGAGGGTAGTGCCCGCCGGGGTCAATACCCAGGGTGGGCCAAAGCATGATGCGAGGGGGAGGGTCTTGAGTGTAGACAATGAGACGATTCCAAGGCTATACGCTGTGGGTGAATGCGGCTCGCTCTGGGGTCCTTATTATAATGGTGGTGGAAATGTCACCGAGTTCATGACTATGGGTTTAATAGTTGGAGAGAATGTGGCCACCGAGACCCGTTGGGAATAACAGAGACTGCATGCGTGAAGACGGATAGTCCAGAAAGGGCCTGGCAAGTTTCACTCGCCAGGCACAGGCGAAAGTAAAGAAGGTGAGTTCTATTATCCAATCGGCATCACCGCGAAGGAGGAATTCCCGCAGGAGAAAGGGAAGGGCACCGCCAACGGCAACAGCGATATCAAAAAGCAGGCCGCTACTTCTTGCTGAATGCGTGGGCCGATGATCTGGGGTTGATATTGTTTCGGGCCTGGGGTACCTCGTCGCCAGGATTCTATACAACCTCCAGTTGTTTAGGAGTTGCGGTCAAGGCTATTGGCAGGAAGGCTTCAATCAGCTTCGGGTCAAACTGGCTACCAGCACAGCGATTTAACTCATCGGCTGCTTCCTGACAGGATAGAGGAGCACGATAAGGACGCTGGGACGTCATAGCGTCGAAGGCATCGGCTATAGCCATAATCCTGGCTTCGAGAGGAATAGCCTGACCTTTTAGACCACCGGGGTAGCCGGTGCCATCCCAGCGTTCATGATGATGGAGGATTGCCGGTAGGCAGGGCGTCAAACTGGGCACATGTCCGACTATCGTTCGTGACAGCTGAGGATGAGACTTAATTATCTCCCACTCCTGAGCGTCAAGGCTGCCGGCCTTATTCAGCACCCCATCAATAATGCCGATCTTGCCAATATCATGAAGCAGAGCTGCATGGCTAATCACGGTTACTTTTTCTGATGGCAAGCCCAGAGCCTCAGCCAGAGCTACAGCATAGCTTCTCACTTTACGAGAATGGCCATAAGTATATGGATCTCGGGCCTCGATAGTTGCCGCTAACGCATAGATGGTGTTTAGAGTCTGTTTTTCAGCAGCAGGCGCTAATTCAAGTGCCTCAGTCGGAGGAGGTAGCATTTGAGATACTACACAGGTTCGGTTGCCCCCTGTTTGTTTGGCATAATAGAGTGCCCGATCAGCTACATCGATAATATCATCTGACGATAGTCCATCACTAGGCCAGGAGGCTAACCCCAGGCTGGCAGTTACCAAGACTTGTTCACCGGTAACTTCGTCGGCGATTCTCTCACGGACTCGCTCGGCTGCGCTAAAGGCATCCTCAGCTGATGTGTGAGGTAGAATTATAGCAAATTCGTCACCGCCATAGCGAAAGGCAAGGTCAATATTCCTGAGAGCTTCCTTTACAGAGCGTCCGATCCGTTTCAGTAACTTGTCGCCGACTACATGTCCCATCAGGTCGTTGTAGCTCTTAAAGTTGTCAAGGTCGAGGACGACTAGAGAGAGCATACTGCCGTGGCGAGAATGTCGGTCAATCTCTCGCTGGATGCTTTCATCAAAGTGGCGGCGGTTAAATAAGCCGGTAATCTCGTCTATGCGAGCCCTCTGCTCAGCACTGGCATAAAGCTGAGAATTGGCAACTGATGTCGAAATCTGAGAGGCCAAGCGTTCCAGAAGGTTTACCTGCTCGGTACTGTAAGCATCGGGGTTACGACTGGCGACAATCAAGCTGCCAATACCCTCGTCCTTTGTAATTAAGGGCAGGTAAGCAATAGATCGGATGCCTTGCTTGAGATATTTCTCGGCGGTGGGAAACATCCTGTTCCGGGTCAAGTCGGGCTCAACCAGCCCCTTTTTATGACGGATCACCCACTCTGTGCCTGAACCTTTTAGTGGAATCCTCTCCCCTATCTGCCAAGCCGAGCCGTTCTCCGCGTACAGGGCTGAAATGCGAAGTTTGTTCCCCTCAATCAACGCAACCGTGGCAAAGTCAACATTGATTACCTCTCTCAGCCCGGCGGCAAAAGTATCGTATACTTCTTGAATATTCAAACTGGAGGTCATAACTCCGGCTAATCGGTTTATCAGATCCAATTCCTGCTCCCGCTTTTTGAGCTCCTCTTGAAGATATTCCCTCTCCAAGCTTATTGCCACCTGACTGGCAATGCTTTCCACCAGATTCGTATCCTCAAACGAGTATCTGCCAGATTGCTTTCGCCCTAATGCCAGAATTCCAATTAGATTACCTCGGCTCACCAATGGTATGAGTAGCTCTATGCCCAGGCTTCTAAGCTTATCCCTCTCCTTCTCCCATAGACCTCGAAATTCCGGGATAATATCTGTGTTTTCTCGGGTCAAGTATCTATTCTCTCGTCCAAGCCATTCTAAAACAGGGCTATCTCGTCCTATTCTGAGTGGCGGGTCATTCTGCTGAGGGGGTTCAGAAAATTCGGCAACGAAATCACCACTCCCACTTTTTGGCAACAGCATATACGACTGCTGGCAATTCAAAACTCTGACGAGCGGTGGTAGCAGCCTTTCGCTCAGCTCCTGCAGGCCAAAAACACCTTTTATCCCGTGTCTAATAAAGCCAGATAATTGCTGGCGATAATCGAAGGTCTTCTTGTAGAAAAGACGGTCTACTTGTCGGGTAAAGAAATTCCGCAGCCAGAAAACAATCACAGCTGCCCCACCTGCCGACAATGTGGTCAGAGCCACCAAAGGAGCTTGTAGCTCGGGACCAGTCAATAAGCCAACCAGAAAAGACAAACCGAAGTAGGCAATGACAGCGACAGCAATCAGACCTCCCCAGGCTAAGGCACGACGTAGAACAAAGCTGACACTTAGCAGTTCATGTTTCACTACAGCGTAGGTCAGGACAAGGGCCGATAGTAGTCCGCCAAGTTGGCTGACTGGAAGTCCCCTTGCCAGCGGCGTAACACCGAGGAAGCCAAAGAACGCTAAAGTGCATATTGCCATCAGGAGATAGCCTGCTTTGTTGCGCGCACTGGGTTCGACCAGAGTTCTAAACCTCCGGACCATGGTCGATATTGCCAGTATGGCCAACACCACAAGCGGGACCGCAAATAAGACGAACCACCAGCCGTAGTTATAGATGAGTTTTCCGTTGCTAACGGTGAAGTAGGAGCTTACATCGCCCAGTGTAATCAGAACGCCGAATGCCAGCAGCGAGATATAGCCAAACCAAGTCCCGAATCCAGCCGGTAATTTGAGGAACGACCTGATAAAGTAGTAGAGTTGCACCGCCCAGGCAAAGGAAGTAAACATAGCCATGCGGAACCACAGGGGCTTGTAGGCTACCAAGACATCGCCGCGGAGTAGAGGCACACTGAGGGTCCACAAGCTGGCTGCAATCAGGTACGCGGCAAATAGCCAATGCTCCTTCTGCCACTGTCGGTTGAAGATGAGCACAACTAGCAGTACTACGTAGACAACTGAAGCCCCTAAAGGGACTATAAACAGTACTCCCATTTAAAGCTCGTGTATTTGAATATTAAACATTGTACCTGTAGATTTGGTGATTGTCAATATCATAGAGGCTCTTACGGTATCCTATAGTACTAATCTACCAGTAATTGGGCCGCCGAAAGTACGGATGCCAAAAAGTAAGCCGGCGATTAAGAAGCCGGCTTACTTCAATCATGACCTGCCAGCTAAGCAGGGACTTTGGGCCTCCTGGTAGTCACCGGTTCTGGCTTGGGTGTTACTTTCACCTTGGTGCAGAGATCGGCTAACATCGCATCAGTAGGATTGATATGCGGCGGCTTCAAATCGATTAAATCAGCACCTTCTGCCTGGCGTTGCCTCTTGTAGCTGGCAAAGGCTCCATCGGGTAACAGCGTGACTTCGATGGGTCGTCTGTAGTCGCCCAGTCTTTCCAGGCTGGCTATCTCATTGTAGACTCTGTCGGCGTTCACCCTCTTGATTTGCTCGTATATGGCGGCTGCTATACCTTCCTCACTGGCAATATAGTTGGCCTCGAGCTCAATATAGAGGTGTAGTGTGGGATTGTCGACCATTTCCATATGTGCCGTCCAACCACGGTAAGGGATACTCGTGTTCTCCAGGGCCTGCCAGATTATCCTTTCGGTCAGTCGTATGAAACCCAAATCGATGAACTCATCGGCCCGCCTCTCGAAGACCATCTGTGGGATATCGATATCTAGCTCTTCGTTGCGCAGCGCTGTTATCCTGACCATGTCACCAATTCTATACCGTGTCATAATACCGCCGTGGAAGTTGGTGATTACCAGCTCATAGATTTCACCGGCTTTTACCTCGTCGAGAAGGACGGTTTTTGGCCGATAGGTAGGGTCAAGTTGTAGCTTAAAATATTCCTCCTCCGGTATAAACTCGAAGAAATTGAGGTTGGGGAAAAAGACCATACTGCCAAAGTCCCAGGTCTGCGTCGCTATTACTGCGCTTTCGCTATTGCCGTAAACATTCAGCGGCTCTCTACCCCACAATTCTTTGATCTTATCTTTATAGACTACGCAATCCGGTCCCATGGAGGAGATCAACCTTATGGACCACAAGTCCTTGGGCAACATGGTTCGCCCGGCCAGCTTGCTCTTGATGAGGCCTTTCGCCAGGCGTGTCATGGCCTTCGGCTGGGAGGCTAGCCGTGATAACTTCATTGTCCCCGAACCTTGTCTGAACCTTTCACCGATGGCAATGAGGATGCCGCCTAAACCAAAGAAGCCGTCGATGCCATCGGACAGGGCGCGCCAAAAGCCATTGTCAACCCTCTCCTCTAAGGTCATCCTCTCCGCTTCTGGAAGAGGTGGCAAGAACTCGAAGCCCAGGTCCTCTTCAGCACTACGGGCTACCGTCCCCGTAAGATAAGGCGGCGAACAAGCAGCGTAGAGCAGCTTGAGGCCGCTTTTGAAGGGTATGTCCCCCCTGCCTTTACAGGTGCCGAAGATAGCCATAGCATTGAAGTTGAGAGCCGCCTCCTGCCAGAATTTGTGGCTAAAGGGTATCCATTTTGGGTTTTCGCCCGATCTACGAAAAGTTGTTATCCAGAGCCTTGGTTTCGTAGGTAAGACATCTTCATTCCGTGCCGGAAGCTCGGGACAATAGTCATCGTAGCTGGTGAGTGGCACCTGTTTCCTGAATTCCTCTACCGTCTCGGGGAAAGCACCACGTAACAGCTTTCTTCCTAGCTTACATCTGTTCAGCAGCTGGATTTGCTCCAGCAAGAGCCGTTTCTGTATAGCCATAACCTGTTCCAGATTGAGGTCAAGAAAGCCGCAGCACATTTGCCATAACTCTTCATGCCTACCCTGCTCTAGGAGTTCTCTGATTTTTGACATAATATGCCTCCATAGCTTGTTGGTGTTTGCATACACTATGGCATGCTTTGTCTAGCTTAGGAAGTGATTATGTTCTAGAACAAAGTTCTACTAGGCTCTGAGGGGTTACTGGCAACGACAACTGGCTTTCTATTTATAATACAAGCAAGCCGGAGCCGCGAGAAGAGAAATGATAGCTTACTGGCGGCTTTAGACCAGCTAGACTTGAGAGAATCTGAGCTCCCAATAGAGATGCTGCTAAATAGAGGCAATCACACCCATATAGATTCGACTATAAATTATTAACAGGACGTGGCCCTAGGCAAGACATGGTATTACCACTCTCCTTCGTTATTGGCTGTTTTGCCGAGGCCAGGTCTATTTCAAGGTCTTTATATAGCTGACCAGGTCGTTCAGGTCTTGCTCCACCATTTGCCATCGCGGCATGAATTCCTCGAGTTCATTACCCGCCGGGTCTACTCCTTGGGCAATAGCTCGTTTAGCCGTCTCCTCGGTATAAGGAGGGTGATCTTCGTGCTGCCCTGTCAATACCGGCCAGGTAATATCCGGTACATCAAAACTTTGCATCATCATGTAAACCGTGCCTCCTTTGCCTTCCGGACCATGGCAGTCAACACAGGCAATACGGTGCATCATCATAGTAAAACCTTCCGGTATGATCGCTTCGCCTGATGAGCTTGTGGCCGTGAAGTAAATCCGCTGCCCGTTGGATGAGAATGAACCTTCGGCCGGCTCACCTCGGGCACTGCAAGCTGCCAGCAACACTATCAAGGAAAGAGTAATTACCGTTATCGCTCCGAAATAAAGCTGTCTTTTCATAACGTGCCTACCTTTCGTGTGTACTTCACGGTACCAGAGCTTCTCTATTTCTCGACTCTTAAAAATCTGGCATTGATGGCAACGATAATGGTACTTAAAGCCATGAGAGCGGCTCCTGCCGCCGGGTCCAGCAGGACTCCCGCGCTATAAGCAGCCCCGGCCGCGAGAGGAATGGCGAAGGCGTTATAGCCGGTTGCCCATCCCAGGTTCTGGAGCATCTTCCGGTAAGTGGCGCGGGACAGCTTGATTATCGATACCACATCCAGCGGATTGCTTCTTACCAGGACAACGTCGGCAGTCGCTACGGCAACATCCGTGCCCGCCCCGATGGCGATTCCCACATCTGCCTGTGCCAGGGCCGGGGCATCGTTCACACCGTCGCCGGTCATGGCCACCGTGAGACCCCGGGACTGAACCTCCTTTACCTTCTCCGCCTTCTTATCGGGCAGGACTTCGGCAAAGTACTCATCAAGGCCTATTTCATCGGCCACCCATTTGGCAACCTGCTTATTATCTCCTGTTATCATCATACACCGGATGCCCATTTCCTTAAGTCTGGCGATAGCCTCTTTGGACTCGGGCCGGATAATGTCGGCGAGGGCGATAGCGCCGGTTGGCTCCCCATCAATCAAGACGCAGATTACCGTCTTACCCTGCGAAGAGAGTTTCTCTATCCTTTCGTCATTGAGCTGGATATTGTTCTCTTTCAGGTATCCCGGGCTGACGGTCTTCACCTCTTTGCCGTTTACTTTACCCTCGGCACCCTTGCCCGGAATAGATTTGAATCCCTCCACCTGGAGCGTCTCTCCGGCGGAGGTGATGATGCCCCTGGCGATGGGATGCTCGGAATGAGTCTCAATGGAAGCGGCGTATTTCAATATTTCCTTATCATTCATTTTCCCGTTCAAGGTGATGACATCAGTAACGCCGAATTCCCCCCGGGTTAGCGTGCCCGTCTTATCGAACAGTATCGCCGATACCTTCCGGGCTTGCTCGAAACCGTCCCGGTTCTTAATCAGCAGCCCCGCCTTCGCCGAGACAGAGGTAGAGACGGATACAACCAGCGGTATGGCCAGACCCAAGGCGTGAGGGCAGGTAATGACCATGACGGTGACCATTCTCGATAACGCGAATACGAACTCACGGTGGGCGGCAAAGAGCCATGTAAAAAGCGTTATTGTGCCCACGCTGATAGCAATAATAGTGAGCCAGAGGGCAGCGCGGTCGGCCAGGTTCTGCGTCCTCGACTTGCTCTCCTGCGCTTGCCTGACCAGCTCGGTCATCTGGGCCAGGTAGGAGTCCTTACCCGTCTTCTGCACCTCAACGGTGATGGAACCCTCCCCGTTGACCGAGCCGCCGATAACCATAGACTCAGCCTGTTTGGCAACCGGCGTCGATTCACCGGTGAGCATCGCCTCATTGACCGACGATTCGCCTTCGATCACCTTTCCGTCAGCAGGCACCTTTTCCCCGGGCTTAACCAGTGCTTTATCTCCCGCCACGAGCTCATCGAGTGGTACTTCCCTGGTACTGCCATCCGGCATCACCTTGTGCGCTTCCGAAGGCATCAGCCGGGCAAGCTCTTCCAGGGCCGACGAGGCGGCCATGATGGACCGCATCTCCAGCCAGTGCCCCAGCAGCATGACATCGATAAGGGTGGCCAGTTCCCAGAAAAATACCGAGCCGGTCACCCCGAAGACGACGGCGCTGCTGTAGACATAGGCCACGGAGATGGCCAGGGCAATCAGGGTCATCATCCCCGGTGATGTGGATTTCAACTCACTGAAGATACCCTTGAGAAAAGGCCAGCCGCCGTAGAAGAACACGAAGGATGATAACGCAAAAAGAACGTAAGCATCACCGGTGAAACTGAGTTTTCCTTCAAGACCAAAAAACCTCTGAATCAGCGGTGAAAGGAGGAGGATGGGGACACTTATAACGAGGGATATCCAGAAGCGGCGCCTGAAATCTGCCACCATCATGGCGTGATGGCTGGCATGGCCACCGTGGTCAGCCATTTTCTCATGACCGGCAGCCATAGAACCCATGTCATGCCCCATATTTTCGTGCCCGGACATGCCCTCCATATCATGTCCCATGTGCTTGTGCCCGGCAATATCCGCGTCTTTGCTTTTTGCATCGTTATCTTGGTGTCCCATATTTCCGTTCTTCACTTCCATTTACCCCCGATGCCGGATTCTATGGTGAGACTTTCCTGGCCTCAATCAGCTTGAATATCCCTGCGGAAAGGTCCGTAACCTTCTCGATGACCAGCCCGCTACGGGCGACATTGTCCACGGTACGCCGATTAATGTTTGGCCCCATGGTACGCACTACGAGCGGATTCACCAGGTTCATCAGTCCGGCAATAATTCGGTTTGCGCTCAAGACGTGCTCCAGAAGGACTACCTTGCCCCCGGGTTTGACAACACGCTTGACCTCCTTTAACCCCCGAACCGGGTCAGGAACCGAGCAGAAGATAAAGGACCCGACTATTGTATCGAAGGTGTCGTCTTCAAACTCCATGTCCTGCACATCCATCTGGAGTAGATTGACACTTACGTTTTCCCTGCTGGCTTTCTTTTGTGCACGCTTAAGCATCTTCTCACTGAAGTCTATGGCGGTAATTCTGGCATCCCTCGGATAATGAGGGGAGTTCTTTCCAGTGCCGACACCGATTTCCAAAATGTTTTTACCCTCCACCTTGCTCCAAAGCAACTTTCGCCAGCTACTGTATCTGGAACGCTCGACCAACGCTTCTATAAGGTCATATATTAGCGCGATCCGGTCGTAGCGCTTTCTCGTTTCGTAGGTGGCCTTGCCATCAGCTGTCATCGGATTACATGAGGTCTTTCTTAATTCGCTCGAATTCTTCCTTGGTAATCTCGCCTTTAGCGTATCGCTCTTTGGCAATGTCCAGGGGGGCCCGATTTGAACCGGATTCTGACAGCGGACCAGTGTGTCTGACCAGAGCAATCACTCCCCAAACTATCAGTCCAATGATTACAACCCAGACAATTATCATCCAGCCTCCTCCGAACATGAATGGCCCCATCATTATTACCAACCTCCCACTTTCTCAAACCTACTGCTTCTCGCACTATTATCTTTGCGTATCTTTATGTTTAATGATTGGCGTGCTGCCCTCGACTGCCGCAATTATTACCTTTTCTCCGGGTTGTGCGCCGTCATAGCTGCGTGCCGTCCATAGCTCGCCTTCAACATGTATCGTATACTCGGTTCTTCCCCTGGTTGTCGACTTGGATACTACCTCGGCTTCCTGGCCAATCAATCCTTCTCTGCCGGTAACAACACGGTATTTCTTATTCCTTCGCATGAGCCAGAACATCCAAACCGAGAGTGAAACACAGGCCAGATATATGGGTACAGCCTGCGCCAATGGCAAGAACCAGAAAACAGGCAGGGCAATCAAGGGTAAGACCATCAGGATAAACATGAGAATCATATAGCACCTACCATCCTGTTGAACTGTCTATTCATTGTCTATATAATCTTACTCTTTAGCGCGTGAAATCATCTTGCGCTACAAACACCACAAGGGGAGCATACCTCTTGGCTGCTCCCCCCGAGAGTATCGGCTTTAGAAGAATCGATTACATTTTGTGGCCGGCTTGGTGTCCTCCGCCCCCGGTGTATTTCTCAGGGTCGGCATCAAATGTTTTCTTACAGCCAGGTGCGCAGAAATAGTAGGTCTTACCTTTGTATTCGGACTTGGCGGCAGCCGTTTTCTCATCACATTCCATACCGCACACCGGATCCTTTGCCATTTCGATCACCTCCTTCCCGCTATGTATGATTGGTTAACTGATTGACTCATTTTGAAGCCAGTCTCGGTGGTCTGAAGCCCCTGAGACGCAGGGAGTTTGTGACCACCGTTACCGAACTTGTCGCCATGGCCAGGGCGGCCAGTATCGGGTTCAGGAAGCCATAATCACCGAAGAAGAAACGAAGCGCCGGTGGCGTGCCGCTCTGACCGAAGGCGAAGTACAGCACACCGGCGGCGATCGGTATCAGCGCCACGTTATAAGCAAACGCCCAGAAGAGATTCTGCTTGATGGTCCTCAGCGTACGTTTGCTGAGGGCGATTGCAGTCACCACTCCGCTCAGGTCGCCGCTCATCAGAGTGACATCGGCGGCTTCGATGGCGACATCGGTTCCGGTGCCGATGGCGATGCCGACGTCGGCCTGCGCCAGCGCCGGGGCGTCGTTGATGCCGTCGCCTACCATGGCCACGACCTTACCTTCGCCCTGGAGTCTCTTCACCTCGCTGGCTTTGTTCTCAGGCAGGACCTCGGCCAACACCCGGTCGATACCCGCTTCTTTGGCGATTGCTTCGGCGGTGCGTTTGTTATCTCCGGTAAGCATCACCACCTCCAGGCCAAGGCGATGTAGCTCCCTTACGGCTGCTCTGGAATTCGGCTTCAGGGTATCGGCCACGGCAATTATGCCTGCGGTATTGCCGTCGATACCCAGGAACATCGGCGTCTTGCCCTCACGCGAAAGCTGGCTGGCCTTTTCCTCCAGTCCATTAAGAGAGATTTTACGGTCCTGCATCAACTTCAGATTGCCTAACAAGACCTTTCGCCCTTCCACCTCGGTCTCAATACCATGCCCGGGAATAGCGTTAAAGTCAGTGGCATCTTTAAGAGTAAGGTTTCTCTCGCGGGCGGCGTTGACGATGGCCTCGCCCAGGGGGTGCTCCGAGCCGTGTTCCGCCGAGGCCGCTACCTGGAGTAGTTCATCGTTACTAAAGCCGTTTACAGCAAAAATGTCCGTGACCACCGGCCGCCCCTGGGTCAGGGTGCCGGTCTTGTCCAGGATAATGGCCTGTATCTTGTGAGCCGTTTCCAACGCCTCGCCGCTGCGGATAAGGACGCCATTTTCGGCTCCTTTACCGGTGCCTACCATGATTGCCGTAGGCGTGGCCAGACCCAGTGCACAGGGGCAGGCGATAATCAGCACGGCCACAAAGTTGAGCAGGGCATAGGTCAAAGCCGGGGCCGGCCCAACGAACAGCCAGATGAGAAACGTTATAGCCGCCACGCCGATAACTGCCGGGACAAAGTATGACGAAATGATATCGGCGAGCCTCTGGATAGGCGCTTTGCTTCCCTGGGCCTCCTCAACAAGCTTGATAATCTGGGCCAGCACTGTGTCCTTACCCACCTTGGTGGCCTCGAAACGAAAGCTACCTGTCTTATTGATGGTGGCGCCGATGACCTGGTCGCCGGTACCCTTCTCCACGGGCAGGCTCTCACCGGTAACCATGGACTCATCCAAACTGGAGCGACCTTCCCGGATTACGCCATCCACCGGCACCTTTTCCCCGGGCCGGACAATGATAACATCACCAACGGCCACGTCTTCTACAGGAATATCCAATTCCTGCCCTTGCCGGACTACCCGGGCCGTCTTGGCCTGCATGCCGATGAGCTTTTTGATGGCGTCTGACGTCTGCCCCTTGGCGCGAGCTTCCAGCAGGCGCCCCGTCAGGATTAGGGCGATGATGATGCTGGCAGTATCAAAATAGACGTTGGCGCCTCGGCCTCCCGCCGCGAAGAAGCCAGGGAAGAGGATAGCGGCCACACTATAGAGATAGGCTGCCGAGGTACCCACGGCGATAAGGGTGTTCATGTTGGCCGTCTTATGCTTCAGAGCGCCCCAGGCACCCCGGTAGAACTGCCAGCCGGCCCAGAACTGCACCGGCGTGGCCAGCACCCAGAGGAGGTACCGGTTGCTGAAGACGGAAGGTAGCCAGCCCCCGGTAAACTCCGACAGGGCAACCATGAGCATATAAGCGCCGATGATGCCGGCGAAGACAAGCTTATTCAGGAGAGTCCTGACCTCGCGGCGGTTGCTCTCCGCTACGGTATCGGTGGTTACCGGCATCTCCTCGCTGACTACGGCCCCGATGCCGTAGCCGGCGTCCTCTACCGCTTTCTTGAAGCTATCCATGCCGGTCTTGGAAGGGTCGTATTCCACGGTGGCCTTTTCAGTAGCTATGTTCACATTGACGGATATAACGCCAGCGACTTCTTTGAGTGCCTTTTCGACATGCCCCACGCAGGAAGCGCACGTCATGCCGGTAACAGCAAGAGTAACCTTTTTTACCCCTGGCTTGCCCTCTCCGACGTATTGATAGCCGGCGCTTTCCACAGCCTTTTTGAAATCGGCGGTAGTGACCGCGCCGGGGATGTATTCCACGGTTGCTTTCTCTGTGGCTAGGTTAACGAAGGCCGAGACGACGCCTTTAATCTCTGACAACGCTTTCTCGACATGGGACACGCACGAAGCACAGGTCATCCCACCCACACTGAAAGTCACTTTCTCCAGAGGCACGCCATAACCTGTATCAGAGATAGTCTTTATCATAGTACTGATATTAACCTTGTCCGCATTGTACTCGACCGATGCTTTCTCGCTAGCCAGGTTGACATTGGCTTGTGACACACCGGGAAGTCCAGATAGGGCTTTCTCAATAGTGGCCGCGCAGGATGCGCAGGTCATACCCCGGAGTGGTAATATCAATTTCTCAGTCTTCTTTTCTTCCCTGCTCACCATGAATCAGCTCCCTTTTCTTAAAGACACGATAGCTCCATATTAATCATGAAGTATATTTATTCAATAGTAGCAAGCCGATAATAGAAAAGTTATAAAACCTGCCACGGAAAAGTTACAAAATTATGACATTTCATTTCATTACCGACTATTTATTTCCCGCCCCACAATTAATTACTCTATTTTAGGTCAGGTCTTTCCTCTTTTCCTCGTATGCTTCCTTGTTTATCTCACCACTGGCATATCTTCGCTTAAGGATGTCCAGGGCAGAGTCGGCAAAACCGCTAGACTCAGCCGGATGGCGGACTCCCGCCACTATAGCCCAGGCGATAAGCCCAAACACGGCTATCCAGAACAGGAACATCAGCCCCATCCCACCGAAGCCGCCCACCATACCCGGCCCCATCATTCCCCAGCCACCATATCCCCATCCGGTAATTAGCGAAATGAGGACAAGGATTCCGGTTAATGCGCCACCAGCAATTAATACGGCCTTTGGCGTTCTATTCATAATGCACCTCCTTAAGTCATCTAACTTTATAATGCCACAGCATCATGAGAGGATACTTAAGGGTTGCTTAAAGGACGCTTAGAATTTGGTTCCGGGATAACCCGGCCCCTGGCTATGAAACTTGACCCTTCTGATTTCACCCTCTATGATTAACTCGGGGGATAAAACTTAGTTGAGTTGCGGAACATGCGGATTTTGGTTGTAGATGATGACCCTGAAATTGTGAGTGTAGTCAGGCGAGGCCTGGCCTACGAAGGGTACACGGTTGATACTGCGGGCGACGGAGCTGAAGCGCTGGCCAGGGCCAGGGACAGGGAGCCTGATCTCATTATTCTCGACATCATGATGCCCGGGATTGACGGTATTGAAGTTGCCAAGCGACTGCGCGAAGGGGGCGATGTACCCATCCTGATGCTGACGGCCAAGGGAACGGTTGCCGACAAAGTGACCGGCCTTGAAAGTGGGGCTGATGACTATCTGGTCAAACCGTTTGCTTTCGATGAGCTACTGGCAAGGGTTAAAGCCTTACTAAGACGTCACCAGCCCCGGGAAGGAGAAACGCTCCGCTTCAGCGATTTGTCACTGGATACGGCGACCCGGGAGGTAAAGCGGGGTAACGAACTAATAGAGCTGACCACCCAGGAGTTTAATCTGCTTGAGCTGTTCATGCGCCATCCGCGCCAGGTACTTAAGAGAAGCCTGATTTATGAGAGAGTCTGGGGCTATGACTTTGAAGGCGAGTCCAACGTGATCGAGGTCTATGTACGTTATCTGAGGTCGAAGCTGGAGGCCAGGGGCAAACCAAGGCTGATTCACACCGTCCGTGGCGTGGGCTATGTACTGAAGGAGTAGATGATGCGGATCCGCTGGCGGCTGACCCTATGGTTTGCCCTGATTTTACTTGCCATCCTGGTTGTATCCGGTGCGGTACTGTATATACTGCTGCAACAGTACCTTCTCAACCAGGTAGACGATAATCTAAGGGTCTATTCGGCGCGGGTGCACGGCACTCTCAACCCGCAGGAAATACCGAACCCGTTAGACTATGAAGTAATCCATTCCAAGCTGCCACCCATAAATGAGTTTGCCTCACCGGGTATCTATATCGAAATCATAGATCAAAACGGTAATGTCGTGGTCAGATCAAACAGCCTGGGTGAGCAGGAGCTGCCGGTGAACCCATCTCTCATCTCGCAGGGATTTGCCGGGAGCGCAGCGATCGGGACGGTAGCCGCCGGTGATAATGCCAGCGTGCGCATTATGGTTTCACCGCTGTACCTGAAAGACCAGACTCTTGTCCTGGAGGTGGCCCAGTCTTTGAACCACGTAAGTGATGCTATGGGTCAGGTGAGAGGGGCGCTTTTGGCAAGCATTCTTGTTGCCCTGGTTCTGGCCACGGTATCAGGTGGGGCTATCGTCAGGGGTGCCTTATCCCCGGTAAAGCGAATCTCACGGACGGCCAGCGCCATTGAAACAAGTGCTGACCTGAGCCGACGGGTAGGCTATTCTGGCCCCAGGGATGAGATTGGAGAGCTCGCCGCCACCTTTGACCACATGATTGAGCACCTGGACAGGGTGTTTCAGTCACAGAGGTATTTTGTGGCCGATGCCTCACATGAACTGAGAGGGCCGCTGACGGTCATACGGGGCAATCTGGACCTGCTGAAACGCAGGCTCAGTGAGGAAGACAGGAAAGAATCACTCCAGGCCGTTGAGCGTGAGTCGGTTAGAATGTCCAAGATTGTGGATGACCTTCTCCTCCTGGCCGAGGTAGAGTCAGGCCAGGAGGCTCAACAGCAAGAAGTTCCACTTAAAAACATCCTCTCTGAAGAAGTTGACAGAGCCAAAAGCTTGGCCGGAGATAGAAAGATTATATTAGAGCGCCAGGATGATCTAACTGTGAAAGGCGTTGCACAAAGACTTAGACAGGTGCTGGTGAACCTGGTGGATAACGCCATCAAATATACCCCAAAAGATGGCGTAATTAGACTTTCATTGTTTCAAGATGGTCCGTGGGCACGCCTGGAAGTGACTGACAACGGAATTGGTATCAGTCCAGAGCATCTGCCGCATATCTTTGACCGCTTTTACCGGGTTGATAAAGCCCGGTCCCGTGCCAGCGGTGGGTCTGGCCTTGGCTTAGCCATCGTCAAGGGCATAGCCGAGCAGCACGGCGGCAGGGTCACCGTGACCAGCCAGCGTGGTAAAGGAAGCACATTTACTATCTGGCTAAAACTCTAAGCATCTTCTAAGCTTCTGTTAACACCTTTCTCATAACGCTGTGGCACCATAGATACTAGAGAAGTCATCAGCATCTACGGTGCCTTTTCTTTTGGGGTAGTTCAAATGGGGAAGGTTAAATTATTTATAGTTGTTGCTGCCGTTGTCGGGCTAGCCGTGGTGATACTCGGACTCCTTTTCTTTTCCGGCGAAACGGAACATAGGACAGCACCTGAGACAGTGGCAGCAGGCAAAACCTCCGCAGGTCTGGGAATTACCTACCTACCGGTCACGCAAGAATTGGCGGAGTATTACAGTCTTGGCGTGGCGTATGGTGACCTCGTCACCGAGGTAACTAGAGGTAGTCCCGCCGATTTGGCCGGGTTGAAGGCGGGCGATGTCATTCTCAGCTTCAACGGCACCAGGCCGGAAGAGTCAACTCCGCTCTTGGGAATGATGATGACCTGCCCGGCGGGCAACACGGTGACACTTGAAGTCTGGAGGCAGCAACAGGTTGAGACGGTTCAGCTTTTCCACCGGGAGTGATGCGGTGTCCGATAAACCATGAAAAAACCCGGAATTCTTATTATATGCTAATTATCTCCTAATCCTGCTCTAAGGATTATCTTGCAGAATTAAAACAGAAAGACATTAAGGAGGTGAGCTCAAGGAAACAGGCAGGAGCATATACATATTAAAGCTACATAGTATCAATTATCTGATTGAATTAATAAGGAGGTTCAAATGAGAAGGATTTTAGCAATAGTAGCGACTCTGGCTATTGTGAGCCTGATAGGGGCATTCTTCGCTATACCTGCTTTGGCTCACAGCTCAGAAACTAGCGGAGATGCCAATGTAGTGTACTTGGACCAGCCGACACTGACAAGGGTGGCACAGACTCTCGGGTTAACAGTGGATGAGTTGACGTCCCAGCTTCAACAGGGTAATACACTTAAGGACATAGCGGCCGGACAAGGCGTGTCCGATGAGAATGTGGTGGCAACGATCATTGCCCCGTACCAGGACGAGCTTCGGCTACAGGTCAGCTACGGCTACATCAGTCAGGAGCAGGCCGACTCTCTCTTGAAAGAGGCCCAGGAGCACGCACAGGACTTGCTGACCCGAGACCTTTCCGAGCAGAGCAGAGAGAGAGATTATACCTGGGATGAGATGGTGAACGACTGTAATGAGTGGATGGGTGACTGGAGTGGTTCGCCGGATTCGCAGAATAGATGGGGCGGCATGATGGGGCCTGGTTACATGATGGGTGGCTGGGATAGCTATGGCTACCAAAGCTTTGACCCTGACAATGTGCCTGATACCAGCCGTGGCTTCGGTGGCATGATGAGCGACTGGGGCCAGAGTCTCAGCCGCGGTTGGAATAACATGATGGGGGGTTTGAGTGGTATGATGAGAGGTTTTGGCGGCAGTGGTGGCATGATGGGGTGGTAGCAGTGAGAGCATAAATCTCTCTCCATCAGCCGTACACAACCGGCTCGTGAGTCTTGGGCAATGGTTGGCTTACAATAAGTCACCATTGCCCTTTCCTTTGCTTGATGGCCGAGCGGGTGCTCTCCCCGACAGTTCAGCGAGTTCCTCAAGTTCGCAGAGGGCTCCGCCTTGATATTTTTTGATCCCGATAATGGCTGGGAAGTGAAATCCGTGCCTCGTGGTAAGAGAAATTCATCTGAGTATCTATATTGGAAAGAAGTTCAAGCTGCATTCGAACACTAACATCAATCGTTTCGTACTGGTTATGGAGTACGAACCACTATCGTTAGCTCTGAAAAATCTATAGCAAAGGCATCGCCTCGTTGTAAGAATTCAATTGTAACTTCAACTTTTCCGTCCAATAAAGCACTAAACAGACTTTCAGGTATGCTGATGCTATAGAATCCGGCTGTCTGAATCCATCGAGAACCCCCGGGGTCTATTTGATCTAGGTCGTCAAAAGCACCGTCTACTTCTACTCCATCAACAAACAGTCTTACATCCGTATAGCTCCCCGGGATCTGTGTTTCACCATCTGCCACGCCAAGAGTAAAAAAGCTCAATTCGGCAGAAACGATCGTTTCATATGGCAAACATGACACCGCGGCAGCCGGTCTCTTTCATTCTAATTCTGACGCGATTTAGCATGTTTTCTAGGCTATCACGAGTGTTGTCGAGTTTGAATTTATCGCGTATGGTGAAGTCTTGCGTAATTGCCACCGCAGCATGCCTTTTCTTATGAGGGTCAACTCCCACGATCAGATATCCCTCCGGCACTTGCCTCAGTTTCCTGGCTGCGTTATTCTGCATTTTGAGATGGTTCCTCCTGCTTAGATTTATGCTTCGCCAACTGCATTAATCTATTGTAGCCGGAACCATCTCTCTTTCTTCTAATATACTAAATACTCATTTAATGACATTTGAAGAAGGGTATATCATCTCTCAAATGT
>CAZNSC010000002.1:0-59851 GCA_964575695.1 uncultured Dehalococcoidales bacterium
GCCTGATACTCCCCCTTACGGTCTCTAATCAGCGGTGCCAGGACCATAATCCGGCTGTTTGCCGGGAGTGCCTGGATGGCGTCAACAATCTGCTGCACCGTCTGCATGGCAATCTCACGCCCGCACTTGGGGCAGTGGGGGTGACCGACCCGGGCGAAGAGTAGTCTCAGGTAATCGTAAATCTCGGTCACCGTGCCCACGGTAGACCGTGGATTGCGGCTCGGTCCCTTCTGGTCAATGGAGACCGCCGGGCTTAAGCCCTCAATGTAATCGACCTCGGGCTTCTCCATCCTGCCCAGAAACTGACGAGCGTAGGCGGATAGAGATTCCACATAGCGGCGCTGTCCCTCGGCATAGATGGTATCAAAGGCTAGTGAGCTCTTCCCCGAGCCGGAGACCCCGGTAATAACCACCAGCTTATCTCGAGGGATGGTGACATCAATGTTTTTGAGGTTGTGCTCCCGGGCCCCTTTGACAATTATTCTATCCAGCGGCATAGTTCATTCATCCCCAAATTATTGTAGCACCAGACTTAGCGACCCCACAAGTCTATCCGCAGATTGGTACCGACCTCACCCCCTGTATCCCCCTCTCCTTTGAAGGAGAGGGGAAGGTATTGAAAAGAGGGGCGAAGCCCCTCTTGGACACTCCGTTAAACCAATCTCCTTCAAGGGGGGGTATAGGTTTTGAATGGGTGAAGCCCCTTCAAAGTTTCCTATGGTTTTATTCTGGGAGTAAGGAAAGTTAAAGAGAGGCTTCGCCTCTCTTAATATAACCAATTCCCCAATTGTCCTGTTGCCGGTTACAGTGCTAAAATTGGGCAAGGAGTATCAGCTATCGTGCGCAAGGACAGATATCAGGCCAGCAGCACGCCAGCGGCGAACGAGCTACACCTTCGCCGGCTCACTGTAGATGAAGCGCTGCTAAAGCTTGACCAGTACCTGAATGACGCCTTCATGGCGGGGCTATATGAGGTTAGGATAATCCATGGTAAAGGAACGGGGACTCTGCGCCAGGCGGTTCGTGAATTGCTTGCCAAGCATCCTCTGGTCAAATCATACCGCCGGGGTGTTTATGGTGAGGGGGGTGCTGGGGTCACTATGGTAGAACTGGCCCTGAAATAATTGTCAGCTCATCGGGATGTAAAAAGTCTAGGAAGGACTTAGCCCCTTTTTCGTAATCTTTCTTCTTCCCGTTTGGTAATATGAGTCTTTAATCGGGCCGTCTCAGAGGGGCTACTGCTCCTCTGAAAATAGATTTTTCCTTCCCCTCAAGGTCGTTTAGTAAAGGGATCAAAAGGGGGGAAGCCCCTTTAACAAAGTCTCTTCCCTCTCCCCTTATGAAGGGGAGAGGGATAAAGGGTGAGGGGTTGGTAAACAATCTCTCTCCCCTCGCTAATTGAAAGGATAACGGGTTTTAGCTATAATAACTATGCCTCTATGTTTATGGTGAGTGTCGCCTAGTGGTTTAAGGCGCCAGGTTGTGGCCCTGGAGAGCGAGGGTTCGAATCCCTCCACTCACCCCAACCTGCGCCTATAGCTCAGCGGACAGAGCATCGGTCTTCGGAACCGGGGGTCGTGGGTTCGAATCCCTCTAGGCGCGCCACCACATCCGGGTTATCAGCCAGCCCGCCGGCTGATCAAACTGGAATCCAGCGTTGGCGCAGGGTGGCAATGAAGTCTTTGACCTGTTGCTCCGTCCGGGACTTGGTCTTGTCGTAGTGGTCGTAGTGAACCATCTCCTCTCTGCTTCTCACCAGGCGGGGTTTGGGCTCGGTATCAGGATAGCCCACCGCCATCATGTCATAAAACTCTAGTTCCCGGGGCACCCCGAGCAGGTCTTTGGCAAGACTTTGCACGTAGGGGGAACGAACGGCGGTGACCCATTGTGCCCCCAGACCGAGGCTGGTTGCTGCCAGGGTCATGTAAAGAAAAGCACTAGCCAGGCTGGAGTTGAAGATTGAAGTGCCGTGTTGCAGCGTAGTGCTGAGGGGATACGCATCCTTGGTTCTGGTATCGCCGCAGAGGATGATGAACACCGGAGCCCGGACATAGCCAGGGGCTGCCCACTTGAACCTCAGCGCCGGCTCCCTGACAACTTCCATCTTGTGCAGCAGGTTATTATTTTCACTGATCAGCTCGATGATTCTGTCTTTCAGTTCCTGTTTCTTGATGACGATGAATTCCCAGGGTTGTGAGTTAGCCCCCGATGGTGCCCAGCGAGCCGCCTCAATGATCTTGTCCACATATTCATCGGGGATCGGCTCTGGCTTAAACTTACGGATGCTTCGCCTCTTTTTGACCAGCTCCAGAAGACTCTCGTAATCCATGGCAACCTCCTTTTGTATAACTCAGTTCATTGAATTCATAGTATAACAAAATCATAGCTCTGTAAAAGTCACAGGCCACCTTACTCATTTTGGCCTGGCCTGTCCTTCAGCCGCAGGCCGGTAATGGCCTCCGGCTAATGTCATAAATTTGTAACTTATTTCCAGGCCATTTTATGACTTCTTCATTTGCTGACGCGTATAATAGATGGAGTCCCATATTTATGTGAGTTATAGGAGATGTTGTTGCCTGGTTATGACAGGGCTAATATTATTGGCTGTCATGCGTAATCAAAGCGAGGCTGCTTCCAGAATAGATGGAGTGCTTCTTGTCAATAAGCGGCTTCCAGCCAAGGGTGAGCGCAATTCGCATAATGCCGACAGTCCGACTGTGAAAAACGCAGGACGAGGAGGTTAGTGCCATGCCTAAGAAATTAAAAATCTCTTTTATGGTATTTCTAATAGTTCTGGCAGTCTCCATAGCCTTTACGGCTGGCTGCGTGACGGGCAGTGGCCCTGCCCAGAGCGAAAATGCCGGCCTAGAAGTGATTGACCAGGCCTGGAATGCCATTTACCAGAACTATGTAGACCCGGCCAAGCTTGACTCAACTACCCTCAGCCGTGGAGCCGTAAAAGGTATGATGGACGCCTTGAACGACCCTTATTCAGCCTATCTTGACCCGGAAACGTATAGACTGTTTCAGAGTAACCTCCAGGGAAAATTCGAAGGAATAGGAGCTGAGGTAGCCCTGAATAATGACAATAGACCCGTGATTATTGCCCCTTTAGAGAACTCACCGGCATTTAAAGCGGGCTTGAAGACTGGTGACGTTATCCTGGCAATCAATGGTGAACCGACAGACGGAATGAGCCTGCTCGAGGCAGTCTTGAATATTCGCGGGCCGGCAGGGACTACGGTTAGACTGACCATTATCCATCAGGGTGAAACGGCACCGGTGGATATTGAGATAGTCCGGGCTCAAATCAACGCGTCCTCCGTGAGCTGGGAGATGAGAGGGGATATAGCCTATATCCGGATTTCCCAGTTTGGCGAGTATACAAACGATGAGCTTGATAACGCCTTGCAGTCAATCGACCTGAAGAATACCACCGGCATTATCCTGGACTTGCGCAGCAATCCGGGAGGACTGGTAACCGCAGTGGTGGATGTTGCCAGCCATTTCCTGAAGGAGGGTGTGGTAATAACCCTCGTAGACAACAAGGGGAACCGCACCTCTGATTCTGTACGCCCCAACGGCGTTTTTACGGACTTACCCATGGTCGTCCTGGTAGACCAGTACAGCGCTAGCGGCAGCGAAGTCCTGACCGGTGCCCTGCGCGATTACAAACGGGCGACTATAGCCGGCACCAAAACTTTCGGCAAAGGTAGCTATGATATAGATATACCCCTTCGGGATGGTTCTGATATTTACCTGACTGTTGGGCGCTGGCTGACGCCGAATGGTCAACTGATAGAAGGGCAAGGAATAGAGCCGGATTACGTCCTCACCGTTACTGGCGACGCCGAAATCCAGTGGGCAATTGATTTCTTGGAGACGCCGAAATAGCAGTCTTGTCGGACTTATATGGAATTCTGTTATCATTGGGGAATAGACATTCTTAAAGGCAATAATTCACGAAATCAATTACAGGAAGCGGGCCCAAGACACGGAAGAGATAAAGAATGACAGACCAGGCAAGGAATAATGTCAGTAAGACCGCCGTATTAATAATAGCCGGCATGAGCTCTTTCCTTACCCCGTTCACCGCATCTTCGGTAAATATTGCCCTCCCCTCGATTGACCAGGAGCTATTATTGGATGCGGTGGCGTTAAGCTGGGTAGCAACTGCGTACCTCCTGGCGGCGGCGGCCTTTCTTGTGCCCTTTGGGCGAATTGCTGATATTTATGGCCGGAAGAGGATTTTTTTGTTCGGCATCACTATTGATGCCGTTGCCTCTATACTCTGTGTTGCTTCACACTCCGGCACCTGGCTTATTGTTTTTCGGGCCGTGCAGGGGCTGGGTGGCGCCATGATATTTGGCACGGGTGTCGCTATTCTGACCTCAGTTTTCCCCGTTCAGGAGCGAGGCCGGGCTCTGGGTATAAATGTGGCGGCAGTCTACGCCGGCCTCTCGGTGGGGCCGCTTATCGGCGGCTTTCTCACCGAGCACCTGGGCTGGAGAAGCATCTTTCTCCTCAATGCCTTCCTGGGACTGATAGTTATCATCGCCGTTCTGTGGAAACTGAGGGGAGAGTGGGCAGGAGCCAGGGGGGAAAAGGTTGATTATATTGGTGCCATAATTTATTGCCTGGCACTGGTGGCCATAATATACGGTTTTTCCGAGTTGCCGGCGCTAACAGGAGTCTGGTTAGTCTTGGCCGGTGTCGCGGGGATTGTGGGTTTCATCAGATGGGAGGCTGGGACTGACTACCCCGTGCTCAACATCGCCTTTTTCCGGGATAATACCGTTTTCAGATTCTCGAATCTGGCGGCCCTGATTAACTATAGCGCCACGTTTGCGGTCGCTTTCCTCTTAAGTCTTTATCTGCAATACATAAAAGGCTTTAGCCCAGAGCACGCCGGTCTGATTCTGGTGGCTCAGCCCGTGATAATGGTTATCTGCTCTCCGATTGCGGGCAGCCTCTCTGACAGAGTTGAGCCGGGCCTCATAGCCTCCACAGGAATGGCCATGACGACTGCGGGTCTTGTTATGCTCGTTTTCCTGAGAGGTAATACCGGACTCGCATTTATTCTAATCAGTCTGGTTGTTCTGGGTCTAGGGTTTGGTCTCTTCTCGTCACCCAATACCAATGCGGTGATGTCATCAGTGGACAAGAGATTCTACGGGGTAGCCTCGGGTATGCTGGGCACTATGAGGCTGACCGGCCAGATGTTCAGCATGGCAATGACCTTGCTGCTCTTCGCCCTCTACATAGGGAGGGTGCAGATAACCCCCGAATACTACCCGCTTTTCTTAACGAGCATGAAAACAGCATTTATCATCTCGGCGGCTCTTTGTTTTGCCGGTATTTTTGCCTCAATCGCCAGAGGCAAAACACATGGATTATCTTCAAGCAGAGGCTAGGTCAGCTTCACAGGGCATCAAATTGAGTACGGAGAGCCCAGCGGCGCGCAGATTTCAGATGAGCATTATTTCTGGATGCTCACCTTGTTTAGCAGTGGATAACCAAGCGGACTCAGCGCGTAGCCTTTGACGTAGGGCTTGACCAGAACATAGTTGCGGTTGAAAAACAGCGGCAGCACGGCGGCATCCTGGACTATTATTTGTTCGGCCTCCCGGTACATGTTTAAGCGGGAATCCGGATTCTGCTCAATAGCTGCTTTGTCCAGCAATGAGTCCAGCTGCGGATTGCTGTAGTCACCGGCGTTGTTCTGGGCGCCGGTGCGGAACAGTATGTCCAGGAAGTCCTGGGGGTCGGGGTAATCAGCAATCCAACCGGTAACATACAGCTCATTTTTCTCCTGGTTCAACGAATAAACGAAGGCTTCCGGCTCAAGCTGCCTCACCGTTACCTCAACACCCAGGTTGCGCCGCCATTCTTCGATAACGCCGCCGAGCATGCCCGAGATATTCCCGCCCCAGCCGGATGTGGTCAGGACGATGGGCGGCAGCTGGGACACATCGCCGTATTTTGAGGCGGCAATAAGCCCTTTCGCTTTCTCAGGGTCGAAACGCAGCCCCTGGAGGCTTGCGTTGTAACCGGGCATGCCGGGAGGCAGGATGCCGTATGCCGTAGCGACCGTATCCTGAGTGGACAGGTTTATCAGCCGCTCCCTGTCCACCGCATAGGAGAATGCCTGCCGGATCCTCACGTCATCAAAGGGTGGCACCGAGGTGTTAAAACCGATATAAAACAGGCTTAACTCCGGGTAAATATTCAGTTCCTTGGAAACGGGGTTGCTCGGGTCCGTAACCAGTCCCGTGTAGGCAGCACCGACAAAAGACACGTCAATACTCCCTTCCTGGTATAACTGTAAAGGGTTGCCGCTGAAGAGATGGAATACCACTTCACTCAGCCGGGCCTTCTCCCCGTAGTAGTTCTCGTTGCGTTCAAGCACCAGTAACTGGTCTTTCTGCCACTGTCTCAGCCGGAACGGCCCGGTACCGTTCGGGTGCTGCCACCATGAGCTGCCCGACTCAACGTTTGCCCTGTCGACAACGAAAGCGGTGGGATAGGCCATCTTGTCCAGAAAATAGGCCTTAGGAGCATCGATGGTGACCTCGATGGTGTAATCGTCCAATGCCCTGACGCCGCTTAGCTGCGTTGCTTTGCCGGACAGCACATCCGCCGCCCCCACGATATCGTTCAGGTACGTTCCCGCCGTCAGGGAGCCGGTGGCCGGGCTCAAAGCCCGCTCCCAGGAATACTTGAAGTCGGATGCCTTGACCGGCTTACCGTCTTGGAACACGGCGTCCCGGCGCAGATGGAAGGTGAATGTCCGGCCATCCACGCTCTTTTCCCAGCTCTGGGCAATGTCCGGAGCTATCTGGAGGTTCTCATCCAGCCGTACCAGTCCGCTGAACAACTGGAAGATGTACATTGCCGACGATGCTTCTGTTGCTGTGGCCGGGTCCAGGGTGATAGGCCCCGTGTCAGCCAGATTAAGAGTACCCTGACCGCCGGGTTGAGGTGTCGGCGAAGGTGTCGGCGAAGGTGTCGGCGAGGGTGCCGGAGTGCCGCCAGTACAGGCTGTCACCGTCGAAGCCAGCAAGGCCAGACCCAGGATGAGCAGGAGAAGTCTCTTGCCCACTTTCCTAAAAACCGGTGAACGATTCAAAGCCGTCTCCTGGTGTTTCATTAATCCCTTGTTTCAATAGTCATATCAGTCCAATAGGTATCAACAAAGGCTATGGCGAGACCAGCAACAGTAGTGGCTCTAGTGATAGGTCGGAGGCGGTCCTGAGCCCCAGGCTCTGCCGCCACAGGGCATCCAGACCATCCTGGTCAAAGCCATATACCTGCTGTAGCGCCTCGTCGTAGCCGCTTCCCTGGTGAAACACTGCCAGCAACTGGTTCATCTTGTCGCTGCCGTACTTCTGAATGAGAAATGTCACGATGCTGTTGCTCTCGCCGTAGGATATTAAAGCCTCTTCAGGTACCGCCGAGAAAGGGCTGGAAAGGCTGCGGACGGAAATCAACTGATTGTTCTGTATCGCATAATTGAGCGCGGATGCATAGTCAGGGGATAGAGTGCCTTCACCGTAAGTTGCCAGGCCTTCGTCGAGCCACACGGGCAGGTCGGCGCCGTAGTTGTTGAAGGTTATCTGGTGCACAATCCAGTGCGTCAGCTCGTGAGGGACAGCCCGCTGACCGTAGGCTAAGTCGCTTGTGGCGACGCCAATAGCAATAATATCATAGCCGGTGAAGGTGACGCCGCCTTCCCACTGTGGTGTGAAAAGCTGAGCGCCCTGCAAATCCTGAGCACTGGCATAAATATAGATGCGGACATTCCCCTGAGGCACGGCACCCGTGTCATTCTCGATTCTCTGTAAGCCATCCTGAGCAGCGGCCATCAGCGCATCAGCGAAGGCACGGTCCCCCTTGTACCACAGCAGCGTCACCGGGGCCATGGTGATGGACTGCCACTCATATCTGTCATCATCGAAAGAGACCGCGGCGCGGTCTGTCTCCCCGCTTTTGCCTGCCGCATCCTCGGCTGTCCACCAGTATTCCACCTGAGCCCCGGGGGGCAGGCTGCTTTTTCTCATATCCCAGAGCCACTGTGTCTCTACCGACGGCGCCGGATTGAACTGCGGCCAGCCCTCGCTGACCACGCTGGCGAAATTCTGGCGGTCCACGATGTAGTGCAATCTGAGCTTAACTATGTTGGCGTCGCTCTGCGCTTTTACCCCAAACGACATGGAGTTCGGAAACGAAATCTGGACCGAGCTGCTCAGGGTAATGCCGGATGCTGCTGACACCGGCAGGTGAAGGGCCAACGCAAGGGGAGCAATGGCCATTACTGCCAGCAGTGTACATACCAGGATTTTGCTCAACGGTGCCGTAAGTCGTTTCATCCAAATTCTCCGACGATTATGAATTTGGGGAGCTACCCCCCCCGAATCACGGGCATGCGTCTCCGGTACTTTATGCTGTTGCCCGTACCTTCTTGAGCAGATAAACTACCGGGACTGAAGATAAACCTATCACCACCTGCCCATACCCGGCCAGTACATTCGGAACCCGGCTCCGGTGATAGCAACAATGATAGCAAACACCACCGCGCCAATGAAAGCAGCTAGAAAAGACCATTTGGCGATATCTTCTAGCTCCTCCCCTCTTCCCAGGAAAACCCAGAAAGTGATGACACCTGCTGGTGGGAAGAAGAATGACATGATGTATACCAGATATTTAACCCAACCTGACATCTTAAGCCTCCTTAATGGTTTATATTTTCCTCCAAAAATTCCAATTAAAAATTTAGCAGGCAGAAACTCAAATAGTCATAAAACTAGCCCGCAAAACATTACAAATTTGTAACATTTTGTGCTTTACCAGAGACAATAAGTTACGGACTCCAGTTCATCCCTTTCCGAGGGGAAATTTATCAAAGAAGGCGGGCGAAGCTCCTTTGAATCTCCTTACGGAACAATTCCGGGTGAGACAATAGACGACCAGTTGACGGCGGGCAGCCGTAGCACTACAATCGTATGTGTTCATAGCTCAGCTAGAACCTTGTTTAAAAGGAGAAGGCTTATGATTCGTGAGTGCTGGCCGCAGGATACCGACCGGATATATTCCATCATCAATGAGGCTGCCAAAGCCTATGACGGCGTTATTCCGGCTGACTGCTATCATCAGCCGTATATGCCGATGGATGAACTCCAGCGCGAGATGAAGCGCATGACCTTCTTTGGCTGGGAGGTGAACGGGGAGCTTGTCGGGGTCATGGGGGCTGAGCCGATTAAAGATGCAACCCTTATCCGCCATGCCTATGTGTTACCCCAATGGCAGAGGCAGGGGATAGGCAGTGAGCTCTTAGAGCACCTCAAGGGTCTGGTTACCACTTCTCGGCTGCTCGTGGGGACATGGGCTGATGCCTGGTGGGCGATTGACCTTTACAAGAAGCACGGCTTCAGCCTCATGGCCAACAAGGATGAACTGCT
Source organism: uncultured Dehalococcoidales bacterium (assembly GCA_964575695.1). GTDB lineage: Bacteria > Chloroflexota > Dehalococcoidia > Dehalococcoidales > W111 > CAZNSC01. The sequence goes on from CAZNSC010000002.1 coordinate 9,459, forward strand.
GGAGACCTACTGGGATGTTCCCCGGCGCCAGATTGAAACCTCGGTGGTCTTAGGCGTAGATATAACGCAAAGGAGGAACAGGTGAGAATGAAGGGAGTGGCAACGGTTTTCCTCCTGCTGGCGTTGACCTTGAGTGTTGTGTTGAGCGGCGGCTGTGCGGCCACTACTAATCATCAACGACGTCTCCCCACATCCCCTCTTCCCTAAATTCCAAGAGCTTTACTGGCAGCAGCTTGTTGGTCAAGTCCTCATCGCTTCTGGTATAGACCTTGATGTAGTTGTCGGTGAGGCCAGACCAGATGCCGTCACGGGAGTGCTTTTCCCATAATACCACCGTCGTCCTGCCCAGGAACTTTCGCCCGAAGCTTTGGGCGCTTTCTCGGGCTAGAGCCAGCATCTGCTCGGTTCGTTGCTTCTTTACTCTTTCCGCCACCGGCTGCGGCATCCGGGCAGCCTCAGTGCCGCTACGGGGTGAATAGGGGAAGACATGAAGCCGGGCAAATGCCATCTGTCGGCAGAAGTCGTAGCTCTGCTCAAACTCCTCGTCAGTCTCACCGGGGAAGCCGGCGATAATGTCGGTGGTGATGGCTATCTCGGATATGGCATTTCGAACTAAGGACACTGCTTGCTGGTATTCACCGGTGGAATAGCGCCGTCTCATCCGCAGAAGCACACGGTCACTGCCACTCTGCACGGCGAGGTGCAGATGGCGGCACAGCCTCGTATCATGCCACAGCCCGATGAGCTCAGGGGAAATTTCCTGGGGTTGGAGGGAGGAGAGCCGCAATCGGGCGACGTTGGTCTCTGCCAGGATACGCTTAAGCAGCCCGCTGAGGCTGACACCATCGTCGGTGTACGAGCCAACCCTGGTTCCCGTGAGTACCACTTCCCGGCAACCGTCATTCACCCGTTGACTGACCTCAGCAATGATCCGGTCAGCGGACAGGCTCTTCTCCCGGCCCCGCACCGTAGGCACAATGCAGTAAGAGCAGAAGCTATCGCAGCCATCCTGAACCTTGATAAAGGCGCGAGTCCTGAGCCCGGCATTGTTCCGGGTTCTTTTGGGGACGGGGGTGGGGTGGCCTGGCCCACCAGACTCCGCCACCAGCCTGACTAGGTGCGGCTTTTGTTTGTTGTCTACGACGAGGTCAACCCCGGCAATCCGGGCCAGTTCCTGCTGGGCGCGGTCGGCATAGCACCCGGTGGCAATAACCAGGGCGTTGGGGTTGCGGCGGTGCGCCAGCCGGAGCCGGTGGCGGGACTTGCGGTCGGCGATGTGGGTGACCGTGCAGGTATTAAGGATATAAACATCAGCTTCGCTGGTCGGGGATACCAGCTGGTATCCTGCCTCAACAAGCTGTCTGGCTAAAAGCTCTGTTTCCGCCTGGTTAAGCTTGCAACCTATGGTATCTAGGGCGACAGTTGTCCTGCTCTCTTCCTCGGCCATTTCACCAACCCCCTATGACGGTATTATAGTTTTCACACTCACGGAGGGTCAAATAAAGGCTGTCCTTGCAGATAAGTTGAGATTGTGGTAATAATATAGTTAACTTCAACGCTCGGGCGTTGATACCGTGGAAATAGAGAATCATTTGGAAATGGGTAGTTTGAAGGGGCTTAGCCCCTTCAAACTTATGCCCTCTCGAAGGGAGTAGAGTTGATAGATAATGCCAATAACCGGGTCGTCGTTACCGGGATAGGTGTCCTGTGCCCGCTTGGTCTGAGTGCCACCACTACCTGGGAGGGTCTTGTTGTCGGCAAGTCCGGCATTGACTATATCACTCTGTTTGACCCTGAGGCGTTTGAGACCAGGTTCGCTGGCGAGGTAAAGGGGTTCGAGCCCGGTAACTATCTCAACCGCAAGGATACCCGCCGTATGGATCGCTTTGCTCAACTGGCAGTGGCCGCTGCGCAGCAGGCAGTAGAGCAGGCTGGGCTGAAGATCGACGCCAGCAATCAGTATTCAATTGGTGTTCTGGTCGGTAGCGGGGCCGGAGGTTTGATCACCCTGTCGGAGCAAATGAGGATGTTGATAGAGCACGGGCCGGGTAGAGTGAGCCCGTTTCTGGCCCCGATGCTCGGCTCAGATATGGCTTCCGCCCAGATATCGATCGTGCTCGGGGCTAAGGGGCCAAACTTCTGCACCACTTCGGCCTGTTCCAGCGGTGCTGATGCCGTTGGGGGCGCTTATGAAATTGTGAAGCGTGGTGACGCTCAGGTGATGATAACCGGGGGCAGTGAGGCAATCGTGAGTCCCATCGGTATCGCCGCCTTCAACGCCAATAAAGCTCTGTCCACACGAAATAGTGAGCCGCAGCTGGCATCCCGCCCATTTGATGCCGAGCGGAATGGCTTTGTCCTCGGTGAGGGAGCCGCTATTCTGATTCTGGAGAACCTCTCCTTTGCTCAGTCACGTGGGGCCAACATCCTTGGCGAGATCGTTGGTTATGGCGCCAGTGGTGACGCTTTTCATATTACCCAGCCGGCGGAGAATGGGGAGGGTGCTGCCCGGGCAATGCAGATAGCGCTCGATAAGGCGGGACTCGCTCCTACCGACATTGATTACATCAACGCTCATGGCACCTCGACACCCCTGAATGACAAGGTGGAGACCCTGGCGATAAAGAAGGTGTTTGGCGACCATGCCTACAATATTCCGATAAGCTCTACCAAGTCGATGATCGGGCATCTCCTCGGTGGTGCCGGTGCTGTTGAGGCGGCGATAACCGTGATGGTTATCCAGCACGGAATAATACCGCCGACGATAAACCTTACTCACCCCGACCCGGATTGTGATTTAGATTATGTCCCCAATGTTGCCCGCCGTGCCGCGGTTGGGGCGGCGTTGTCTAACGCCTTTGGCTTTGGTGGGCACAACTCAGTGCTGGCGTTCCGAAAATATAGTGGGGAGTGAGCTTGAGCCATAGCCGTTGGAATCTGCTGCCCGCAGTCCCGGATGAACATCTGGTCAAGGCCTTGGCCTTCCCGCCTCTGATAGCTCAACTGCTGTATAATCGTGGTCTCACCGAACCCTCCCAGTGGCAACTATTTCTCGGCGCTGACAAGCGCTTGTCTGGTGACCCGTGGCAGCTACCTGATATGCATCAGGCGGTAGCCAGGATTTACCAGGCGCTGCTTTCCGGGGAGAGAATCGCCGTCTATGGCGATTTTGACGTTGATGGCATCACGGGCACTGCCCTGCTTGTCTACGGGCTATCAGTCCTTGGCGGCAGGGCTATTCCCTATATCCCACACCGCCTGACCGAAGGTTACGGCCTGAAGACGGCTGCTCTGGAGAAGCTTCACCGACAGGGTGTCAGCCTCGTTATCAGCGTTGATTGCGGGATTACCGCCATCAGAGAGGTCAAAAGAGCAAGAAGACTGGGGCTGGATATGATTGTCACCGACCACCATACCCCTCTGGACACGGTGCCACCAGCCAGGGCCGCTATTGACCCAAAGCGAGCTGATTCAACCTATCCCTTCTCGGAGCTGACCGGTGCCGGGGTGGCTCTCAAGCTTCTTCAAGCCCTGTTTCAGAGTCTCGGTAAGGAGGAGCTGCTGGACGGGCTATTTGACCTGGTGGCGCTGGGAACTGTAGCCGATATGGCACCATTACTCGGGGAGAACCGCTACCTGGTCAAGCAGGGGCTGAAGCTCATTAATACCACCCCCCGTTTGGGGGTCAGGGAGATAGCCGCCAGCGCTGGACTGGATATTGGCAGCCTTGACGCCGAAACTATCTCCTGGGTTATCGCCCCGCGGTTAAACGCTGCCGGAAGACTGGCTCATGCCATGACCAGCTACCGGCTGCTGATGACCGAGTCATCCCGGGAGGCGCAGGCATTAGCTATCTGGCTGGAACAGAAAAACTCGGAACGGCAGAAGCTGACCGAGAAAGCGCTGGCCCGAGCCCGACAACAGGTACTGGCTCGGGGGATTCTACCGCTGCTGGTTGCCGGTGACCGGGAGACGCCGGCAGGAATCGCCGGGCTGGTAGCCAGCCGGCTTTCCGAGGAATTCTACCGCCCGACGGTGGTTATTAAGGTCGGAGAGCAGGTAAGTAGCGGTAGCTGCCGCAGCATACCGGAGTTTAACATAATCCATGCCCTGACTCAGTGCGGTCGTTTATTCTATCACTTTGGCGGGCACTCCCAGGCAGCCGGTTTTACGCTGCCCACCCGGAATCTGCCCCGCCTCCAGGTTCACCTCTCCCGGTTAGCCGCCACTCAGCTAGAGGGGGTTGACCTTCGCCCCGGCCTGGATGTTGAGGCTGATGTTGCCTTACCCGACCTCGGTGGCGATACATATCAGACGATTCAAAAGCTGGCGCCCTTTGGCCGTGGTAACCCGGTGCCCGCCTTCCTGAGCCGTGCCGTGGAGGTTGTTGATTGCCAGACCATGGGTAACGGCAGCGAACACCTGAGGCTGAAACTTAGGCAGGGCGGGACGGTGTGGGATGCGGTGGCCTTCAGATTGGGCGGCTGTCTGTCAGAGGTATCCTCGCTCATTGACATCGTTTATAACCTGGAAGTAGACCGCTGGGGCGGGCGGGAAAGGCTGAGGCTTAACATCCTTGACTTTGCGCCAGTTTCTCCTGTTTCTACCACCCTGACTTGATATGCCTGGCGATAGTGTCTATTGCCTCGAACAAGTCAGATGAGGGCAGGAGATAAGGGGTCCTGACCCGGGCATGTTCATACTTTGGCTCAGGGAAAATCCAGATACTGCCCTTAAGCTTGCCCAGGTCGGACTGTAATAGCCTGTCTTTTAGCTGATAATCCAAATTGAGCCCTCTGGCTAGATAGTCGTCCCCCTTCCACTCAATATCAACTACCTTGCCCCACATGCCTGAACTTCTCTTCTTTACCATCCTTGTTTTCTTTCTGCTCTTCTTATCTGACCAATTAGGGCTTGTGACCAGGTAATCGAGGAAGTAACGGACGCCGTACTGGCTGGAGAGGCTGACAACGTTTATATAATCTACATTCCTTCCCGTGATCTTGATGATACCCTCCGACCTCTGCCCTGAAGCACGTCCGATCCCCACCTTTTCCTCTTGGGCACCCTTTTCCAGCCGGGATGCTTTCACCCCGATCTCTTGGAGGTGGTTAAAGAACTGCTCGATGTTTTGGGGGCCACCCTTCTTCCTAGCCCGCAGTGCCAGCGGCAGGCCGATAACTGCCAGCAAGGCTATGATGCTGCCGATGATGTCTGCCCAGTCCATTACTTCTTAACGACCAGTTTTTTTACCGCCCGTCCCAGACCATCAAGGGTCAGCGGGAACATGGGGAAGAGCCGGCCAATCATTTGAACCGTCGGGTGGATCCAGAAGCGTGGGTTGTCCGCATTTAACCAGACGCAGTGGGTAAAATGATCGGCAATCCGCTTGAGCCAGACCACCCCCGGTGTCTCATTGCGCTCAAAGTAATTGATTGAGCCGTACCTCTCCGCTAGCTCCTGGGGGGCCATCCTGGCATCTCCGACCAGCAGCACTTTATAGTCGGGCTCCACAGTGCGCAGGAGGTGGTCGGTGCTTATCGCCTCTTGCCTTTCCATGTCCTGATAAAGGTTATCGTAGATGCAGTTGTGGAAGTAGTAGTATCGGAAATCCTTGAAATGAGTGCTGGAGTGGGCGGCGGAGAACAGTCGGTTGCATAGCCAGGCAAAGGGTTCCATAGAGCCGCCGGCATCCATCAACAAAAGCAGCTTGACCGCATTCTTTCGGCTCCGTTGCCAGATCAGTTCAATCTCACCGGCATTCTTGGCTGTGGCATCGATGGTTTCCTCCAGGTCCAGCTCATCCTCGGGGCCGATTCGGTTAAACTGGCGCAGCTGTTTTAGCGCCATCTTAATCTGGCGGACATCGAGGGTCAAATCGTGGCGGTAGTTCCGGAATCTTCTCTCCTGAGCAACCTGTATGGCATGCCCGCCCCCCGACTGACCGCCGATTCTGATGCCAGCGGGGTGGGCTCCAGAATGGCCAAAGGGAGCGGTGCCGCCGCGACCGATCCAGTAACCGCCTCCATCGTGCTGCCCGGTCTGCTCTTTGAGCCTCTTTTCAAGCTCTCTCAGTAGCTCATCGAAATCCATTCTGTCAAACAGGGCTTGTTCCTCTTCGGTAAGGGTCATCCGGTTCATGGGGTCTTTAAGCCATTCCAGTACCTGTTCTGAAATCTCGGCCGGGGTCTCTATTCCCTTAAAATACTCTTGAAAGGCAATATCATAATGGTCAAAGTGGACTTCGCTTTTAACCAGAATCGCTCTCGCCAGGAAGTAGAACTCGTCCAGGTTAGTGATGTAACCCTTGTCGAGAGTCTCCATCAGGGTCATCCACTCGGTAATGGAGACTGGTACCTTCCTTTTCCTCAGGATGTAGAAAAAATCAGTGAACACCTTTACCACCGCCGAAGGACAGAAGTATCGCCGGGCCTGGTCATATAATTCCGGGCAAAGTAATCGTAGTCCGTCTCTTTCTTCAGCAGGGCGCCCATAAAGGGGGTCTCTTTGGAGATATTCTCGTGGGGTACACCTCCGGCAATAAGCGCCCGAATCCAGTCAATCAATTCGCTGGTCGAGGGCTTTTTCCGGAACTCGTCAATCTCCCTCAGTGAGTAGAAGGTTCTCAGGGCTTCCTGAAGCAGGCTGTTCTTGATATCAGGGAAGTGCACCCGCACAATCTCTTCCATCAGCTCGGGGTCAGGGAATTCGATGTAGTGGAAGATGCAACGCCTCAAGAAGGCGTCGGGCAGTTCCTTCTCCGCGTTGCTGGTGATAACTGTTATCGGCCGGTGGATGGCTTTGATAGTCTCGTTGGTCTCCGGGATATAGAAGCTCATTTCATCCAGTTCATTAAGGAGGTCATTGGGGAACTCAATGTCTGCCTTATCTACCTCGTCGATGAGAAGCACCACCTGCTCTGGGGAAGCGAAGGCCTGCCCCAGTTTGCCCAGCTTGATGTATTGCTTGATATCAGAGATGTCTTTATCCCCGAAGCGGCTGTCATTGAGCCGTTGCACAGTATCATAAACGTATAGTCCCTCTTGGGCTTTGGTGGTTGATTTTATGTACCAGGCAATCAGTCTTTTGGCCAGCCCTTGGGCAATGCTGTGGGCCAGCAGGGTTTTCCCCGTCCCTGGTTCTCCCCTGATTAACAGCGGCCTCCCCAGGGCGATGGCAACATTAACCGCGTTCCTCAAAGGTTCCGAAGTAACATAATCGGCTGAGCCCTGGAATTGATCGAAATTACTTTTCACAGGTCAATCGCCTCCTGAAAATAGCTTTGTGGAGATATCCGGTTCTCCTGTGCCGCCACACAAATTATAGCCGAGATTGAGAGCCAGAATCAAGCGGGGCTAAGCTTTAGAGGGCACGTCCACTATTTCAGCATCACTGCCGGCTTTTACCCACCGCGTCCGATAAGCCAGTAGAGGAACCGTGATGAGCAATACGATTAGGGCGATGACCTGAGCCTCGTGTAGGCCGAAGAGGAAGGGTGTCCCATCACGCAGGAAATCGGTGCTGAGCCGCCACAATGAGTATAGACTGAGATAGACAAGGAACAGTGAGCCCTCAGGCTTGAGTCGCCCCCGCAACTTGAATAATAGCCCGAAGACGAGCAGGTTCCATATGATCTCATAAACCGTCGTCGGGTGCACCGCCACCCCCAGAGGAGCAAGGCTATTGGGGTGAGTGTAGACAATGCTCCAGGGCAGTGAGGTTGTTGTACCGTAGCAGCAGCCGTTTATGGTACAGCCGACCCTGCCCACAGCCTGGGCCAGTATGACACCCGGCGCCACCACATCGGCAAAGTAACTGAACCGGACTTTACTCACTTTGCTGTAGACCCACACCCCCAGGGCAGCGCCTAGAATGGCGCCGTAGGCAGTCAGACCGCTGCCACCAATTATCTGCCCCGGGTTCTGGCTGTAATAGTCCCACCAATCAATGACATGGAGCAGTCTTGAAAATATTATTCCTGAGGGAATGGCTACTAACGCCGCGGTAAAAACCGTATCATAGGTAAGATGGGCCCCCTTTCTTACTTCTCGCAGTACCCACCAGACAACGGTCAGGACTGCCAGGGCGATAAAGATGCCATACCACCGGACCTCAATGGGGCCGATGGTAAAGGCTACCGGATTTATGTTTATAGCAATCAATGTTCCTCCAAATGACTTGATTTCAAGAGCACAGTGCCTCGACAAAAGCTTCGGCGTTAAACGGGGCAACATCCTCCAGCTTCTCGCCAGTACCGACAAACTGGACGGGTATTCTAAGCTCATCGCAGATAGCCAGCACAATGCCGCCCTTGGCGGTGCCATCCAGCTTTGCCAGGAAGATGCCGGTTACCCCCACCGCCTCGGTAAAATATCTGGCTTGGGCCAAGCCATTCTGACCGGTGGTGGCATCAATCACCAGGATTACCTCATGCGGTGCTGTGGGGTCACCCTTGGCGGCCACTCGCTTGATCTTCTTCAGTTCTTCCATGAGGTTAAACTTGGTGTGCAGCCGGCCGGCGGTATCAATAATTACCTCATCGGCACCCCGGCTCTGTGCTGCCTGCATGGCGTCATAGACCACCGCCCCGGGGTCCGCCCCGGGCTGGTGGGCGATGACCTCCGCCCCAACTCTCTCCGCCCAGCGCTGGAGCTGGTCAATGGCCGCTGCCCGGAAGGTATCTGCCGCCGCCAGCAGCACCCGCCTCCCGCCCCTTTTCGACCTGTAAGCAAGCTTGGCAATAGAGGTTGTCTTACCACTGCCGTTGACGCCGACGGCAAGAATGACTTTGGGCACCGGTGCCGCAGGCGGCGCTCCTTGATTATCAATCTTCAAGATATTGACCATTTCCGTCTGTAATGCCGAGCGCACCAGTGAGCTATCGCTAATCCTCTCCTCCTTTACTTGCTGTTTTACCCGTTCAATCAGCTTTTCGGCAGTGGTAACACCGACATCGGCGGCGACCAGCAGCTCCTCAAGGTCTGTCCATACCGCCTCATCGATAACAGTGCGGTCAAACAGGCGCATTGCCTTGCTGAACCAGGTATCACGGCTTCGCTTCAGTGCCTGTTTAATATTTACCAACCTCACCCCCTGTATCCCCCTCTCCTTATCTAAGGAGAGGGGGACGGTTTTGGAAGAAGGGTAAAACCCTTCTTAAACTACCTGCATTTAGTTTTGCCTTGCTCTTTAACTATCCCCTAATATGTTTTAATAAGGGCAGCCCCTCTCACACTCCCTGTTAGATTAACCTCTTTCAAAGGAGAGGGGGAATTATAAGAGGGGCGTAAGCCCCTCTTGGATTCTCCCCTTTTTGGACTCTCTCTTTATATTATAAGCTACTTCGCTGGAAAATGGAAAAAAGGGGGGTTATTTGCGTTTGGTTGGTGGGAAGAAGAGGGGTGAGGTACTAGATGCTCACTGTTATTAAGTATATAATACAGCATATGTTGGATTTCTATCGACGTATATGGCAGGCATTCTTAGTAGCTAGTCCTGCATGGGTAGGGATTGCTTATTTATTCAAAGATTATAATATAGCCTTCATAATTCTTCTTATTATAGCCTTTATCTGCTTCGTAGTAGCTCTTATAGGCTTATATTATGACTATCTAGATGCCCGTAGGAAAAAGAAAGAAGAAAAAAGGGAAGCGGATAAAATTGCACTCGCTGAATCGGTGAGGCGAATGCACCCCGGATATACTGAAGAACAAGTCAAATGGTTTATCGAGGGAAAGTAATAGAGAATTATTAAGTCACCGTCAAGTCATAAAACCACAACTGTCAACATCCCGACCAAATGCAAATAACACTGTACGTATAAAACCTTGCTTTTCTGATTCTTGCCAGCAAGGTAAAACAGGGGGAGTTTGAGGGGGCGCCAGCCCCCTCTCTTAACTTATGTCCCCCTTCCCTTGTAAGGGAAGGGGGTCAGGGGGATAGGTTGCTGGGAATCTGTTCCAGGCTACTCTTGATAAATGACTTTTTAAGCAAATAACAACTCCTCAAGTAATATCTGGGCCGCCTTTTTGTCTAGGGGCTGGTTATTATTGCCGCATTTGGGCGACTGGATACAACTGGGGCAGCCCTCAAGGCACGGGCACTCGGTGATGGCCGCCAGTGTTGCCTGCCATAGTTCCTCGGTGAGGTCAAAGCCTTTCTCGGCAATGCCGATGCCGCCGGGATAGGCATCATATATGAATATCTGGGCTTTGCCGGTATCCGGGTGGAGGGGGGTGGAGACACCACCAATGTCATTGCGGTCACACAGGGCAAACAGGGGGAGGATGGCAATAGCGGCGTGCTCTGCCGCATGCAGACCGCCGGCAAAGTCCAGTTGTGCCTCATCCACGTAAGTGATAGCCTGCGGCGGCAGGTCAAACCAGAGGCCGATAGTGGGAAAGCGCTGCGGTGGCAGGTCGAGGGGCTCCTCCCCGATTACCTCCTCGGTGAACTGTGCCTTCTTCTTAAAGCCAACCACGGTAGTGGTAACCTCGACCTCACCAAGGTATACCTTTACCTGCCGGCAGCTCCGGCTGTTGATTAGCCTCAAGATACGTAAATCAGTAATCTCCTTGGTCTGGGTATAATAAGCCGCCGTGGTCGGTGTGGCATAGGCAGTGTGGTTCGCCAGGTCAAGGTCAGTGACTAAATAGGGCTCCCCCTGATGGAGGTAGATAGCCCCGGGGTGCACCTGAAAGATGGCGACACTGGCCTCTACTGTCTCCAGCAGGGAGCCGGTTGCCGCATCAATAACGGCGAAGCTTTCCCCGGAGGTAGCACGAATATTGATGCTTTGCGCCGGATAGGAGATGGTGGGTGAAAGATACCACCTGCCTAGGCGCTCCCTGAGTATTCCCAGCTCTTCCAGCTCTGCTGTTTCCCGGCTTAAGGCCGGGCCAAAAAACCTGTCGTCATTACCTCGTAGTGGCAGCTCCCAGGCGGCACACAGAAGCTGGGCTCTCAAAATATAAGGGTTATCGGGATTGACCAGAGCATTCTCAAAGTTTTTTCCGAAAAAGTTGTCCGGGTGACGCATGAAGTACTGGTCTAGAGGATTGTCCAGCCCGATGAGGAAGCTTAAGGACTCATCTCTACCCCGACCACTCCTCCCCGCCTGCTGCCAGGTGCTGGCAATGCTCCCCGGGTAGCCAGTGAGCACGGTTGCCTCCAGGTCGCCAATATCTATCCCGAGCTCTAAGGCCGTGGTCGCCACCACCCCGAGCAGTTGACCCGAAAACAGCTCCTGCTCTATCTGCCGCCGTTCCTGGGGGAGATAGCCCGCTCGATAAGGTTTTATCCTTCCGGCCATGACGGGATCATTTTCAGTGAGACTCTGCCGCGAGTAGGTATAGATAAGCTCGGTTAATCGGCGGGTGCGGGCAAAGGTCAGGCTGCGGATATTGTGGCTGACTAACTCGGTGAACAGGTGCGTGGCTTCACTATTAGCGCTGCGCCGAACGCTTTTGGCGACATCGATAATCGGCGGGTTCCAGAAAACAAACTCCTTGCCCCCGTGGGGGGAGCCATCGCTGTCAACTACCTGAAACGGAAGCCCTGCCAGCTTTTGTGCGTGCTCACCGGGATTGGCTATTGTTGCCGAGCAGCAGATGAACTGGGGATTTGAGCCGTAGTGCTGGCACAGGCGGCGCAGGCGACGCAGCACGCCGGCGACATGGGAGCCAAAAACACCTCGATAGACATGAGCTTCATCCACGACTACATATCTCAGGTTGCGGAGCAGCCTTGTCCAGGACGGATGATTAGGCAGTATCCCGATATGGAGCATATCGGGATTGGTGAGGACTATCCTGGCTCGACGCCTTATGTCAGCCCGCTCTGCCTGAGGAGTATCGCCATCAAAGGTGGCCAGCTCCTCAACCCTGAATAGTGCGGGGCAGAATAGCTCCTTTAAACCACGCAGCTGGTCTTGAGCCAGCGCCTTGGTGGGGAAGAGGTACAGGGCGCGGGTGCCCTTCTCAGTTAACATTGCCTCCAGTACAGCGGTGTTATAACACAATGTCTTGCCGCTGGCGCTTGAAGTTGCCACCATCACATTCCCGCCCCGCCGGGCGATATTCACGGCTTCAGCCTGGTGAGTATATAGTGGTAACAGGCCGTGAGCCTTCAGGCGATATTGAAGAGCGGCAGTCAGGGCTTTGTCCAAATCTCCGTATTTGGCCTGACGGGGGGGAATATGCTCGATGTGGGCAATCTGGCGGCTATAATTGGGCTGAGCCATAAGATACTGGAGAAACGCTGAGGGGTTCATAATCGCCTCGTCACTAAACGGACAGGATCTCAATTTCATAGTCGAGGATATCTATCTCAAACCGGCCCTCAGTAACAAAGTCCACCACTTTTGACAGTACCTCGTTGGTCAGGCGGCTACTGTTGGAGACGCAGCAGATGCCAAGGGTAGCCAGCTGCCAGAGATTCTGGTCATCAACTTCGGCAATAGAAACATTAAACCTGTTCTTGACTCGGGTAGTAATGGACTTCAATACCCGCCGTTTACCCTTAAGAGACTGATTCTCCGGTAAGCGGAGCTTAATTCTGCACACGCCCACATTCATAACCGTTGATAGCCGGAATCTCTCAGTTTGGGGTGGTGTTTCAGTGAACTTGGCCCAAAAAACTGCGGTCTTTTCATCCTACCTGTCGCTGAGGTCGCTTGCCGTGAAGCCTGGGGAAATGATACCAGGGTATCGGATATAGTTCCACTATACTACCTGGCAATCGCCACGTCAAGGAAACGGTTCGTGAAGGGGGGTGAAGACCGTCTTCGAAACAAATTTACAGGCTTCACGGCCTGTGCTATAATCTGGTAAACTTATGATATACTTAAGTTTGCTAGATAATTAAGGGAGGCGGGGTATAATTTGGACAAGAACAAGAAAACAGATATCATCAGCAAATTCAAGAAAGGGGAAAATGACACCGGTTCAACTGAGGTTCAGGTAGCTCTGCTTACTGAGAGGATACGCCAGTTGACAGAGCACATGATGGCTAATCGTCATGATTACCACACGCAGCGTGGACTGCTCAAGCTCGTGGGACAGAGGCGGCGGCTGCTATCTTACCTCAGCAGGGAGGATGTCGGTCGCTATCAGCGCCTGATAGCTGAGTTGGGACTGCGCAAGTAGAGCTGTTAGAGGGAGGAATATTGATAAGATCTCAATCGTTTGCCTGTGAAGTTGGGGGGAGAAACTTAGTCATTGAGACGGGCAAGCTCGCCGGTCAGGCAAGTGCTGCCGTTATTGTGCGCTACGGGGACTCGGTGGTGCTGGTAACTGCCTGTGTCAGTGACAAACCACGAGAGGGGGGAGATTTCCTGCCTCTGACCGTGGACTATGAAGAACGGCTGTATGCTGCCGGTAAGATCCCCGGCGGCTTCATAAGAAGAGAAGGGCGTCCCAGCCAGGAGGCAACCCTGGCCAGTCGTCTTACCGACCGCTCGCTGCGTCCGCTTCTGCCCAAGCAGTGGCGCAACGATATTCAGATTGTGATTACTGTCCTTTCCGCTGACCAGGAAAACGACCCTGATACCCTGGCCGTTATTGGCGGCTCTGCGGCCCTGTCACTATCAGAAATACCGTTTGCCGGTCCCGTGGGGGCAGTTCGTATCGGCTATATTGATGACCAGCTGGTGTTGAATCCCAAGTTGGCTCAGCTTGAGGGTAGCCGGCTTGACCTGGTTGTGGTCAGCACCAGGCAAGCGATTGTCATGGTAGAAGCCGGTGCCCAGGAGGTTCCCGAGGATATTGTTACCCAGGCAATTAAGCTGGGTCATGAGGCAAACCAAGGTATTATTAAGCTCCAGGAGGAGCTTCAGCAGGCTTGGGGGAAACCTAAGTTGGCAGCCCCTATTCCTGAGGCCAACCCCGACGTAGTTTCCGCAATTGGACCAATCGTTAATGAACGGCTTGCTCATGCCTTAAGCGGACTGGAGAAATCGGAGCGGGAGCAGGCGCTACATAGTTTACAGAGAGAGCTTATAGAGCGCTTCAGTGACCAGTTTCTGGAGCCGGATATACTCTCGGCTCTGGAAACGATGGTTAGAGCCAGGATGAGGAGTAATATCCTTGGCGAGGCAAGGCGTGTTGATGGCCGCCGTCTGGTCGATGTCCGTCCCATTAGCTGTGAGATAGGACTTCTGCCCCGCACCCATGGCTCGGCCCTATTTAGCAGGGGGCAGACACAGGTCCTGACCATTACTACCCTGGGTCCGATTGGCAAGGAGCAGCAGCTTGATGGGCTAGGTATCGAGGAGACGAAGCGCTTCATCCATCACTATAATTTCCCGCCGTTCTCTACCGGTGAGGTGGGGCGGATAGGTGTCCCCGGTCGCCGGGCAATCGGGCACGGCGCTCTTGCCGAGCGGGCTATCGTGCCGGTACTACCTAAGGATGAAGATTTTCCGTACACCATTCGCCTCGTCTCGGAGGTTCTTAGCTCCAGTGGCAGCACATCTATGGCCAGTGTTTGTGCCTCAAGCCTGTCCCTGATGGATGCCGGCATACCAGTGAAGACAGCCGTCGCCGGGATAGCCATGGGCTTGGTCACTGGTGACAACAGTAATTATGCTGTCCTGACCGATATCGAGGGTATAGAGGATGGTTATGGTGATATGGACTTTAAGGTGGCCGGGACGGAGAGCGGTATTACGGCGCTACAGATGGATATCAAGCTCAAGGGCATAAGCCTGGAAATCATAAAAGAGGCGCTGGGCCAGGCTCGACAGGCTCGCCTGTCTATTCTGGAGGTGATGCAGCAGACTATCAGTGCCAGCCGGCCTGAGGTCAGCCGCTATGCGCCCCGAATGTACAAAATGATGATTGACCCGAGTAAGATTGGCGCTGTGATTGGCACTGGTGGTAAAACGATCAGGTCAATTATTGATGAAACCAAGGCGACGGTTGATATTGAAAATGACGGCACAGTGGTTATCGGCTCACCTGACGAAGCGTCAGCCCGACGGGCTATTGAAATCATTGAAGGGCTAACGAAGGAGGTAGAAGTTGGCAGTACCTATACCGGTAAGGTAACTCGCCTGATGAACTTTGGAGCCTTTGTAGAAATCCTGCCTGGCAAAGAAGGTCTGGTTCACATCAGCGAACTGGCCGACTACCGGGTAGCCAAGGTTGAGGACGTAGTCCAGGTTGGTGACGAGGTTATGGTAAAAGTTGTTGGCGTTGATGACCTGGGCAGGATAAAGCTATCACGTCGGGCGGTTTTTGATAAGCCCTCGGAGGTGCCCGGAGCCAGGGTAAGTGATTCGCTGGGTACTGGGTATCAGGCGAGGAAGCAAGAAGGGAGGCGCTTCCCCCAGCGGCGGCCGGTAAGCAAACGCCATTAGGGAGTCAGCTTATGACGCCAATCAAGGTAGTAGTCCGGGGTGCATCAGGTAGAATGGGGCGAGAGGTGATTAGCGCTCTGTGCCGCGAACCTGAGGTAGAGGTGGTCGGTGCTGTAGAAGTACAGCCTGCCCAGGAGTTTCTGCTCCTGCCCGATGGCTCGGGGACGGTGCCTTTTTCTTCTGACCTGGAGTATATTCTGACCAGTTGCCAGCCCGCTGTGCTGGTAGATTTCACCGTGGCTCAGGCTATCATGCCGGCGGTGCGGGTGGCTACCAAGCACGGAGTTAACTTGGTCATCGGAACCACCGGGCTGACGGCTGGTGATGTTAGTGAAATTGACCAGTTAGCTAAAGCTCACCGGGTTGGTATTGTGGTGGCGTCAAACTTCGCCCTCGGGGCGGTGCTGATGATTCACCTCTCCAAGATAGCTGGCCGGTATCTTGACTACACCGAAATTATAGAGTTGCACCATCATCAGAAGGCGGATGCCCCTTCCGGGACGGCTCTGGCGACGGCCAAAGCCATGGTAGCTGCCCGAGGCAAGCCATTCTCTTATCCGGAGCAAAGCCGGACCTCGGCCAGCCGGGGAGAGCTGGTTGATGGCATTGCGATTCATAGTGTACGCCTGCCTGGTCTTCTGGGTCACCAGGAGGTGATTCTCGGCGGGCCAGGGCAAACACTGAGCATTCGCCATGATACCATTAGTCGCGAGTGCTATATGCCGGGGGTTATTCTCGCTGTCAAGGAAGTAGTCAAGCGACAGGGCCTAGTCTATGGTCTAGATGTCCTGCTGGGTTTGCAGGAGGAGCGATGAATGGGTACAGAGTGGCCATTGTTGGTGCCACGGGGCTGGTCGGGCAGGAGTTTATCAGGGTATTAGGACAACGCAACTTCCCGATGGCTTCAATTCGCCTTCTGGCTTCAGACCGTTCGGCGGGCAGGAAGCTGCTGTTCAACCATCAGGAGATTGAGGTTGAGGAGACGACCCCCGATTCGTTCAAGGAGGTAGATATTGCCCTCTTCTCTGCCGGGGCTGAGAACAGTCGCTACTTCTCCCCGATCGCTGCTCAGTCCAGGGCGGTGGTGATTGATAATAGTGCTGCCTTTAGGATGGTGCCCTCGGTTCCCTTGGTGGTTCCTGAAGTCAATCCCGAGGACATCAAATGGCATAAGGGGATTATTGCCAACCCGAACTGCTCGACTATTCAGATGGTAGTGGCTCTATACCCCCTGCACAAGGTTAACCCTATCAAGCGGGTTATTGTTGATACCTACCAGTCGGTATCGGGCACCGGTTCTGCGGCGGTAGACGAGCTAACGACGCAAACCAGGCAGGTGCTCGATGGGCAGACCACCGCTCCGCACGTTTACCCCCACCAGATAGCCTTTAATATACTGCCAGAGATAGACGTGTTTTTGGATAATGGCTACACTAAAGAAGAGTGGAAGATGGTCGAGGAGTCCAAGAAGATAATGCATGCCGACAATATGGCGGTCTCGGCTACCTGTGTCCGCGTCCCCGTGTTTACCGGGCATAGTGAGGCAATCCACGTCGAGTTCTCCCACCCGATTTCACCCGATGATGCGGAGGGTATCCTGGCTCAGGCGCCGGGGATCAAGCTATTAGATGACCCGACGGTCAGTCTTTATCCCCAGCCGTGGTCAGCAGCCGGCACCGACGAGGTTTTCGTCGGGCGAATTCGAAGTGATGCCTCCCATCCCAACGGCCTGGTCATGTGGGTTGTGGCTGACAATCTGCGTAAGGGAGCGGCTCTCAATGCCGTCCAGATCGCCGAGGAGATGCTGAAGAGGGAGTGGATACACCCCCAGGGGTAGTGAAATGGGTGAACTGGGGCGACTAATTACGGCGATGGTGACCCCCTTTGATGAAGAGGGGGGGGTTGATTATCAGCAGGCGACGCGGTTGGCCTTAGCCCTGCTCAACTCGGGGAGCGACGGCTTGCTTGTCGTGGGCACAACTGGGGAATCTCCCACCCTTGTCCGTGACGAGGAGATACGCCTGTTCAATGAGGTGAAATCAGCGGTCGGCGGACGGGGAGCCGTAATAGCGGGCACGGGTAGCAATAGCACCGCCGAGGCCTTGGAGGCGACCAAAGGGGCAGAGCGAATAGGGGTTGATGCCTGCCTGTTAGTTGTTCCCTACTATAATAAGCCCACTCAAGAGGGCTTGTACCGGCACTTTAAGGCTATTGCTGAGAGCACCAGTTTGCCCTGTATCCTGTATAATGTGCCCTCACGCACCGTTACCAGCCTGTCCGCAGAGACGGTTATCAGGCTAAGTCAGATTGATAACATTATCGGCATAAAGGAAGCCAGCGGCAACCTCGACCAGATTGCCAGGATTATCAGTGGTGCCAAGAAGGGCTTCTTGGTCTATAGTGGCAACGACAGCGATACCCTGCCGATACTGGCCCTGGGGGGCTACGGGGTCATCAGTGTTGCCTCCCATCTGGTGGGTAAGCAGATAAAAGAAATGATCGACAGCTTCATCGGTGGTAAATCAGACAAAGCTGCCAGCATCCACCGCTACCTGCTCCCCCTGGTTAACGCTCTGTTTGTGGTGGCTAACCCGATTCCGGTTAAGTACGCCCTTAACCATGTTGGTTTCCGGGTAGGGAAGCCGCGGCTGCCGCTCACCGAGCCGGACGAAAAAACAGCGGCATTAATCAGGGAGACGCTGAAAGACTATAAGATTGACCTGCCGGTTTAGAGATTTTCCTTCAACCTCTCACCCCTTTAATCCCCCTCTCCTTCTAAGGAGAGGGGGAAGAATTTTCTTAAGAGGGACGAAGTCCCTCTTTAACATCCTATAGCTAAAGCTTGTTTTGCCTGCTCTCCCTCTAACGATATATAAGAGGAGCGTCAGCCCCTCTTTTTTTTCTTTCTCCCTCCTTTGAAGGCGGTTCGAGTTTAAGAGGGGCTTGACGTCCCTCTTTCTTTTTCCTCCCCCTCCTTTGAAGAAGTGGATAGCGAAGGAGAGTCAAAGAGAGGCGAAGCCTCTCTTACATAAGCAATTCCCCCTCCCTTGGAAAGGGAGGGGGATAAAGGGGGTGGGTTTAATAAATAATCTCTACTTATCGCCGTTGACGGGCATGATTCTCAATGTCATCTCTCCGCTTTGGCGGGAAATCTCTATCGTCTTCAGCCATTGCTCGTTATCTTCTTCGGGGTAATCAGCTCGATGGTGAGCGCCCCGGCTTTCGGTTCTCATCAGGGCAGCCCGGCAGACCATCTCCGAAACAGTCAACATGTTGACAAGCTTGATGGCTTGAGGTAGTTGCCGGTAGTCGGTCAGCGATAGAGCTCCCAGTTGCTCTCGTAGGGCAGCGATCTCTCTCCGGGCAGCCTCAAGGTTCCTTCCGTCCCTGATTATCCCAGCCCTGTCCCACATGGTTTGCCTGAGCGACTGCTTCAGCTCTTGAAGGCTCTGCCGCCCGCTGCCCGAAGCCAGTTCACTTAGCCTTTTCACCCCGGCGGCTACCTTGCTCTGGGGGACTGGTGTTCGACCTGTTTTGGACGCTCTGGCGGCCGCCCTATCTCCGGCAGTAGCGCCAAAAACAAGGGTATCGGTGATCGCATTTCCTGCCAGCCTGTTGGCGCCGTGGGTACCACCGCAGACCTCACCGGCGGCGTATAGCCCATTGACCGCAGTCTCAGCGTTCTCGTTGATTCTTATCCCACCCATGAAAAAGTGAGCGGCGGGAGCAACCGGGAATCTCGGCGGGAAACCCCGGAGGTAATACTTTTCGGCTACCTCCTCGGGCATGGGAGTAAGGTCAAAAACAACACTACCTTCGATTCCTCGGCCGGCGATAATCTCTTCCATTATCAGCCGGGCTAATATGTCCCGGGTCGCTGAAGCCAAATCATCTATCCCGTGTCTCTTCAGGATGTCTTCCTCTGACGAGTTCCTGAGGGTGGCACCATTTGGCATAAGCCTCTCGTAGGCACATAGCTTGCTGCCATGTTGTCCCAGCGTAGTGGGGTAAAACTGCACAAACTCCATGTCACGCAGAGTTGCCCCCGCCTCATAGGCTAAGGCAAAGCCGTCTCCGGTCAATCCGAGTGCGTTGTTTGTTCTGAGGTAAAGCTGCCCGGCACCGCCGGTGGCCAGGATGGTGGACTTAGCACTAATGACCAGCACCTGACCCTCGTC
Source organism: uncultured Dehalococcoidales bacterium (assembly GCA_964575695.1). Lineage (GTDB taxonomy): Bacteria > Chloroflexota > Dehalococcoidia > Dehalococcoidales > W111 > CAZNSC01. Next base: position 28,995 of record CAZNSC010000002.1, read on the forward strand.
ATCTATTCCCAGTGCCCCCGTTACCGCATCCTCGGCGCGCAGCAGCTTGGTTACCAGAATTCCCTCCATGAATCGGATACCCAGGCTGGCGGCATACTGCCGCATTGGTCGGGTGATGTTAATCCCTTTGAATCTATCCACGGAAACATGCCGGGGATATGTATGTCCGGGGACCTGCCACACTGATGGCTTTCCCTGATGCTGCCGGAAGTGTACTCCAAACCTGGTTAGGTCGTGGACCTGCTGTTTTGCCCCGTGTGTCATAGTTTCCACCAGCCGCCGGTCATTGATGAAACGTCCGCCAGTGATTGTATCCCTTAGATGCACTTCAGGGGAATCGGCGGGCTGGTTGGCGACGCCGGCGGCGGCAAAGGTGGCTCCAGAAATAGCCGTGTTATTTCTGAAACCCACGGGCGCTTCCGATATTAGCAATACATCGAGGTCGTATTTGCTGGCTTCAATGGATGCCCTTAACCCGGCGCCACCACCACCAATCACCAGGACGTCGGTATCTATTATTTGAGTGGCTTTCAGTTTCACTGTCGTTCCTCGGGCAGTGGAATTGGTGGCAGGTTAGAGAATGCTGCCTACCATGATGGTTTGCTCTCGTCCTTGTCCCACAGATATGAGACTGGCGGGGCAGGCGACAAGTTCTTCCAGCCTGGCAATATATTGGCGAGCTTCAAGAGGCAGCCTCTCGTACTCCCGGATATCGCTGGTGGCAGTCTGCCATCCTGGTAGCTCTTCGTAAATCGGTTGGCACCTCTCCAGTGCGGCTACACTAGCCGGGAAGTAATCAATTGTGTCCCCGTCCAGTCTATAGCCAACACATATCTTCATACTGGGGAGCCCGTCAAGAACATCAAGGCGGGTGATGGCTATTCCGGTGAAGCCGTTAACCCGGGTGCTGAAGCGAGCGGCAACGGCATCAAACCAGCCGCAGCGTCGTGGTCTGCCGGTAGTAGTCCCGTACTCGTGAGCTACTTCCCGGATCAGGGCACCAGTCTCATTCGTGAGTTCGGTAGGCATCGGGCCACTGCCAACCCGGGTGCAGTAGGCCTTGAACACCCCAATAATGTTCTTAATCCGAGCCGGACTTAGGCCGGTGCCGAGGCAGCTCCCGGCGGCCAGTGGTGATGACGAGGTGGTATAGGGATAGGTGCCGAAATCGGGGTCAAGCAGTGCCCCTTGGGCTCCTTCCAGCAGCACCACCTCCTTCCGGTCGAGGGCTTCCTCGAGCATTATGGTTGTCTCTCGAATGTAAGGGGCGAGACGGTCTCCATACTGACAGTACTGCCAATATACATCATCCAGTGACAGCGGGCTGGCCCCGTAGATTTTGGTCAGTATAGTATTCTTATAATCAAGGATGGGGCGGAGTCGCTCGAGTAATGTTTTTTTGTCTAAGAGGTCACCAGCTCTGATCCCTAACCTGGCGGTCTTGTCGGCAAAGGCGGGTCCAATCCCCTTTCGGGTAGTGCCCAATGCCTTTCCCCCCCGTGACTCCTCCTCCAGGCCGTCGAGGAGGATATGATAAGGCATAACCAGGTGTGCCCGGTCACTGATAAAAAGCCGGCTGGTATCCACGCCTCGTTCATTTAGCTGGTCTATCTCATCAAGTAATACCGCTGGGTTAATCACCACCCCATTACCAATAATGGAGCTAGCGCCTGGGGAGAAAATACCGGACGGGACGAGATGTAGTTTAAACTCACCATAAGGGTTAACCACAGTATGCCCGGCATTATCACCCCCCGAGAAACGGATGACTGCCCTTGCCTGCTGAGCAAGCAGGTCAACCACCTTACCCTTGCCTTCATCACCCCACTGGCCACCAATAACAGCAATTACCGGCATTTGACCCTCTCAAGATTAATTATTCTCTCGCCAGGTAGCTCTGGAATCACTCCCTGAGCTTAATCCCTCATAGAATACAACATAAGCGGCGGCATAAGCAAAGAAAGCCCTAGGTTTGTTTGGTTCTTGTCTGTTGCCACACGCAAAGCAGCCGTTGAACCACAGTGACGAAGCTGAATACCGCTATGATAGCTAACGCTACGAGCAAGGCAGATTCAATAATCTGGTTCAGCCAGAGCCCTAGCACCAGCACCACCACCCGCTCTGCCCGGGTAAATAGCCCCACCTGGCATTCCAGCCCCAGTGCCTCTGCCCTGGCCCGGATATAGCTCACCAGCAGCGAGCCAATCAGGGTAACCACGACCAGTAAAATCGGGACAAGTGATTGACTATCGGCATACAAGACCAGGATGCCGATGAGCAGCACCGCCTCGGATAAACGGTCAAGGGTAGAGTCCAGGACAGCCCCGAAGCGGGTTACTTGGTCGGTACGACGAGCCAGCGCTCCATCAACAATATCAAAGAAGCCGGCGATAAGCACGACAAACCCGGCGGCAACGAGGTTCCCCAAAGTAATCAGTATTGCTGCCCCAATAGCCAGCAGGAAACCGAACCAGGTTAATGTGCTGGGTGTCACCGGTGACCTTGCCAGAAGCCGCACCGGTGGTTCGGTAAGATAATAGGCAATCGTTTTACGGGCTCCAGCTAACTTTACCATTGACTGTTACTTCGTGGGCATCTTTGCTTGGACTGAGGTTGATACTGCCTCAGATTGGAGGTATCGCTCTCGCCACGGGGGTTCGTTGAGCACCGTGACATAGTACCTTAGCACCTTTTGGGTAATTTGTTCCCAGCCGTACTCCAACGCTTTAGCTCTGCCCCGGGCCGCTATCTCCTGCCGCAGTGACTGGTCAGTCATCAGCGAGACGAGAGCCCGGGCTAGCGCCGTCTCATCCTTCGGGGGTACCAGCAGTCCGTCGACACCGTTGGTCACCACGCTGGCATAGCCCTCGATATTCGAGGCGATGACCGGCCTGCCTACAGCCATCGCCTCGAGCAAAACAATCCCGAAACTTTCCCGGCCTGTAGCCGGAGAACAGAAAATGTCGGCTGTCTTATAGTACCGTGGGAGTTCCTCATAGGGCACATAGCCAATGAAAATAACATCGTCGAGGCGGTTCTGCCTGACTTGCTTCTCGTACTTGTGCCGCAGCATGGTGCCGGGGCCAACGATAATGAGTCGTGACCTGGGAACTTCCAGCCGAATTCGCTCATAAGCTTTGAGCAGGTAGTTCAAGCCTTTACGCTTCTCCAGGCGACCCACAAACAAGAGATTGAGTTTCCCGTCACAGAATTGTTCAATTGGAGATACCTCCGGCGAAAAGTGCGTTAGGTCGACACCATTGGGGATAATACTATAACCGCCTGGAATATATTTGCTGACAAACTCCATAGCCGGTCTGGATACTGCAATTCTGCCGTTGAGCTTGAGCGCCCGCCTCTTCAGCAGCATAGGAGTAACCGGCCACCCGAAGTTATAACCGGGTCTACCTTGACAAGCGTGAAAGGTACCAACACAGGCTGTATTTGAAAACCGGAGTACGGCAGTGCATAGCATGGGCACAAGGGGCTCGTGGAGGTGAATAATATCAAAGTTCTCCTCGTCAAGAACGGCTTTTATTCTGGAGGCAAGCCTGACTGATATGGTAATCCGGGCAATAGAGCCATTAGATGGAACCGGTCGAGCTTTGCCGATAGGTATAAAGTGGTCGCCGAGATTATCGACTGCTTTCGATGCCGGAGCAATAATCTTAACCTCGTGACCCATCTTGGTTAAATAATAACTGAGTGCCGAGATATGATTGACGACACCACCGGGATAAGCGAAGTCATAAGGGGAAACTAATGCTATCTTCATTGACAGTCGACCCATACCTGCCTTACGGTCTTATCCTGATGCCTCATCAACTGCTGGCTGACTGCTGGCAATAAACTCCTCCACCATTTTGCGGGCTTCATCATCGGTATATTGGACTGGCGGTGACTTCATAAAGTAGGCCGATGGGGCTACCAGTGCCCCTTTTAACCCGCGGTCTAGAGCCAGTTTGCAGCACCGGATGGCATCAATAACCACCCCGGCTGAGTTGGGGCTATCCCACACCTCGAGTTTCAGCTCCAGGTTCAGGGGGACATCGCCAAAGGTGCGTCCCTCCATCTTAATATGACAGAACTTACGGTCCTGGAGCCAGGGAACATAATCGCTGGGCCCGACGTGGATGTTATCCGCATCAAGCTGGTAATCAAGCTGGGAGGTTACGGCGGTGGTTTTAGATACCTTCTTGGACTCAAGCCGTTCCCTCTCCAGCATATTGTAGAAGTCGGTGTTGCCACCAAAGTTCAGCTGATAGGTTCGTTCCAGCCTGACACCACGGTCTCTGAATAGCCGGGTAAGGATACGGTGGACAATAGTAGCCCCGACCTGAGATTTTATGTCATCACCGATAACCGGCAGTCCCCTTTGCTCAAAGCGCTCCTGCCAGTACTTCTCTCGAGCGATAAAAACCGGGATGCAGTTGATAAAGCCACAGCCTGCCGCCAGCACCTGCTCAATGTACCACTTGGTTGCTTCCTCACTACCCACTGGCAGGTAGTTAATCACGACATCGGTTTTAGCTTCCTTAAGCATTTTAACGATGTCTGCGGTTGATCCCGGTGCTTTCTGGATTATCTGTGACAGATACTTGCCTAGGCCGTCATGGGTCATCCCTCGCTGCACTTTGACCTTGGTCGCCGGCACATCACAAAATTTGAGGGTATTATTCGGCGGGGTAAAAATCGCCTCGGCCAGGTCTTTGCCGACCTTATTCTTGTCGATATCAACGGCGGCAACAAAATTGATATCACTGATATGATAGCCACCGAGATCGACGTGCATCAGTCCAGGCACAAACTGAGTCGGGTCTGCCTTCTTATAATAGTGAACACCCTGAACCAGTGATGAGGCGCAATTACCGACTCCGATTATAGCCACATTTATCTTGCCCACTATTCAACTACTCCTTTCTCAATACAAGCAAGCCGCCAGTGAAGACTTGCCCAAACTATCCCGATTATGCTATTCTCATATTCTCAGGAAGGTTAGATATGGTCTACGATTTTCATACTCAAACTTCTCTCAGTGACGGTGCCCTATCGCCGATTGAGCTCATCCGGCGGGCTTCGATTAATGACTATCGTGCCGTGGCTCTTACCGACCATGCCTCCTTTGGTGAACTCAGCCGTATAATTGGGGAAACGGCCGAAATTTGCGCTATAGCCCGTTCCCACTGGGATATATTGGCTATTCCCGGCATAGAACTTACCCACCTTCCGGCTCCTGCCATCGCTGAGGCTGCCAGTAGGGCTAAAGAGCTGGGGGCTTGGATTGTGGCGGTTCATGGTGAGACAATTGCCGAGCCGGTAGAAGAGGGCACCAATCTCGCCGCACTCCACAGCCCTGATGTTGACATCCTTGCCCACCCCGGTCTTATCACTCTCGAAGAAGCCAGATTAGCCGCCGCTAACGGCATCTTTCTCGAAATCAGTGCTCGAAAAGGACACTGCCTGACCAATGGACACATCGCTTCCCTCGCACAGCAAACAGGAGCCCGGCTCCTGCTAAACTCTGATGCTCACAGTGAAGAAGATTTGCTCACTACCTCTCTCGCTGATGCTATCAGTCATGGTGCTGGTCTGGGTGATACCGCCTGCCATCAAATGCTTACCCTAAACCCTGAGGCATTAGTCAGAAAGTTGCCTCACCTCGCTACCTAGCCAGTTGCCCGGCACCTTCGGCACCATTGAGATTGCCAGTTAGCCTCGACCAATGCTGAATACTTTGGTGCCGCACTGGGGGCAGACCCCTTGCGTCGCCAGTCTCTAGTTCTTCAGCGTAACCCGCTTGGGGTTCTTGCTCTTATTCTTTGGGCACTCAAAGCAATACGCGCCGGCAGCTCTCGTCACCTCCTTGTTTAGCCGTTATGAACTATATTTTAATTATACGCAAGCTGTCAAGCCTTTCAAATGAAGTACTCGATGGGGGCGTGTGGATTCAAGAGGGTCTTTGCCTCTCATCGGCGTCCTTCTCTGGGGCTCCTTGAGAGACGCTCGCATATTCATGGGGGGACGTGTTCCGAGAATTATGGGCTTGTGGTTCGGTCATCCGCAGAAGACCTTGTCCGGCTGCCACCGTCCTGTTTCCGGGTCGAAACGGGCGAGGCCGAGGAAGCTGCCGCTACTGGAATAGACGCGGCAGCGATTCCCGGTTGATACCGGCTTCAGACCGCTATTGTCGGCAACTGTCACCGGGCATCCCTTCTTTATCATGCTGCTGGTGGTATCACCGACCACGATAGCTGTCCAGTCCAACAGCACGGTATCTATAGGGTGGACAAGCTGTTGCCAGTAGCCGTGGCGGACGGCGTTCTCAAGCTGGGGCATAGAAACGGCGTCGTTGATATCAAAGGGCCCGTACCTCAAGCGAGTCAGACTCTTCAAGATAGCACCGCAGCCCAGAGCCTGCCCCAGGTCATGAGCTAGCGAGCGAATATAGGTACCCCGGCCGCAGACGACTTCTACTGTGAATACTGGTGGCTGCCACCCGGTAAGCTCCAGGCTGTTGATTCTGGCGCGCCGACTTCTGCGGTCAATGTCAATGCCGCAGCGTGCCAGCTCATAGAGTCGCCGGCCGTGGTGTTTCACCGCACTGTACATCGGCGGGAGCTGCTGGATTTCACCGACAAACGAGGTAAGTGCCGATGTTAGTTGCTCCTGGCTAATCCGGGACGGGTCTTGCCGGTCGGTAACCCTGCCGCAGGCATCATAGGTATCTGTCGTCACCCCCAATTCAATGTGAGCTCGATAACATTTAGTCGCCTCCAGTAGAAACTGAGTCACCCGGGTTCCCTGCCCGAGGCAGATGGGCAAAATGCCGGTGGCTGCCGGGTCAAGGGTGCCCGCATGCCCCACGCGCGGCTCTCCGGTCAGCCGTTTCACTGCGGCGACGATGCTGAACGAGGTCTTTTCCTGGGGCTTGTTAATATTTAGTATGCCGTCCACAGTCTAATCTCTATTCTGGTCAGAGTGGTTATGTTTGGCAACCTCGTCAATCAGCTTCAGGAGACGGGCTCCCTGCTCAATAGAGTCGTCCCACTGAAATTTCAGTTCGGGGACACGCCGCAGCTCCAGACGCTTTGCCAGCTGGTTGCGGAGGAAGCCAGAGGCGGCCTCCAATCCGCGCAGTGTCTCTTGCTTTTCCTGCTCGCCGCCGAGATGACTGACCAGTATCTTGGCATATTTCAGGTCGGGGGAGGTTGAGACCTCGGTTACCGCAATAAAACTGCCAAGTCTCGGGTCTTTGACTTGGCGCTGAAGTAGTTCGCTGACTTCATGACGGATGAGATTGTTCACCCGCTCAATTCGATGTGCTATGATCGGTACCCCCTGCTTTCTCCCTTTGGAAGAACTCAAGCATATCGCCAATTTCAAAGTCGTTGAAGTCCTTGACACCGACCCCGGCCTCATATCCGGCAGGCACCTCTTTAACGTCGTCCTTAAAGCGCCTTAGGCTGCTGACAGTAGATTCGAACACGATTTGCTCCCCCCGCCGCACTCTAACCGGAACACCCCGGCTCACCTTGCCCTTGGTAACGCGGATACCGGCTACCTTTTCCTTCTTGCCGGCAGGGAAGATGGCGATTACCTCACCCTGTCCTTCAATAACCTCAACATAGGTGGGCTCCAGCATACCCTTGAGTGCTTTATCAACATCATCTACCAGGTTGTAAATTACATCGTACAAATGAATGTCGACACCTTCAGCCTCGGCCAGACGGCGGGCTCCGGCCTCAACACCGGTGCCAAAGCCAATGATCGCCCCCTTGGAGGCAACAGCCAACATAACATCGCTTTCGGTTATATTGCCACTGCCGCTGCGGATGATCTTGACCTTGACCTGGTCTGTGCCCGAGCGCTCCAGGGAGGTTCTTATCGGTTCAATACTTCCCTGAACATCGGTCTTGAGAATAATGCCGAGTTCTTTCACTTCTCCGGCGCTTATTTGAGCGGAGAGATTGCTGAGGCTTACTGGCCTGGTAAGTGGTGAGGCTGCTTGCTGGCGCTCCTGTATAAGCTGGCGGGCCTGACGTTCGTCGGCGACAACTGTCAGGATGTCCCCGGCCTGGGGCACACTATTTAGGCCGAGGAGTTCTACCGGGGTTGCCGGTTCTGCTTTCCTCACCCGTTTCCTGATGTCATTAAACATTGCCCTTATCCGGCCCCATGAGGCACCGACAACGACGGTATCACCAAGCTTCAGGCTACCGTTTTGGACGAGCACCGTCGCTAAGGGTCCCCTAGTCCGGTCCATCCCGGCTTCGATAACCACCCCGGTCCCCGGCAGAGACGGGTTCCCCTTGAGCTCTTCCATCTCGGCGACCAGGAGGATGCTTTCCAGCAGATCTGAGATGCCGGTCTTCTCCTTGGCTGAGGTGAGAACACAAACAGTATCACCTCCCCACTCCTCGATGAGCAGTCCGGCATCAGCTAGCTGGCGCTTGGTCGATTCCAGATTGGCGTTAGGCTTGTCGATCTTGTTAATCGCCACCACGATAGGTACCCCGGCTGCCCGGGCATGGTCTATCGCTTCCAGGGTCTGTGGCATCACCCCGTCATCAGCGGCAACTACCAGGACCGCGATGTCGGTTACCTGGGCTCCCCGGGCTCGCATCGCCGTAAATGCCTCATGCCCCGGCGTATCCAGGAAGGTGATCTTTTGCCCGTTGACCTCTATTTGATAGGCACCGATATGCTGGGTGATACCTCCGGCTTCGCTAGCCATCACATTGGTCTGTCGAATGGCGTCAAGGAGTCTGGTCTTGCCGTGGTCAACATGCCCCAAAATCGTAACCACCGGGGGTCTGGGTCGCAGACCGCCGGTCTCCTCCCCTCGGGGCTGATGTCTTCTGATTTCAGCGATTGACCGCCGTGCCACCTGCGGCGCGGGATGGGCCTTATAGCCAAAGACCTCGGCGACCGCGGTCGCCGCCTCATAACTGATGACCTGGTTAATATTGGCCATGATGCCATTGCGCATCAGCTGTTTGATGGCTTCTATGGCACTAACCCCAAGTAGCTCAGCCAGATGCCGCACACTCACCGAGTCGGGAATTTCAATAGTTCGTGACTCTGCCGGCTGCTTCAAAGCCTCCCCCGGTTTATTTGCCACCGCTTGCTCCTAGCATGAATTGTTGCCCCCAGCCAATAAGCTGCTGGCGGTTATCCTTGGTAAGGGTAGTTCTTAGCGCATGCTCCAGCCGACCGCCTTTTAGCCCGGTTTCCCAGCACTCCCATGACCGGCACAGGTAAGCGCCTCGCCCTGCCTTGCGGCCGCTAGTATCAACCTCTACGCTGTTGTCAGCGGTGCGTACCAGGCGAATTAGCTCCCGCTTTCTGGTTGCCTTGCGGCAGGCAATACAGGTTCGCTGTGGTATTTGCTTCATCAGAGCCAGACTAATATTCCTCCTCTTCCTCATCAAAGATTTCCCGGCCTCGGCGTGGCTTTCTGGCTTTGACGCCATCAGCGTCTTCCTTGCCGCGTACCCCTTTCTTTTTCTTCTTCTGTTTTGCCTCTGGCTTCGCCGGTCCCATGATGTCCTCGGCAAACCGGAGCTCGGCTTTTTCGACCGTCACTGGCGGTTCAAAAGGAACCGGGGGTGGGGAGTAGGTAGTCTCCGGGGGTGGTGGCTCTGCCGATACCTCGGGTGCCTCGGTGGACACCAGAGCCGGCTCGATAGTTGGCACTTCAGCAGGAAGCGGCTCGCTGACAACAGTCTCCGCTTCCACCTCAGGTGGAAGCTCGGCCTGGGCGGCTCGCTCTGCCTCCGCATCCGAGGCACTCTTGATATCAATTCGCCACCCGGTGAGCTTGGCCGCCAGCCTGGCGTTCTGCCCTTCCTTGCCGATAGCGAGCGAGAGTTGCCTGTCAGGGACAACTACGGTGGCTACCTCTTCTGCCTCGTTCAGTTTAACACTTAGCACCTTGGATGGGCTGAGGGCATTGGCAATAAAGACTTTAGCGTCTTGATCCCACAGCACGACGTCAATCTTTTCGCCGTTCAGCTCGTTGACAATATTCTGTATCCTGATGCCCCGTAGCCCGACACAGCAGCCGACCGGGTCAATGCCTTCCTGGCGGGCAGCGACGGCCACCTTGGTCCGGTAACCAGCTTCACGGGCAATTGACTTGATTTCCACAGTCCCACCGTAAATCTCAGGGACCTCCAGCTCAAAGAGCCGGCGAACTAAATCCCGGTGAGACCGTGATACCACCACCTGAGGCCCTTTGCTGCTCCGGACTACCTCCAGAAGGTAAACCTTGAGCCTTTGCCCCACCCGGTGCCGCTCATTACGTACTTGCTCTACCGCCGGGAGTATTGCCTCGGTTCTACCTAGGTCGACGGTGATCTGCTTGGGTTCAATACGCTGCACCACCCCGGTGACAATATCACCGGACTTGTGAGCATATTCCTCGAATATGGCGCTGTGCTCAGCTTCATGGAGACGCTGGAGAATGACCTGCTTTGCCGTTTGAGCCGCGATGCGTCCCGCATTAGCCGGGGTGGCTTCCACGGCCACGGTGTCATCAATCTGGGCATCTGGATTAATCTGGCGGGCATCAGCCAGCGATATCTCGCGCTGAGAATCTGACGGCTGCTCAACTACTGTCTTCTCAACAAAAACCGTCACCTTGCCCGTATTGGGGTTAATCTTAACCGCGATATTCCGGTTAGCCGTAAAATTATCCTTACGGTAGGCGGATACCAGTGCTGACTCTACCGCGGCGATAACCACCTCCTTAGGCAGGTTTTTCTCGGCTGCGAGCTGGGTAATAGCGATCAGGAACTCACTTTTCATCTCCGGTTAAGCCCTCCGATCCTATTATTTCCCCTACAACAAAAAAGTGGGAATGAACCCCACTTAAAACTCCGATTCTTTTATAAGAACTATACCACAATTAGGTCAAAGATGCAAGGGGGCAGGGAATATTGCTGAACTAAGGTTGTCAGCAGGTTAGGCAATCGGTATAATCAGGGTATGAAAGTAAGGAGTTTGCATGGCTGGCAGGTCAGTGTTGCCCAGGCGTTAGAGATACAGCGGCAACTGGCGGTACAGGTGCTTAGAGAGGGTGGGATCACTGCACCGCGCTTTATCGCCGGGGTGGATATATCAGTACAAAAGGCTGCTGGGACGGCCACCGGGGCGGCGGTGGTGATACAGTATCCTGAGCTTAGGCTGGTGGAGGCAAAAACCGTTCAGGGGAAACTCGATTTCCCGTATATCCCGGGACTTTTATCGTTCCGTGAGTCGCCGTTGACACTGGCTGCCTGCGAGCAACTCACCCTTATGCCTGACCTCATCGTGGTAGATGGTCAGGGGATTGCCCACCCCCGCCGTGTGGGGCTTGCCTCTCATCTCGGGCTCCTTCTGGATATACCGACAATTGGTTGTGCCAAGTCTTTATTGTGCGGGGAACATGGGGTGCCCGGGGAAACACCAGGTAGCTATGCTGAGGTGGTGGACCGGGGTGAGACTGTTGGTGCCGCTCTCCGCACTAAGACTGGAGTGAAGCCGGTTTATGTTTCTGTCGGTCACAGGGTTGACCTTCAGACTGCTATCTACTGGGTGCTCAGATTGTGCCGGGCATATCGTCTGCCCGAACCTACCCGGCTGGCTCATCTGGCTGCCGGGGGTAATCTGAGGAGCGAAGGGGGTACTGTGGCGCCCGAGACAGGCTATCAGGGAAGACTTTTGGAATAGCAGAATTATGGTGAGGTAAGATGCAGGAGATAAGGGATAAACTGAAGGATTTAGAGGCTCGGGTCTCGATGGTACTGGTGCATCTTTGACATCGCTGCTAAAGAGGAGGAGATTGCTCGCCTGGAAAAACAGGCTGCTCAGCCCGATTTCTGGTCAGACCCAACCGGGGCACAGAATATTATGCGCCGGCTTGCGGAACAGAAGCGGGTGGTCGAGAGGTGGCGGGGACTGGAAAGTGAGGTTGCTGACATTGCTGAGTTTGTGTCCCTGGCCGAAGAAGAAGGGGACAGCTCACTGGAAGGTGAGATTCAGTCTCGTTTAGAAAAGGTTACCGCTCGCCTTGATGACCTGGAGCTGGAGATGGCATTTACCAGTGAGTATGATGCCAGAAATGCCATCTTGGCGATTCATGCCGGGGCCGGGGGTACCGAATCGCAGGACTGGGCTCAGATGCTAATGAGGATGTACCTCCGCTGGGCGGAGCGGCGTGGTTACCGGGCGGAAATTCTGGACATTTCTCCCGGTGAAGAGGCGGGGATAAAGAGCGCCGTCATCGGAGTTACCGGTGATTACGCCTGTGGCTACTTGAAATCGGAGCACGGCGTTCATCGCCTGGTTCGTCTCTCCCCCTTTGATGCCGACCATGCTCGGCACACCTCTTTCGCCCTGGTCGAGGTTATGCCAGAAGCGGAGGCGGATGTTGATGTGAAGATAGCCCCTGATGATTTGAGGGTGGATACCTTCAGGTCAAGCGGACCCGGGGGGCAGCATATGCAGAAGACAAGCACTGCCGTGAGACTTGTTCATCAACCAACGGGGCTGGTGGTAACCTGCCAGAGTGAGCGCTCGCAGCATCAGAACAAGGAGATTGCGCTGAGGATACTCCAGGCTCGGCTGCTGGATTTGGAGTTGGCGAAGCGGGCGGAAGAGACAGCGAGGCTCAAGGGCAAACACGTCTCTGCTGGCTGGGGTAACCAGATCAGGAGCTATGTCCTCCATCCGTATAAGATGGTCAAGGACCACAGGACGGATTATCAAACCAGCGATACTGATGCGATACTGGATGGAGACTTGGACGGCTTTATCACCGCCTATCTCCGCTCTATTGTGGGTAAAGAAGGATGATTAAGAAGGCGAGCCTGATAGCCCTAGTCCTTTGCCTGTTCCTGGTTATATCAAGCCCGGTTCAGGCTCAGGGTAAGCTGGAGGTATTGGCTAGCTCGGCTCAGGTAGAGTTTCCCGCCAGGCTCAGCTTCAGTTTATCCGCCCGGAGTGATGTCGATATCACTGATATTCGCCTGCACTATATTGTTGACAGGATAAGCTTTGCTGAAGTTACCAGCGAAGTCTATGTTGATTTTGCGCCACAAACCATGGTTGACGTTGACTGGGCTCTGGAGATGATAAAAATCGGCGGCCTGCCCCCCGGCTCCGGTGTGGACTACTGGTGGGAGGTCACGGATGCCCGTGGCGATAAAGTGGAGACCGCCCCGGCCACAGTCCGGTTTAGTGACAATCGTTACCCGTGGCGCAGCTTAACCGAGGATGAGGTGACTATCTATTGGTATGACGGCGGGGATGGGTTTGCCCTGGAGCTGATGACCGCCGCTCAGCAGACGCTGGACAGGCTGGCGGCTGATACCGGTGCCCATCTGGAGAAGCCGGCGGTGATATACATCTATGCCAGAACTCAGGACTTAAGCGGGGCGTTGGTTCATCCCCAGGAGTGGACGGGAGGAGTCGCCTTCACAAGGTTTGGTGTCATCGCCATTGGTATTGCCCCAGCCAGCCTCGCCTGGGGGAAGACGGCAATTGCCCATGAGCTGGCCCACCTGGTCATCCACCAGATGACGCTTAACCCCTATAGCGACCTGCCCACCTGGCTTGACGAGGGCCTGGCCATGTATGCTGAGGGAATACAGGGGCCAGAATATGCCAGCCGTCTGTCCAGGGCGGTCACCGAAGGCAGGCTCATCTCGGTGCGTAGCCTGTCGAGCCCCTTCTCGGCTTATACCGAGGAGGCGATCCTTTCCTATGCTGAGAGTTATAGTCTGGTTGAATTTCTTATTAGCAAATACGGGCAGGCGGAGATGCTTGAGCTGCTCAGTACCTTCAGGCAGGGTAGCAGCTATGATGAGGCCCTGGAAAAGGTGTTTGGCTTTGATATGGATGGTCTGAATACTGTGTGGCAGGATTATGTTGCTGAGCAGTATCAGCCGGCTGTTGAAGAGAAGGGGGTGCAGCCGGCATTAGTCTGGGCACTGGTGGCGCTGGGGGTAGTCGTCCTTTTCGGTCTGGGGCTGGCCATCAAATATGGGGTCCGGAGCTGAGGTTGGTGAAGCCTTCGTTTACCATCCACGATTTGCCGGTTCCTGAGCGACCGCGCGAGAGACTGCAAAAGCTGGGGGTGGAAGCCCTATCGGCACAGGAGATTCTGGCGCTGATACTGGGTCGTGGTATTGCTGGTGAGTCGGTGATGGTGACCGCCCAGAGGCTCCTGAGCCAGTTTGGCAATCTTAAAGGCATCGCTGCGGCTTCGGTAGAGCAACTGTCCCAGGTCAGAGGGATCGGTCTGGCCAAGGCGGCTCAGATTAAGGCGGCTTTCGAGCTAGCCAACCGGCTTGAGGGTTATTCTCAGGCTGGTGATAGGTCGCCGGTAAAGACCCCCGACGATGTTGCTGGCCTGGTGGGAAGCCGTCTGAGGGGTAAAAAGAAAGAGTATTTCCTGGCGCTCTTGCTGGATACCAGGAACCAGCTGATAAAAGTGGCCGAGATTTCGGTTGGCAGCCTGGACAGCAGTATTGTTCACCCCAGAGAGGTGTTCAGGGAGGCGATATCTGCCAGCGCTGCCTCGGTGATTTTCGTCCACAATCACCCCTCGGGTGACCCTGAAGCCTCGGAAGATGACATAAAATTGACTAAACAGTTAGCCGAGGCGGGCGAAGTCGTGGGCATAGATGTCCTGGACCACATCATTATCGGCGACAAGAAATATTTGAGCCTGAAAGGCAGAGGTCTATTTTGAGACTGTTTATCAACCCCATCCCCTGTATCCCCTTCCCCTTTGAAGGGGAAGGGGAAGATAGAGAAAGAGGGGCGACAGCCCCTCTTAGACGCCTCAGGTACGGGTTTGGGGGGAAGCAAAGCAGAAAACCTTTGGATTCAACAAATGAATATCAAAGAGATGAACCGCAGGTCTCGTAGAAGGACGGCATAATATGAAAGCATTTTCACACAAGAAATATCAGATCATTTATGCTGACCCACCGTGGCAGTTTACTGGTCTTGGAAGCAAGGGCATTCGTTCTGGGAAAATGAGAGAAGATAAGCCGAACCTTCATAGGACAATTCGCCTTGAAGAAAAGTATCCGACTATGACAGTTGACGAGTTAAAAGCCCTACCAGTCAAGGACTTAGCCGATGAGAATAGCGTTCTTTTTTTGTGGACAACGGATGGGCACTTGCCATTCGCAATAGAAATAATGAGAAGTTGGGGGTTTGAGTATGCCACTGTTGCCTTTGTGTGGAATAAAAAAGAAAAAAGCGGTAAGCAAGTTTGCTATTATGGTTATTGGACAATGAAGGGAACGGAACTCTGTTTGTTAGGTCGCCGGGGTAAGGTAAAACCAGTTGCACACAATGTGAGACAACTGGTGGAAGCAACAAGAAATAAACATAGCCAAAAACCAGATGAGGTGAGAGATAGAATAGTTGAGCTAATGGGGGACTTGCCTCGTATAGAACTATTTGCCCGTAAAAGGACACTTGGATGGGATGTTTGGGGTAATGAGGTGGAAGACCTACAAGAAGCTGGTAGCGATGGGAAACCTGTGATAATTCGCAGGCAGCCGCAATTAATACTTGTTGAATGAAGGAGAGAACAGTGTGGCTAAGAAACATCAACTCCGTGAAATCCGTACCGGAACCATCATCAATGTAACGTCGCAGAAACAAGAGACCGAGATAATCCAAGCTCTGATACGGGTAGTAGAGTACTTGGGTAGCAAGTTCAATAAGAAGGTCGCACTTTTTCATGAGAAACGATGGCATCTCAAGGATATAGTCGCAGAACTTCGACATACATACCCCGATATTGAGTTCGACTATCATTTCGACACAAGCTCGATTAGACCGGACGGGGGCATCCTCTATATTCGCGGACAGCCAGGAGACAAGCTATCGTACCCCATCTTGATTGCTGAAGTGAAGAATCAGGGTACTAATGTTTTACGTGCTGAAGAAGGTCTTCCAAAGCAAGCAAAAGGTAATGCCATCGAGCGACTTGGCAAGAATCTGATTGGTCTACGGACTGCCCTAATGCGAGAGAGTGTCTTCCCATTCGTGTGTTTTGGGTATGGTTGTGATTTTGAGTCAGATTCGTCAATTTTAGATAGGGTCACCACGATGGCAATGTTCGGGAAGCTTAACAAGACATACTTACACAATGAGCAAGGCGGGAGATTTAGTAGGGGGAGTTTCTATTTTAGGCCAGAAAAGTGGTCTGTGGATGAGATGTACGAAATTATGAAGGATATTGCTGAGCGGTCTATCTTATATTACTTCTCAAAATACAAGGAGAGCCATTTCCGACAGGTGTGATAGAGACCATGACTATTTAGGCAACCTACTGACTTTTTGTGCAAGTGGCACTTTTAAGGCAGAGCCCTTTGAAGGGGAAGGGAAGATAGAGAAAGAGGGGCTATCGCCCCTCTAAACTCCCTGACTGCCATTCAAGAGTAAGGAGAGTTGAAGAGAGGCGGAGCCTCTCTTACCAAATCTTTCCCCCTCTCCTTGCCAAGGAGAGGGGGATTGAGGGGGTGAGGTTAATAAGTAAGTCTCAAGGGAGAAGAACTGTCTAGCCTTCCCTTGATAAACGGCCTTTGTTTTGGGCCAGGATGGTATTGGAATAATCACATAAATAGAGCTAAAAGATGAAAAGAATCGTATATACAGTCATTTCACTGGTATTGATAGGTGGCCTGCTGGCGTTATACCTGCCCACCGCTATCTTCCAGCCGGTGCCGAAAGAAACGTCGACCCTTGCTGCTGAAGAAAAGGTTCTCAATCTGTATGGCACTGACCCGTTCACGCTTGACCCGGCGGTATCCGGTGAAATGACGTCACATAACTATATCATGCAGCTATTTGGCGGGCTGGTTCGTATTGACGATAATCTGGAGCCAGTCCCCGATATTGCCCAGAGGTGGCAGGTCAGTAATGACGGTAAGACATATACCTTTTATCTCCGAAATGATGTCAGTTTTCACGACGGACGGCAGGTTAAAGCCGGGGACTTTAAGTACTCCTGGGAGCGGGCATGTGCTCCGGAGACTCGGTCGCTGACGGCGGCTACTTATCTGGGGGATATTGTCGGGGTGAAAGAGGTGCTGGCTGGTGAGAGTAAGGAGATAAGCGGCGTCAGGTTTATCGATGATTTTACCCTGGAGGTAACTACAGATGCCCCCAAGTCTTACTTCTTATCCAAGCTGACCTATCCGACTGCTTTCGTGGTGGATAGAGCCAATGTGGAATCGGGGGGGGAGTGGTGGCGTCATCCCAATGGCACCGGCCCGTTCAAACTTCGGCAGTGGGACGAGAATAGCCTGCTTCTTCTGGAGAGGAATGAGCATTACCACGGGGAAGTGGCTAAGGTTGACTTGATTGCCTTCCATCTGTGGGGTGGCGTGCCCATGAATCTCTATGAGACCGGAGAGATTGATGTCGCCGGTGTCTCCTCTTACTATATAGACAGGGTTCAGGATAGGGCGGGCCCCTTCTATCAGGAGCTGGATATAGTCCCCGAGCTGAGCTTTTACTACATCGGTTTCAACACTACTAGGCCGCCGTTTGATGATGCTAATATCCGCCGTGCCTTCTCCCAGGCTATTGATAAGGACAAGCTGGTTTCTCTGGTGTTCCGCGGAATGGTGCAGCGAGCCGACGGCATCCTGCCTCCAGGTATTCCCGGCTACAACGAGGGCTTGCACGGGCTGGAATTCAACATTGCCAGAGCGAAGGAACTGATTGCCAATTCCAGGTACGGTGATGTCTCAAAGTTGCCACCAATCACCGTTACCACCATGGGCTGGGGAGGTCTGATATCACCCGAGCTGGAGGCTATCGTTCATGAGTGGCGGCAGAACCTTGGCGTCGAAGTAAAGGTAAGGCAGTTGGAGCCGCAAAGGTTCCTCTATCACCTTACTCAGGAGAAGGACGAGATGTTCTATCTTGGCTGGGTGGCCGACTACCCGCATCCCCAGGATTTCCTCGATGTCCTGTTCCATACCGGAGTCGATAATAACCACGGCGAGTATAGTAACCCCGAGGTGGATAGTCTGCTGGAGAAGGCCGGTGTCGAGCAGGATAATGAGCTAAGTCTGGCATTATATCAGCAGGCGGAGCAAAAACTGGTTGATGACGCCGCCTGTCTGCCGCTATTGTTCGGGCAGAATTATATTCTGGTTGAGCCGTACGTCAAGGGTTACCACCTGAACGGGATGGGCCTTGCCTGGTTAAACACTGTCTCCATTGAGTCTCATTAGCGGCGGAGGGGGTGGGATTCGAACCCACGCTCCGCTCAACACGGAGACCGCTTTTCAAGAGCGGCACCATAAACCACTCGGACACCCCTCCTGGCTAGTCCAGTATAGAAAATCGGGCTGGTGGCGTCAAACGGCTCAGCGCGCAAGGCAAGATGACAACTTAGTCCGTTTCCAAATTAGCTTTGAAATTTTGTTAATAAGGGGGTTGAAGGGGCTTCGCCCCTTCAACAACTACATCTCCCACTCTCCTTTGAAGGAGAGGGGGACTAAGGGGGTGAGGTTTTAGCCCTTTTTATCCGGCAGGGCAGGGCTTTGAGCTGCGTGTACCCCGTAATCGGGTCACGGAGCTCCAGCTCGGTCAGCGCATTGACATTAGCCTGAGACCAGCCGTGGGGGGTGCTGACTACCCCAGGTGCCAGGTCTTCAGTTGTCCTGACTCTCATTCTTATTTCGCCCTTCCTTGTTGCTATCGCCGCCATGTCGCCATCAGCAATGCCGTATTCTTGGGCGGTGGCGGGGTGAATTTCGGCTAGCGGTTCCGGGACTGCCTCCCGCAGTGCCAGCACATTTCTGAACTGGGTGTGGGTATATCCCAGAATCCGGGTGCCGGTAATCAGGATCAAAGGATACTCCGTATGCAGGCTACCGACCTTTCCGAAGCTCGGCTCGATATACACCGGCAGCGGGTCGTATCCATGGTCGGCTAATGTCTGTGAGTAAAGCTCGATTTTCCTTGACGGGGTCCGGAACTCACCCTTGCGGCACAGGTCATATTTCTTCCCGGTAAAGAAGGTGCCCTCGGGGTTTTGCTCTCTTAGCTGCTCAGCAGTTAGCCCGGTAGGCTTTAGCCAGTGTCCCACGACCTCATCATCGGTCTGCCACGGGAAGAGGTCTTCATATCCCATCCGTCTCCCCAGCCCGCACCAGAACTTCCAGTCAGGCCAGCATTCCCACAGTGGCTCGATTACCTTCTTACGGAGCAGGAGGTAGGGTAGGCCGCTTGTTACCGCATAAATATAGCCGACCCCACTGCGCTCCATAAACGAGCAGGCGGGGAGCACGATGTCCGCCATCTGTGCGGTCTCGGTCATAAACAGGTCAATAACCACCAGAAGCTCCAGCTTCTCCATTGCCTGCTTCATGCGGTTGGCATCAGGGAGGGTGACTGCCGGGTTACCGCCGGTGACAATCAGGGCTTTGATAGGGTATGGCTTCTCCTCAAGTATGGCGTCCGCCAGATACATTGCCTGACCATAGGGGGATTGTCTGCCCCAGAGCTGGTAGAACAACGGGTGCTCGGCAACGCCGATAGGGTCTTCATCTACCTTGATGTGGAGGCTACCCAGGCGGGGGAAGGAGACGGCAGACCATCCCCCGGGCACATCAACATTCCCGGTAACTGCTTGTAGGATGGCAATGGCGCGGTTGGTCTGCAAGCCGTTCACCTGCTGGTCGAGGGCACAGACACCCTGGA
Organism: uncultured Dehalococcoidales bacterium; assembly: GCA_964575695.1. Taxonomy (GTDB): domain Bacteria; phylum Chloroflexota; class Dehalococcoidia; order Dehalococcoidales; family W111; genus CAZNSC01. The sequence goes on from CAZNSC010000002.1 coordinate 48,723, forward strand.
CGATGGACGCCGGCTTGGCGGCGGCAAATATCCGGGCAATCCTTCTTATATCGTCGGCAGGCACCCGGGTTATACTCTCCACCTTCTCTGGAGAGTATTGCTTGACATGCTCGGCGAGCTTATCGAAGCCAGTAGTGTACCTGGCCATGAATTGTTTATCGTAGAGGTCTTCAGAGATGATAACATTGAGCATACTCAGAGCCAGGGCACAATCGGTGCCCGGTCTTATCGGGATATGTATCCCCCTTTTTGCCAGTGGTGTCCGCCTGGGGTTGATGACGATTAGCTCCAGCCCCTCGTCCAGGGCTTTATAGAGCTTGCTGGCCAGTGGCAGCTTTGAGTTATCCGGGTCGTGCCCCCAGAGTATGGCGCACTTCGCCCTTTCCGGCTCCTCCAGAAGGAAGGTGCCGAAGGTTAGCTGGTGGGCAAGGATGCGGGAGCGGTAGCAGTTGCTCTCCACGGACAGGAAGTTGGGCGTGCCGTAGGCGCCGCGAAAGCGGCGGGCGAACGCCGCCAGTTCGTTATTTTCGACACCGATTGAGCCGCAGAAGATGGCCAGGGCATGGGCGCCGTATTCGTCCTTGATTTGCTGTAGCTTACCGGCTATGGTATCCAGGGCTTCGTCCCATGAGATTCTCTCCCAGCCGCTGTTTATCTTCTTTATCGGGTATTTCAGGCGGTCTGGTGAATAGATGTAGTCCACTAGGTGCTCACCCCTGGGGCATAGGACCCCCTGATTTAAGGGGTGCTCGGCCATCCCCTCCACCCTGACCAGCCGCCCGTCCTCAACGTGGGCATTGATGCCGCAGCCCCAGACACACAATATGCAATCGGTCTTAATGACTTTCTTATCCATACACCACAATTGTAGCATTTGCCGAGACTGATTCTCAAAGCTAGTGGGGGTTCTACCTCACCCCCTGTGGTTCCTCCCCTCGGTTCCCCTCCTTTTGAAATCCATCCCCCTGGCCCCCTTCCTTTCAAGAAGAAGGGGAGAGGTTTTGGGAAGAGGGGCTGGCGCCCCTCTTAAACACCCCGCTTTGGGGGGAGTATAAATCTCTCTCGGTCTCCCTTTAATAAAGGGAGACGGCCCATCTTGCAGGTCTCTGTCTCCCCCTTTGAAAAAGGGGGACTAAGGGGGATTTTAAGGGAGAAAAAGAAAGAAGGGCGAAGCCCCTCTTAATATAAATTTTACCCTTACCTTCACCAATCCCCAAGGGAAGGAGGTCAGTGAGATAGGCGCAGGGATAAGCTGAGGACACTACGAGGGCGGGTGGGTGGGAAAGAAGACATCCAAGGGGTAGGGTTCGGGCTGGAGCTATATCTACTTAATTACCTTCTTACCCACATAGGGTTGTAGCACGTCGGGGACTAAAATAGTGCCGTCAGCTTGCTGGTAGTTCTCTAAAATGGCGATGACCACTCGCGGCAAAGCCAGCCCCGACCCATTCAAAGTGTGGACAAACTGGGGTCGACTTTCCGGGGAGGGGCGGTAGCGGATGTTGGCCCGCCTCGCCTGAAAATCACCGCAGTTGGAGCAGGAGCTTACCTCCAGCCATTCCCCACAGCCGGGAGCCCACATCTCAATGTCGTAGGACTTGGTTGAGGCGAAGCCCAAGTCGGCGGTGCAGAGCTGCTTTATCCGGTAGGGAAGCCCCAGCCTCTGAGAGACCTCTTCAGCATCGCTGACCATTTTTTCCAGCTCTTCGTCTGAGGCGGCGGGCTCGGTGAATTTGTATAGCTCTACCTTGTCAAACTGGTGCCCCCGCTTTATGCCCCGCGTGTCCTTCCCCGCCGACATCTTCTCCCGGCGGAAGCAGGCGGTGTAGGCGACATAATAGATGGGCAGGATTCCCGGCGACATGATTTCATCACGGTGGAGGTTGGTGAGGGGCACCTCAGCCGTAGGCACAAACCAGAAGTCGTCCTCTTCATCATGGTACAGGTTATCGGCAAACTTGGGCAGATTACCCGAGCCGACCATGCACTCCCGCTTGACCATAAATGGCGGGTATATCTCCTGATATCCGTGCTCCGCAGTGTGCAGGTCGAGCATGAAGGAGATAAGGGCTCTCTCCAGCCGGGCACCCAAACCCTTGAGCACATAGAAGCGGCTGCCGGATAGCTTCACTCCCCGCTCAAAATCAATGATGCCCAGAGATTCCCCCAGCTTCCAGTGGGGGGCGGGCTCGAAGTCAAACTTTTTGGCCTCCCCCCAGGAGCGCAGCACGACATTATCATCCTCGCTCGTCCCTACGGGCACGGCCGGGCTGGGGATATTGGGCACCTGCAATAGCAATGCCTCCAGTTGCTCATCCAGGCTTCTGACCTCTTCCTCTAGGGCTCTTATCTTCTCACGCAGCAGGCGCCCCTGTTCTATGGTCTCCTTACCCATTTTCCTTTCCCGCCCCGCCTCTTTTCGGACGTGGCGGAAACCCTCCAGTTCCAGCACCTTCTGGCGCCGTTCCTGGTCAAGGTCTAAGATTTTATCAAGGGGTGCCGTATCGTGGCGGTTGGCTATTGCCTGCCGCACCGGCTCTATATTTTCCCGGATAAACTTCAGGTCAAGCATAATTTTTCTACCTCACCCCCTGTGTCCCCCTCTCCTTCAAAGGAGAGGGAGAAGGGTTCTATAAGAGGGACTTCGTCCCTCTAAAACTTCCTAAAATATCTGGGGCTTCGCCTCTCTTTGACTCTCCTCCACAAGTCGGGGTATCAATTCCTCATCGCTCTCCGCCTGTTTGCTTAACCTCCGCGGCTTTTTCCCTCAGTTGCGGGAAGAGGATTACCTCTCGGATTGACTGCTGGTTGGTGAGCAACATCACCAGGCGGTCAATGCCCACGCCCAGCCCGCCGGTAGGCGGCATGCCATACTCCAGCGCCAGCAGATAGTCCTCGTCAATCGTCCATCTCTCCTCATCGGCCCCCTGGCGTTCCTTTAGCTGCTCTTCAAAGCGCTTCCTTTGCTCAATGGGGTCATTGAGTTCGGTGTAGGCGTTGGCAATCTCCAGCCCGCCGGCGATGGCCTGAAAGCGCTCTACCACCCGTTCTTCGTCCGTCTTGTTCTTGGCCAGCGGTGACATCGAGACGGGGTAGTCAAAGACAATGGTGGGCTGTATTAGACTGGGTCTGACGAAGGTCTTGAGAAGCTCGTCAACGAGCTTCGCCCAGTTCTTCTGCGGGTCAGCCTCAATATTCATCGAGCGCATCTTTTCCCGCAGCCCGTCGGCCGTGGGATATTTGACGAAGTCAATGCCGCTATATTCCCTGACGGCGTCACGCAGGCTGAGGCGTTGCCAGGGCAGCTTGAAGTCTATGGTGTCCTCGCCGAACTCGATCTGCTCTGTGCCCAGGACCTGCTGGCTGACTTCGAACACCATCTCCTCAAGCATATTCATGACATCATTATAGTCGGCATAGGCTTCGTAGGTCTCCAGCATGGTGAACTCGGGGTGGTGCTGGGTGGAAACCCCTTCATTGCGGAAGATGCGACCCAGCTCATATACCTTGTCGAAGCCACCCACAATCAGACGCTTGAGGTGCAGCTCAAGGGCAATGCGCAGGTAAAAGTCGTGGTCAAGTGCCTGGTGGTGGGTGGTAAATGGGCTGGCCAGAGCGCCCCCGGCAGATGGTTGCAGGACTGGCGTCTCCACCTCTAGAAACCCTCGCTGATTGAGGAACTGGCGTATGGCAGTTATAATCTGGCTGCGCACCTGGAAAACTTTCTTGGCTTCGGGATTGCTGATCAAGTCCAGATAGCGCTGGCGGTAACGCGTGTCAACGTCGCTGAGCCCGTGCCATTTTTCAGGCAGGGGCTGAAGCGACTTGGCCAGCAGAGTAAAATCTCCTACCCGAACGGTAGGTTCACCGCTTTGTGTCCGAAGCACATTACCTCTGACTCCGATAATATCACCGATATCCACGTCTTTAAACAGCTCACGGAGTTCTTCATCAAATCGGGGTATGTCTTGGAATAATAGCTGGATCTTCCCGGAGCCGTCGCGGATGTCAACAAAGGCGCTCTTGCCCATTCGTCTTATCGCTGTAACCCGCCCGGCGACACTGACTTCCTCATCCCCGGTCAAGCCGTCTTCCTTCTGCTTGAGGAGGGCTGCGGCTTGCTGTGTGGTGTGGCTGCGATGATAGCGATGCGGGTAGGGCTCAATGCCCCGGGCACGGATTCGGGCAAGCTTTTGCCGGCGCTGCTCAGTGATGCGGTCTAATCTGGATGCCATCTCTGTCCTGTTTCCATGTGATTTAGCCAAAAGACTGAAAGCCTCTCACCCTTCAGTCGTAAATTGTCTGCTTTGGTTATTATATGGCATCTTTGTCCGGTAGTAAACTGATTCGGTCAGGTGGCGTCTTCTCAATCTGCCCACGCAGACTGTCCATCCAGACGGCTGACTTTAGCTCCCGTTCAAGAAGGTATTTCAGATAATTTCTCATCACTCCTTCCATCTCCCGGGATAGCTCCGGGATCAACCTCAGCCGGCTGGCTGTGCCATAATCGCTATTCTGCAAAAGTCGCAGCACCTTCAACCCATTAACCGAGAGGGGGTAGGTCAACGATAGGCTCTGGCCGCAGTCGGGGCACAGCACACCACCGGCGCTGGGGCAGAATGAGTTGGTGATTGGCTTGAGGGTTGAGTGGCAGGAGACACACCGCTGAAGCTGGGGTCGGTAGCCAGCTTCATCAAGGAGGTGAAGTTCAAAGTAACGCAGCGCCAGCCCGTTGTCACCACCCTGGCACAGGCGGTGCATTAGCTCCAGGAGTAACTGGAACAACGGGTGATCTTCGACCTGGTCGGCGGTAAACTGGTCAACCAGCTCGGTGGCATAGAGACCACAGGAGGTAAGCCATAGTGCACTCTTTAAGGGCAGGAAGCTGTTGATGGTCTGACTCCCGGTTATGGTGTCCAGATTCCGTCCCCGAGCCAGCGAAACCAGGCTGTGGGTGAGCAGTTCCAGGTGCCCGGCGAGCTTGCTTCTGGGGCGCCTTACCCCCTTGGCGACGGCTCTGATCTTGCCCAGGTGCGGGGTATAGAGGGTAAGGATTCTATCCGCCTCCCCGAGCTTAATCTTCTTGATAATAATGGCTTCTGTCTGATAGGTTCGTGGCTTGGACATGTTTCTAATAGACCTGCCTCACCCCCTGAAGTCTTTTCACTGCATCGCGGGCAATTGCCGGGTTTATTTCGAAACCCGTGCCGTTCCGTCCCAGGTCTATCGCTGCCTTCAGCATCGTCCCCGAGCCCAGGAATGGGTCAAGCACTGTTTCACCCACATAACTGTATGCCTTAATCAACTTGTAAGGTAATTCGTAAGGGAAGGGGGCGACATGGTTTCTGCTGTCACCGCTCCCCGCAGGCTTCATCAGCCAGACATCGCTGTTCTTTATGGAAAGCCAGAAGTCCTTATCCAGCCGGGACTGCTCTTTCTGCTCCTTTGTGAGGTGCTGGTATTTCTTGACCCCTTTAGAAGAAGGCTTCTCAAACTCCAGGATGAACTCGTGCATGTTATTTATCAGAATGCCGCCGGGGTAAGGATAGGTGCCAAAATGGGCTCTTACGGCATTGGTCTTGTGCCAGACAATGTCCCTTTTGAAAATAAACCCGATTCTTTCGCATACATCTATTGTTCTGCCCATTAGATTCAGCGACCTGAACCCTTCCCCACCTCTTAGGGGCAAGTTCATAATATTGATAAAGGCTTTTCTCCCCGGCTGCAATACCCGATAAACTTCACGCCATACTTTTGAAATTTCATCAAACCACTCATCCAGGTCATGGATATTCCCCAAGTCGCTTTCTACTGGCCTATCGGAATACATCTTGGCATTGTAATAGGGCGGTGAGGTTATCATTAAGTGGACTGAGCTATCAGCGACCTCAAGCATATCTTGGGCGTTCTTGACGTAGACCTTTTGCGTGGTATTGTTTATCTCGATGATATTCTCTTGTGGTATGTCGATTTTATCTTGCTGTAAAGTTGGTTCTTCTGGCCTATGCCTCTCTAGATCATCAATACTGAAGCGCTGCTGACCGCTGGCGGCGATGGCTGCTTTGAGCTGGTTCTTTTTTACCAGGCTGTGGATGGTGGACACAGTAGTACCGAGAAATCTCGCGGCTTCAACCGCCGATAGATAACTTCTATCCTGATAGCCGCTGGTGTCACCTGATTTTGCCTTACCTGGTTGTTCTGTCACATTGGCAAGACCCCGTTTATTCAAGGTCGTTTAGTGACCTCACCCCCTGTGCCCCCCCTCTTACTTTCCTCAAAAACCTAAAATTCCTGCCTGCCCTCAAGGGCCCGGGTGAGGGTAATGTCATCGGCGTATTCCAGCTCGGTGCCAAAGGGCAGCCCCCGGGCAAGGCGGGTGCCCAGAGGTGAAATCAGGTGGTTGAGGTACATTGCGGTCTGTTCACCCTCAAGATTGGGGTTGGTGGCGAGGATGACCTCAGTTACCGAGCTACCCTGTAACCGGCTCATGAGCTCGTTGATTCTGACGTCGTTAGCCCCCACCCCCTCGGTAGGCGAGATGGCGCCGTGGAGCACATGGTACAGTCCCTTATAGGTCTTGGTGTTCTCCAGAGCCAGGATGTCCTGTGGCTGCTCAACGACACAAATCTTGCCCGGCTCCCGCTCACTGCTGCGACAGATAGGGCACGGGTCAGAGTCAGTGATATTGAGGCAGACCGAGCACAGTGTGACCTTCTGTTTTAACGACGATATTGCCTCAGCTAATAGCCTGGCTTGCTCCTCGGAGGCACGCAGCAGGTAGTAGGCGAGTCGCTGGGCGCTCTTGGGCCCGATGCCGGGCAGCTTGTTGAGCTCCTGGATGAGCTTGGATACCGCTTCCGAGGTAGGTATCAGACCGTGGTTCAACCTCACCCCCTTTATCCCCCCTTGAAGGAGGGGGATATTTTATTAAGAGGGGCGAAGCCCCTCTTAGACGCTCTACTAGATTAGGTTAGCCCCGGGATTTTGAGACCGCCGGTCAGTCCTCCAAGGTGCTTGGCGGCAAGTTCCTGTGATTTAGCGATGGCTTCATTTACTGCGGCCAGCACCAGATCCTCCAGCAGCTCCACGTCATCAGGGCTTATTACCTCGGGTGATATCTTCACCGACTTTATTTGCTGTTGACCGTTAATCGTAACCGTAATGGCACCGCCGCCGGAGCTGACTTCGAGGGTGGTGTCGTTTAACTCTTGCTGCGCTTTGGCCAGCTTTTCCTGAAGTTTCTGAGCTTGCTGCATCATAAACTTGTTCATTTTTCCTCCTCCTCGATTATCTGGGCACCCATCTTTAGTGCCGCCCTCACCAGGTGATTATTCTCCGGCTGATAGATACACCGCACACGGCAGGAGCGCCCCAGAAAATGGCTCAGGATTTTTTCGGCGGCCTGCTTGTTTTCTGATTTCTCCATATTGTCCTTATGAATACTGTATCTAAAGGCGAGGACAACAGTGTCATCTTCAATGGCTACCGGCTTTACCCCGGCGCTTCTAAGCAGGGCAACCGCATTGGTACGCTTAATCTCGGCCGGGGCTTCCTCAATAACCTGCTTCCAGTTTTGTCTTAGTTGTTCCATCTCATTGTCCGGCGGGGGGGTGGTAGTGGGTGGTGCCTCTGATACTGACTCCGGCATATCGGCGGGCTCAGCTTCGGCTGGTGACAGTTCTGGGTGAGTGACCGCCGCCGGCGGGGCAACTGCCTTCACAGGTTCTTCAGGCTTGGCTGGGCGGGGGGTACCTTGTTTTTCCCCTGAGGCCAGGACACAGTCAACCAGTGCTAGCTCCAGGGGCAAAGGAGAGTAATTATCAAAACCGAGTTCCACTTCGCCGAAGAGCTTGACGGCTCTCAGTATCTGGGGCAGTGATGCCCTGGTGGCTAAACCCTTCAGCTCGGCTGTATCTTCAGGGGTGAGGTCTATCGCTTCCTCGGTGCTTGTCTTCAGCAGAAGCAGTCCTCTGAGGTATTCCACCACCTCCCGGTTAAACTGGCGCAAATCTAGCCCATCATTATTGACGCCATTGATGGTTGCTATCCCCGTGGAAACATCATTGTCTATAATATGCTTAACCAGCTCCCTGGCCCGCCAGTCCCCGGTGATGCCGAGAAGGGTCTGCACCTGGTGGAGTGCAATTTCAGACCCGTAGTAGGTTGTCAACTGCTCCAGGAGGTTTTCGGCATCGCGCAGGCTTCCTGAGGTGCTCCTGGCAATAAGCCGCAGCGCTTCTGGCTCGAGGTGAATGCCTTCCGCACCACAGATACGGCTTAGTTTGGAGACAACATCTGCCTGGGAGAGGCGGCGGAAATCGAAACGCTGGCACCGTGACAGGATTGTGGGCAACACTCTATGGACCTCGGTGGTCGCCAGGATGAAGATAACCTGTTGTGGTGGCTCCTCAAGGGTTTTCAGCAGGGCATTGGCGGCGCTGGTACTGAGCATATGAACTTCGTCTATGATATAGACCTTGTAGTGAGCCTGACCGGGAGCATAATTGACCTTCTCGCGGAGGCTCCGAATGTCATCAACACCGGTGTTGCTGGCGGCGTCAATTTCAATGACATCCAAAGCCCGGCCCTCGGTTATTGCCTGGCACATACTGCAGGTATTGCACGGTTCCCCCTTGCCGCTGGTCAGGCAATTTACTGCCTTGGCCAGAATGCGCCCGGTGCTGGTCTTGCCCGTTCCCCTGGGGCCGCAGAAAAGATAGGCATGAGAGACACGGTTGCTGTTGAGGGCGTTGCGTAATGTTTGGGTTACCGGCTCCTGGCCAACTACCTCAGCTAGAGTTTGGGGGCGCCACTTGCGATAAAAGACTTGAGAAGTCATTTTGCTTGTTTCTATTATACCCTAATATCCGCTGACTTCCAAAAGGTTTTTAGGGGGAATTTTTCAGACCTCGGGGGGGTCAAATTAGACAGATGCCAGCTTCACCTGGCCAGATATGCAATATGTCCTTTACAACAGTGCTTCCCCGCATCTCCTTCGAAGGTGAGGTGGGGAAGCACTGTTGTAAACCAGCTTGATTGGCGGCTTATAATTTATAGTAGTGAGGGTATATCCTTCGCTGCCTCGTCTATTCCCCTGAGTTTGGTCTCGGCGGCCTCCTGCTTCTTTGAAACCTGACCGATAAAGGCAGTCGAATCATCATAGTATTTTCTCACTTTTTCCACGTCACTGAGGTCTGACAGGATTACGGTGACATCCAGCACCCCCCTTTCTCTGGGGTAATCACCGTTCCTTATAATCGCCTCCGGCGCGATGTCTCTGAGATACTCTCCGAGCTCCTTAACCACGTCCATGTTCATCTCCTTGTGGGGGGCGGCGAGCAGGTACAGGGCTCGGCCGGCATCGGCTGGGTTACACCGAAGTGATAGCTCACTCAGGGCTTCGTCCATGGCGTGGATTCCCTTATGGGTTTCGGTGCTCTTCTTCCTGAAACTGCGGGTCCGCTCGAATGGGAGTCTGATCAGCGGCAGTTGCGATTTACCATAGCCGATCACTGTCCAGCCAGATATGGTCTGGATTATGTCTCCGGCATCAAGAATCTTGGCCCCGATGTGTTTGGGTTTTTTCTCTTCACCGGCACAGAGTATGTTGTAGAACGGCTCAGCGATCAGGGCATTAATCTTGGCGATGTTGTTTCTGAGTGAGAAGTCTTTTCTAACATACCGCTGATTATCAACCAGAAATACGGCATCGGCCACTGAGCTTGCCGATTTGAGGCACACCGCTGTATTATAAACTGTCCTCTCCTCGGTCGACTCCTCATGCTCAAAGGGGAGAACCACAAGGTTGTAGATCGGTTTGTCCCCGTAGCGGTCTCTTAGGTGCTGCGTTATTATTGGTAGGCTTCCCGAGCCAGTGCCTCCAGCAGCCCCGCAGGCAAGCAAGAAGGCGTCTGACTCATAGAAGCGCCGGGTGGTTCTTATGGCATCAACAATCTTGTCGGCATCTTCCCGAGCGATCTCAGCCCCCAGCTCATTTATCTTACCCACGCCGTGACCGCCCGTCTTCCGCCCCCCGATGAGCACCCGGTGCTGGTAATCAGACTGTATTGCCTGTAGTCCGCTTAAATCAGCGGCGTCTGTGTTTACGGCAAAGCAACCGGTGGTTATCTCAATCCCACGGTGACTCCGTGCCCTTCTATTCAGGCGAGCAAACTCATCGGCGATTCGACCGCCGCATTGCCCAAAGCCAATAACTACTAACTTCATTTCACCGCCTCCCTAATTTGATGATGTTGGATGTCGCTATTTTAAGCACACTAAGATGAGGATGTCAATACTTCACATTGATTCATTTGCCGCCCCGCTTAGCTGAAGGCTATAATAAGACCAAGGAGGGAATGGAGTGGCCTATCCCGACAGCATACTGTATCAGGTTACCAGGCCTGCCCGCTATACCGGCGGTGAGTGGAATGCCGTTATCAAGGAGTGGGACAAAACGCCGGTCAGGATTGCCCTCGCCTATCCCGACCTGTATGAGATAGGCATGTCCAATATGGCACTGCCGATTCTCTATGGGCTGCTCAACAGCCAGGCGGATGTCCTTGCCGAAAGGGTGTATGCCCCCTGGGGAGATATGGAGGCACAGCTACGGGCCAGTGTCCTTCCGCTGTCTAGCCTCGAGTCTGGACGTCCGCTCAGGGATTTTGACATTATTGGCTTCTCCCTGGGCTACGAACTTACCTACACCAACGTATTGAATATGCTGGACCTGGCTCAAATTCCGGTTCTTGCCGCGGATAGAGATGATTCCCACCCGGTAGTAATCGCCGGTGGTGGCTGTGTGCTCAATCCGGAGCCGATGACTGATTTTATTGACTTTTTTGTCCTTGGCGAGGGAGAGGAGGTACTACTTGAGCTCCTTGACCCTATCCGCAGATGGAAAAGCAGGGGCAAGGCCGCTTCCAAGGAGGAGTTGCTCCATCAGGTAGCGGCTATCCCCGGCATCTATGTGCCCAGCCTGTATCAGGTGGAGTATCATGGTGACGGCTCAGTTAGGAGCATAACACCCACCGCTGCCGAGGCCGGGCCCAGCGTCCAGCGGCGCATAGTAACCAAGCTTCCGCCGCCGGTGACCGAGGACCCGGTCGAGACGTACCGCATCGCGCCCG
>CAZNSC010000003.1:0-56818 GCA_964575695.1 uncultured Dehalococcoidales bacterium
GATTTGTAACATTTTCGGTAGCGATTTTATAATTTTTCCACAATTCGCCTGCCATAATCTGGGAAGTCGGTTTGAGTTAATGGCAGGCGGAAAGTTCAGGGTTCCCGTGTAGTGTTGGACTGAAAATTGCGGTCATTTCGATAAATAAGAGTCCACAGAGTCAAAGAAACAACAAGAAGGTCACACTATCGTCTGATCCGTCTCCAAGTCAAACTCAATATCGGATGGGGCAACCGCCTTACCGTAGCAACGCAAGGCCATGCTGCATCGAAATATTCGAACTCGATGGCATTCCTCCGTTTAACCAGGATATGGATGGGAAGATGCGGTACCGCCACTACGGGGAGTCCATGAGCGACATCCCTCCAGATGAGAAGATTCCCTCGCTGCTGGATGAAATGAACGATGAAAGGGAAGACAAGAGATAATAAGGTAAGCATAATGGATAATAGTCAACCGAGAAACGATGGCTTGCTCATACGCGATGCTCGTTCTGAAGAGCTGAACGAAGTGTCGCATTTGCTCAGGGAGGCCTATCTGGAATATGAGAATTCTTTTCCGCCTGAACATTGGAAATCATATCTCGACAACATTATGGACATACGCAGTCGCCTCGGCGTTTCCGAGTTGATCGTCGCGGAGCTAAACGAGAAAGTGGTGGGCACGGTTACGCTGTACCTAGACTCGTCGCGCTCGCTGCAGGAGGGGTGGCCCAGGGGTTGGGCTAGCATTCGATTACTGGCGGTCCACCCGGCACACCGTGGTCGAGGTATTGGCCGTGCCCTGATGGAGGAGTGTATTCACCGCTGTCGCCAGCGGAATATTAAGACAATCGGTCTGCATACTGCCGCGATAATGGACATAGCACGCAAGATGTATGAAGGTATGGGGTTTGTCCGTGCGCCGGAGTATGATTTTCACCCCAGACCCGGCACCGTCGTCATGGCTTATCGCCTTCAGTCCTGAAAGACTCATGGGGTGAGCACAAGAATAATCAGCAAAATAGAAAAACAAATTCCAAGAGGAGGGGAACGATGTACAAGAAGATATTGGTACCACTGGATGGCTCTGAGTTCTCAGAATGCAGTCTGGAGCATGTGAAGACAATAGCCTCCGGCTGCCGCGTTCCGGAAACAGTCTTACTCCGGGTGGTCGAGCCTTTATCCGCGGAAACTGTCTCGGCACTTGCCATAGCGGGGGATGACCTGTTGCGCAAAGCAGAACTGGGTAGTCAAGCCGAGGCTAGGGACTATATGATTAAGATCAAAAACAAAATCGAAAATGGTTTGGCAGTGGAGGCAGTTGTTGTCGATGGCAGAGCGGCTGAAGAGATTTTGAACTATGCCCAAAACAATAAAGTGGATCTCATCGTGATGACCACTCATGGTAAAACTGGAATTTCCCGGTGGTTCTTTGGCAGCGTGGCCCAGAAAGTCCTGCAGCATTCTGTGGCTCCGGTACTTATGATATCGCCGCCCGGCTGCAGAACCAGTGCGTGAGGGGCATATTATCAGCTTTCGCAGGTAATAAGAAGTTCAATCATCTCCCAAACGTCATAATTTTGTAATTTTTTTGATAGCGGTTTTATGACTTTTTCACACTTCATCTGCCATAATCCTGGAAGACTGGATAAATTCAATAAACAGATGAGTTGCCCGATTAAATCAGACACGTCTATTGAGCTGTAGGCATGCTCAGACATGGTTCACGGCGAAGTCATTGATATGGATACACAGACGGATAACATTAGCCCCGTCAGTAACCAGGCTGTATTCGACGAGGTCATTTGCTGCGAGCAACTGTCCAAGCGCTACTCAGCCGGTAATATACTGGCTGTGGACCGGCTCGATTTACGGGTACATCGCGGAGAAATCTTCGGGTTACTCGGTCCTAACGGTGCGGGTAAGACGACGACTGTCGGGATGCTCACCACGCTGGTAGTCCCGACAAGCGGCAAGGCCATCGTGGCCGGTATCGACGTAATCGCTCATCCGGCGCTCGTCAAGCAGGTGATCGGTGTTGTGGCTCAGACGAATAACCTTGACCGCGCCTTAACTGTCTGGGAGAACCTCTACTATCATGGCCGTTTTTTCGGGATGAGCACCAGAGAGAGCCGTGAAGCGGCGGACAGGTTTCTGGTGGACTTCCGCCTTACCGAACGTGCCAAAGCGGATGTGGCTGCCATTTCCGGAGGCATGGCGAAACGTCTCCAGGTGGCGCGTGCACTGTTGCACCGCCCTTCAGTCCTCTTTCTCGATGAGCCTACGGCTGGCCTTGACCCACAGAGCCGCCTGGCCCTATGGGAGATCCTCGGTAAGCTGCACGATGAAGGACAGACTATCCTGTTAACAACACATTATATGGAGGAGGCAGATTCGGTCTGCGACCGGATAGCTATTATGGACCATGGCCGTATCCTCGCCATGGATACCCCAAAGAATTTAAAGGAATCGGTCGGCGCGGACAGCATCGTAACCGTGTCGACAACCGGTGACTTAGATGCTCTCGCCCGGCTCCTTCGAGACCAGGTCGAAGGGGCGACCGAGAGCCGGCGACTCGATAACACCATCCAGCTCCACATCAAAGGCACAACAGGCGTACTGCCCAGGGTAATTGCCGTCGCGGAACAGAGAGGCTTCAATATCACTGATTTATCTGTGGCCGAGCCTAGCCTCGAAACTGTCTTTATCAACCTTACCGGAAGAGAGCTGCGCGACTGATGAGCACCATGGCTGCTACACCAAGCGTTCAAACACCGAGGCCTGCTCGGTCAGCAACTGCTGCCAGCCGTGCCGCCTTCAATGCCCTGCTGCTGCGTGACCTCACCGTACTGAGAAAGAATCTGGGTGTCTTCATCGCCCGCACCCTTATCCAGCCCTTTCTCCTGGTCTTTGTTTTCCTCTACGTATTTCCTCAGATTGGTGAGGGTGTGGGCGCAAGCTCGGCAGGTGGACTATCGTCTTTTGCGACCGTATTGGTGGCCGGCGTTGTGGGCTTGTCCATTATGTTCCAGGGAATTCAGGCAGTGGCGTTGCCTCTTGCCAACGAGTTCGGCTACACGAAAGAGATTGAAGACCGGGTGCTCGCACCCCTGCCAGTATCGCTCGTGGCCATCGGCAAGGTAGTTGCCGGGGCCGTCCAGGGCCTCATCGCCGCGGCGATTGTGTTCCCGATTGCCGCGGTTGTCCATGCCAAGGGTGTGCAGCCCAACCTTTCGGTGCACTGGGTGCTTTTGCTTACACTCATCCCGCTAACCTGTATCATGACCTCCGGTCTTGGTCTGTTCCTGGGGACTCGTATTTCACCACGCGACATTGGCATCATGTTCGGGTTCATAGTTTTACCCATAACCTTCCTCGGCGGCACTTATTACCCGTGGACAACTCTGGCCGCTATCAAGGTCGGGGGATTCTCCTGGCTGCAGGCATTGGTCTGCATTAACCCGCTCATCTATGTGACTGAGGGCTTTCGCGCGGCACTGACCACAGCACCGCACATGCCGCTATATGTGGTTTACCCTGTTCTCTCAGTATTCTGTGTCATGTTCCTCTGGGCTGGTTGCCGTGGCTTCCATAGGAGGGTTATAAGCTAGTCCCTTCGGACGCTTACAACGAGCGTAGATAATTATGATGCACAATAATTCAACAGGAGAGAATATAAATTCAAGGGGGTCTAAAATGTCAGGTTGGGTCAAGTATCTGGTATACATCATGTCATTCTTTATTCCGCCCGTAGGTGTCATCACATTCTGGGTTTTCTTGGGAAGAGGTGAAGAGCTTGAAGATGTCGCCAAACGGTCTTTCCTGGCCGCTTTCGTCGGTGCCGTGCTTTGCATTATCGTTGTCGCTGCCCTCGGGGCCACACATCGCATGTACTGGCCAGGGATGGGCAGGTGGTAAGCGAAGTCTACGTCTTGGCAAATCCCCGGAAGAAGGAGACTAACTATGAAGAGGCATAAATACCTGCTTTCTTGTCTCGTTATTATCACGTGTATCATCTCACTGGTTGGTTGCACTGCGCCCATCTCCAATCCTCAGACCCCTAGCCAGGCACCCCCACAAAGCAGTGTCCCGGCTCCACAGCCAGGTGAAGTACTGGTTGCCCTGCCCAGCTTTGCCGATTTGACCGACCTCGTCAAGCAATCAGTAGTGGCCGTTAACACCGAAACCGTCGTTCGTAGCAGGTTTGTTCGGGGTACGGTACAGGGTGCCGGCTCCGGCTGGGTTATTGACGGAAGCGGTATCATCGTGACCAATAATCACGTTGTTGAAGGGGCGCAAACCATTACGGTGCAGCTCGAAGATGGCACTACTTATAGTCCAGTAGATATAAAGACAGACCCTGCCACCGACATTGCGATACTCAGAATAGACGCCGGACAGTTGCCGGCACTTGAAGTCGGTGATGTCTCAAAGCTAAGGGTTGGCGACTGGGTGGTGGCCGTGGGGAATGCTCTCGGGCTCGGGATAAGTGTTAAAGACGGTATCGTCAGCCGCCTTGGTGTGAGCATACAAATGTCTTCGAGTGAAACATACTCCAACCTTATTGAAACCAATGCCGCCATCAATCCCGGTAACAGTGGCGGCCCGCTGGTCAACTTGGCAGGAGAGGTCGTTGGCATTACCAGCCTGAAACTTTCCACGGCGGGCGTAGAAGGGATGGGCTATGCCATAAACATTGGGGATGCAATCCCCGTGATTCAGAGGCTATCCCAACAATGAAACTTTGGCAAGCTTCATATCCGAATGCTCAGGTAGATAACAATGGAACATGCCGCGTTAGAAGTTAACAAAGCTGACCTCCGGTTGAAAACGCTGGCCAGAACCAGTGCCTGGGTCCTGTTAGTTGGTATTATAGTCCTTGTCGTCTCCGGCTGGGGCATTACTCAAACCGGAATAATTTACAGTCTGACCGGCGGCCTTGTTGACCGCAGGCTGGCCGATGCTGTCCATCGAGCCACTAATGGGCCGTTGGCTTTCTTCTTCCTGTCGCATGTGCTCATCAATATAAAACTAAGGGTATCGCAAAACAACCCATCCAGGGCATGGCTGACCAACACTATTTTGATTGTAATTGGGGCATGCCTAATGGCAATAATTATGTACTTGGAATATTTTCGCCTGGGAGGGTAAGCATAAAGATTAAATTTGTAGTAATAACGGCTATATTAGCCATCATCCCGGTTCTTATGTTGTCATGCAGTAAGCCGCCTTCGACACTACCCACCAGCGAAGTGGAAGCTACTGAATTTATGGGTAAAAAGTTGACCCCCATTAGGGAACAGCGCAATAACGCTTTGGCCGGCACACAGGTTATTGACCGGGGAACCTATAAGCTGGTTGTGGATGGATTGGTGGACCGGCCATTGAGCCTGAGCTATGATGACCTGCTGGCATATCCGCAAGTATCAAAGCTTATGGACTTAAACTGTGTGGAGGGGTGGAACTTCACGGCTAAATGGACAGGCCCGACTCTTGATTCCATCTTTAATGATGCCGGGGTAAAACCAGAGGCTAAGATTGCCATATTTCACACAGCTGAAGTACCCCAGGGCTATTCATCCCTGGATTTAAGTTACATCCACACCAATAATATAATCATAGCTCTAAAGCTGAACGATATTACGCTGCCTCCAGAAAGGGGGTTCCCTTTCCAGGTAGTTGCCGAGAGCAAATTCGGCTACAAGTGGGCCAAGTGGGTTACGAGGATAGAGGTATCTGATGACACCAATTTTCGCGGTTACTGGGAGAGTTATGGCTACAATAACAATGCGGACATCAATGGTCCAGCCTTTGAAGAATGAACCGGGAAGATGGCGGCCTAGATGCAAATCAGCAGGCCGTTGGTCAACTGACTGAAGGAGAGAAGCCCCTTGGGAGATGGCATTTGCCCCTGATGGGCGTATCTTCCTGACAGAGAGAGCCGGGAAAATGCGCATTTAGTATTAAGTGACCTTTAAAGAAGTGAGAGAAATAAAAAAGCCCTCCTCTGGTTGGGATGCTTGGGTGTAATCTTAGAAGGCTATTGAATTTACGAACAGAAAACCAAATTGGATAGTTTCGAAATCAGGTTCAAGTAGGCAACCGCAATCTGCTGAGGAGCATTCACCGTTCGCAAGGCATGTATGATGCCAGATTCGACGGCACCAATAAGCAAGGCAACAGCCTCCGCGCCAGCAATCCATGTACTTAATGCCTGACCTGCCGCAGCATGCTCATGGAGTTGTTGAAGTTCGCGAAATGTTAACGACATAATAACCTCCTTCGGCTGCGGTTGACATGCACCGCGTCACGGGAAATATCGGTCAATTGAAAACACGGCCGGGCCATCTCAATGTTCTGGCATACGCCCAAGAATCAGAGCTAGCACCACAGACACAACAACACCACCCAGAATTAGCATTAGTGTATCTAGGCTAAATCCAAACTGGAACTTACCAACACCAAAAACCAACGCGTACCCAATAAGGAAGTTGACCACTCCCCAGATAACGTTGAGCACCGGTGATGATTCTCCCTTAACCATAGGCCTGGAAAAAGGGGTTGGGAACTTCTTCCCCGATATGCCGTGTATGAAGTGGGGTATTCCGTTGGTAAGGAAGCCACCGGCAAAGAAATAGGCCAGAGAGGCATACCAGGTCATGTTCACCTCCTATGGCTTTACAGGTCTTGTTTTAAGGACACCACAGCCCACTTTTCTTGGAAACTCCCCCCTCGTTCGACTCTGAATCCTTCAAGTATCTTCTCCCACTCCGCTTGGTCTACATAACCCAGAGGAGGCCCAGCACCCAGGCTAAGGTATGCCTGTCCACTTGACTTGAGGATACGCTTCATTTCTTTTACAGACAACTGTCTGTCGTCAGCCATAGATCACAATAGGCCATTGGCAAGAATGAAGTCAACCGACCTGTCTTTTATAAAGCTCACGTCGGAGGCAGATGAAGCATGTGCTTCGATGTTGCGGTAACCACCTTTACCTGCTCTTTTCTCTAGCGTTCGGATACTCGTTTTGCCCAGATCAACCGCATAGACCTTTCCTTCGGGACCAACGAGTTCAGCCAAAGGGAGCGTATAGTAACCTGAGCCGCAACCAAGGTCAGCAACCACCTGCCCTTTCTTGACGTAGGGTCCGATAAGTCTTTGAGGGGGTTCAAACAGCCTTCTGATTGGGTTCAGAATCGCTGGAATCGATGGTCGTCTCCTCATTAATAACCAGCGTGACGCCGTCGACTTTGTTTGGTCTTTGGGCTGTTTCTTTCCCCCAGGTTCATGTTTTTCTTTGCCCATATCTATTTTCTAAACCTCCTTTATCCTGATTTATGTGTGCCCTGGTAAATACTATAATCCTGATTATTTCTTTTTTGTTATTTAATGGTTGTTGCCTAGTTAGAGTTGGTATTCAATTATAGCTCTGAGATGATAAAAGCATAATAAAAAGCTCCTATATTTCGGTGGTATTTTTACCTCTATGTTTCTAATAGAAAAGACCTTACCAAATCTTCTGATTGCATCTTGCAACTCTATTTCTTGCTTTCCAAAGAGATTCTTATCATCAGCACCTCATGGCAGGTTACGATGAGTAAATCGATAAGAGCCAATAGAAACCACATAATAGGTGTGAAGCCGCCGAACGTTAAGTTCAAAGCTGCGGTAACAATGCCGACAATAGTCAAAACAGCCACCAGAATACGAGGAAAATCCCACCTTAATTGATACTTCATGGCTACACCCCCTTAATTTTTAATATAAGCTGCACCAGAACTTTGTCACTCTTTCGAACTCGTCCCCGGATTCAAGGATTGAGTACTTAGTGTCGATCAGCCTAGACTTGCATCCTCAAACCAAGGTAGGCTCATTCTCATTGCGCTTCCTTTCGATCAGGTTGGACAATATGGACAGATAGCAGTGGCAGGCCCAAGTCGCGGATTTTTATTAATAGACCATGCGATGCCGCTTGGTCAATAACAGGGCCGCACAAAACAGTCTTCCCTCCGGGTAGATTCCGAATTTCCATGCCGTTGAACCACTCGGACCAGTGCCCGTCAAGATGACCCCTCACCGCAATTTCATATCGCGTTATCTGGCTATTGTTTACGCTCACTACTGTCCTTCCGATTTGGCAATCTTATCTTACCTGGGTCTATTTTACAAATCGGACGGATTGAGCGGCATCCATCTAAGGATCGATTTAGAGGATTATATTTAAGACGGTCGAAGGCTTCATTTAGAGGAGATTCAAGGACGTGGCCCGTTTGATTGCCTGAGCACGATTGCGGACACCCAGCTTAGCATAGATATTATGAGCATGGGTCTTAATTGTACTCACTGTGAGTACAAGCTTTCTCGCAATTTCTTCGTTGGATAGGTCGTCAGCAAGCAAGCGCAACACTTCAAGTTCACGCTCAGTCATGGGTTCGATTAAAGGCTGGTAGGCGAGTGTCCATAAATCACGAACTTGACCACCTTGCCCTTTACCAGCCATTTCTCAGACTCCGCCCTTAGCTTTCCAAAATCCGTGGTCTGTAGAAAAAGCCTCAAAATCTCAAGTCTCTCTTCGAGCTCTTTGCTTGTTTCTCTTGGAGCAAGGAGTTGCTTTAAGGTATCTTCATATTTTCTTCCGGCTACCGTTTCAATATAGTGAGAGAGGTCCGGAACCAGTTCAATCTGCAGCATCTCACGCCTCATGATTAAGTAAATCTTCTCGCCAGCAGCCTTGTCGCCGGCAGAATCAGAATCGGAATAAGAGCTATAAGCGCCAGGATATCAATAGCCATATTGACTATCCCAGTGCTGCCAAAAGCCTGCCGTATCCCATCAACGGTATAGGTAAGCGGTAGCACATAGGCAATCTGCTGGAGTATCAGGGGAAGGGATGAGACTGGGGTGAAAACACCGCTTAAGAAAACCATCAGGAAGCGGGGTAGGTTGGCCAGTGTCTGCGCCTCAAACACCTCCCTGACCAGAACGCATATCAGGGCCCCCAGAGCAGAGAACAGCAGCAGCGATGGCACTAAAGTCAGGAGAAGATAGAGTACGTTAACCTGGTAAAGCCCCAAGGCGATGACAGACACCAGGGTCACCACCGCCGTTATCATCAGCCCGAAGACGGCACCTCCTAGCACCTTTCCCAGAAGTACACTCGATAGAGTCAACGGCGCCAAGGAATCGTTCTGGGCTGTACTGAGCTACCCTTACTCATCCGCTCTGGTGATGTGGAGGTCCCGCTGTTCGATACGACCCGAATACATGCTGAGGTTGCAGTCAAACTGGCGCTGGGTGAATAAAATAAGGTGACGATTGCAGGGCTTGACAAAGAGGGGCATAAGGTGTATTATGGTTATGAGCATATGTGCAATACACTAATGTTATGCACAAAACATCAATAATAGGAGAATCGTTTATGGGAAGACCACAACTGTGGCGGCGCGTTAGCTTCGTACCACCAATAACCTATTTCAAGCCCGCCGGGATACCCTTGGCCAGTCTGCAAGAAGTACACCTTCTTGTTGAAGAAGCGGAGGCAATTCGGCTTAAGGACCTTGAGGGGCTGGAGCAGGAGGAATGCGCCCAGAAGATGAACATCTCCAGGAGCACTTTCTCCCGCATATTGGATTCAGCCCGGCAGAAAATTGCCGACGCTCTACTTAACGGTAAGGCAATACGGATTGAGGGCGGCAATTTTGAGATGGCGGTGCGCCGCTTCAGATGCATAAGTGGCCATGAGTGGGATGTGCCCTTTGAGAGTCTGGTTACTGCTCCACCTGAGCTTTGCCCTAAGTGTGACACGCCGAGCATTATGCCGCTTCTGCCACCTGGAATGGGATGGGGTCGGCGTGGTTGGGGAAGGCGCCACCGGGGAGGACGTAGCCGGTAGAGGAGTCTTACAACGTGAAAGTCCTTGATGATTTGCTGGCAATATTGGATACGGAAGCTAGCGTAAAAGACATACGCCAGGGTCTTTTCCATACCGCGGTGCTGACCCGAAACTGCGGCCTGGCGGCAACGCTTCCACGAGACGCCCTTCGGCAGGAACAACCATCGATCAAGATAAAGGAGCCCGGGTTCCTGCTGGAGAAAAATGCCTTGCATCTGGCTCGAATGTGTTATTCGGAAAGTATTCTTGAAGCAGCTATTGGCGTGGCTACCATCAACTCGCTCCTCGAGATTGACGAAGGGAGCTGCCAGAGCCTCAATGCCCGGGACCTTATTGCTGAGGAAGGAAGGAATAGGAGAGTCGCCATCGTGGGCCATTTCCCCTTTATACCCAAGCTTCGTGAGGTGGTGAAAGAACTCTGGGTAATCGAGAAGAATCCAAGGGAAGGAGACTTCGCCGAAGCTGAGGCAGAGGATTTCATCCCGCAGGCTGATGTCGTGGGTATCACCGGTACCGCTTTTACCAACCACACCATTGAGCGCTTACTGCAACTATGCAATCCCGATGCTTACGTGGTGATACTTGGAGATACTGCCCCCTTGTCTCCCATTCTCTTTGACTATGGTATTGATGCCATATCAGGCACGAAGGTAATTGACCCGGACTTGGCCCTCCGTTGCGTGAGTGAGGGAGCCACCTACCGGCAGATTAAAGGAATTCGCCAACTTACTATGATGAGGAACAGGAGATAAACATTGAACCGGCGCAGCACGGAGCAGCGTGAACTAATGCAGGAAATCCTGCAGTGTGCTGACGGCCACCTGGACGCCGATGAGATCTACCAGCAGGCCCGCCAGAGGGCACCCAGCATCAGCCTATCCACTGTATACCGTAATTTGCAGCTGTTCAAGGAACTGGGCTTGGTCGAGGAGCACCAGTTTGGCAGTCGCCGATATTATGAACCGGCCCCTCAAGCCAAGCATCACCACCTGGTATGCCTGGGCTGCGGTCGGGTTTTTGAATTCAAATGTCCGTCCAGTGACAGGCTTAGAGACGAAATTAGCAGAAAAGAAGGATTCAGGGTGACCGAAGCTGAGGTTCGTCTTGCTGGATATTGTCCGGATTGCCAGGAGCGCCTGTCTGTTAGTGCTAGCGAAAACAGATGAATATCCGGTGAAGGAGGTGAGGTAAATGCCATTCGGAGATGGGACTGGACCAAGGGGGATAGGACCGATGACGGGAAGGGGAGCTGGCTACTGTGCTGGCTTTGGCCGGCCCGGCTTTGCCAACCCGATACCGGGAAGAAGGTGGTCTGGCTTTGGCTGGAGAGGCTGGGGGCGCGGCAGAGGTAGAGGCTCCGGCTGGCGCTGGTGTAGACCGTACTGGTACTCTTGGTGGTAGAAGCACAAATAGAAATCTTTGTGGAGGTGGGAGATATGTGGCCCTGTTATGGATACTGGCATCCATGGGGAGGGGGCGGGCACAGGCACTGGTGGGTTCCACCTTTTGCCTGGGCGTGGGCACCCGTACCCAAGGAAGAAGAGATAGCCATGCTGGAAGAGCAGGCACGAATACTTGGGTGTGAACTGGAAAGCATCACGAAGAGACTTGAAGAGTTGAAGAAACAGGAGGTGAAAAATGCCTAATGGATTTGGACGAGGAAGAGGCTTCGGCCGCGGCTTTGGTGGAGGTATGGGTTTCGGTTTCCGTGGTGCCTCGCCTCCCTGGCCCTACGTGGGGATAGGCAGAGGTGGACTGCCGCGATGCGGCTACTTTTTGAGTGGCGCTGGCGCGCCTGCGCCCTGGCAGTACCAGGCCCCCTTCTATGGTCAACCAGCCGCCCCTGGCTATACACCCTTTACGCCTCAAATGACCAAAGAGGATGAGCTTGACTATTTGAGAGACCAGGCGGAGGCGGTAAAGGGGCAGCTAGAGGAGATTGAAGCCAGGATGCGTGACCTGGAGAGCAAGCAAAAGGAATAACTGAGGAGGAGGCCATGAAAATCGCAATTTCGGCGGCGGGTTCTAGTCTCGATGCCGGGGTAGACCCTCGCTTCGGGCGGTGTCAGTATTTCATTGTTGCCGACGCGGAGACGAAGGAATTTGAGGCGGTGGACAACTCCAGTGCCATGGCAGCCGGTGGAGCCGGTATTTCGGCCGCTCAGGCGATTGCCGATAAGGGCGTGGAGGCAGTCCTGACCGGAAACTGCGGCCCTAACGCCTATCAAGTGCTGTCCTCTGCTGGCATCCGGGTGATAACCGGTGTTTCCGGCAAGATAAGGGACGCTATCGAAGGCTACCGGTCGGGTAGGTTCCAGTCAAGCGCCCAGCCCAATGTACCCGACCACTTTGGTGTGGGCGGAAGGCCTGGTATAGGAGGTGGCCCTGGCGCGGGCAGAGGTATGGGAATGGGGAGAGGGATGGGCAGAGGAATGGGTATGGGGTTTGGCATGACCCCGCCGGTGAGTGCAATACCCCAGCCGCAGAGTCCAGAGCAAGAGCTTGAGACGCTTAAAGCGCAGTCACAGGCAATGGCACAGCAGCTGGCTGACATTCAGCGCCGTATTGATGGGCTAGAAAAGAAAAGTGAAGGGAATGTTCAGTTCTGAGGTCGAGGGCTGAGCTAAATGCACTGAAAGAATCTGAGGAGGTGGCGCAATGCCCAAAGGAGATGGAACCGGGCCTCCGCGCACTTCGGCGCAGAGGAGCGGTCGAATGAAAGGGAATCGAGCGGGGGCAGGACCCGGCGGCAACTGTGTGTGCCCTAGCTGTGGCGAGAAGGTGCCTCATCAGCAGGGAATACCTTGTTACGGTGTGAGCTGTCCCAAATGTGGGGTAAAGATGGTCAGAGGCTAAAAATGTTAATATCAGTCGCCAGCGGTAAAGGCGGGACGGGTAAGACGCTGGTAGCCACTAGTCTTGCTCTCTCCTTGAAAGATAGCCACAAGGTCGTGCTTCTTGACTGTGATGTCGAGGAGCCCAACGACCATATTCTACTAAAGCCAGTAATTGTCGGCAGTGAACCAGTTCATATCCAAGTACCCAAGGTTACAGAGGATAAATGTACCTGTTGCGGCAGGTGCGCTCAGGTATGTGTCTATCACGCCATTGCCGTACTGGGCAATCATGTGCTGACCTTTCCCCAGCTCTGCCACGGGTGTGGTGCCTGCAGCTACCTCTGCCCGGAGAAGGCTATCGCTGAAGAGACCAGGGAGACAGGCGTGGTTGAGTGGGGGCGCTCGGATGGCATCGGTCTTGTACACGGCATACTCACGGTGGGTGAGGCGATGGCGCCGCCGGTTATCAGGAAGGTGAAAGAATATGGCAAAGACAATGGCGATGGCGTAGTCATCAGAGATGTTCCGCCGGGCACATCCTGCCCGGTAGTCGAAGCAATTAAAGGAAGCGATTTCTGTCTGCTGGTAACCGAGCCGACTCCGTTCGGGCTCAACGACCTCATGCTTGCCGCCGAAACGGTGAGGGAGCTCAACATACCCTGTGGCGTTGTCCTCAACCGTGCCGGTGTCGGCGACGCCGGAGTAGAAGAATACTGCCGAAAAGAGAATATCCCTGTTCTGCTCACCGTCCCCCTGGATACCGAGATTGCCCGCCTGTATTCGAGGGGGATTCCCTTGATTGAGGGTATGCCAGAGTGGAAAGAGCGTTTCGTGGCGCTATTTGACGGAATTCGGGAGATAGCAAATGAGAGAGTTAGTCGTATTAAGCGGTAAAGGAGGCACCGGAAAGACCAGCATCGTTGGTTCCCTGGCTGCTCTGGCTCAAAGCAAGGTGCTGGCTGACTGCGATGTGGATGCGGCTGACCTGTACCTGCTGCTCAGCCCCACCGTCAGGGAGAATAACGAGTTCTGGAGCGGACAGGTGGCCTATATAGACAAAGACGGATGCACTGAGTGTGGACTGTGCCAGGAGTTGTGCCGTTTTAATGCTATCAAGGATTTCAGAGTTGACCCGGTAGCCTGTGAGGGATGTGGTTTCTGTTCTCGCATCTGCCCGGTTGAAGCCATCACTATGAAAGAAAATATGGCTGGGCGTTGGTTTATCTCCGATACCGGGTATGGCCCGCTGGTTCATGCCAAACTTGGCATTGCCCAGGAGAATTCAGGGAAGCTGGTGGCGCTGGTCCGGCAGCGGGCGAGACAGACTGCCGATAAAGAGGGAAAAGATTTCATCATCAGTGACGGCCCGCCCGGTATCGGCTGCCCGGTAATCTCATCACTTTCCGGGGCCAGCCTGGCTCTTCTGGTTACTGAGCCGACGTTATCCGGGATACATGACCTGGAGAGAGTCCTGGGCGTGTGCCAGCATTTCGGCGTCCCGGCCAAGGTATGCATCAACAAGTGCGACCTGAACGAGGAAAACAGCCGGCAGATAGAAAATAACTGTCTTAGCCTGGGAGTAGAGATAGCCGGGAGGGTTCCTTTTGATAACCTTGTTACTGAATCAATCGTCCGGGGGGTACCGGTGGTGGAATATTCCAGGGGCAGAGTCACTCAAGCGATAGAAAGAATGTGGCGCACTCTGTCGGCGATGCTGGGGAATGGTAGCCAGAGGTGACAGACTATGCCAATCTATGAGTACGGATGTCTTAAATGCAGTGAGCGCTTCGAGCTACGGCGGAGCATGAGCGATAGCGACCGGGAAGTAAAATGTCCCAGGTGTGGGACAGAGAATCCGCGCCGCGTCTTCTCCGCCTTTGCCACAGCTTCTGGCGGCTCCTGTGCTCCGAGCGGCCCCACCTGAAGTGTTAGCTCGTGAGGCAGGCTGTCTCATATGAAACAAGTTTTGAAAGGAGGGGAAATAGGCGGTGCCAATTTACGATTTTAAGTGTCGAGAGTGCGGCAAGGTGTCAGAGGTACTTATCCGGGGTGCCGAGGAGCCACCTCGCTGCCCCGATTGCGGCAGTGATGACTTGGAGAGGCTCATGTCCTCACCCAATATGGTCAGGACGACTACTCGGGCTCCCGGCACTACTTGCTGTGGCCGGGATGAGCGTTGCGGTGCGCCGCCTTGTTCTACCGGGGATCCCTGCTGACGGCACTAGGGAGGATAGACAACGTGGAGCCGATTGACCTCAAGCCAGGGTATTCAAGCAGTAATGTGCCGGGGAAATGTATCAAGTGCCTGGCTGAGCAGGAGCTTGATAGGTGCCTTCTTGAGTTAATGAGAGCCGGGTCAGACGATAAGGCGTTGGCGCAGAGATTTGAGATGCTGGTATCTTTCTTGAAATCGCCTGAGTCGCAGAAGCTGCGTGACGAATCAGAGAGGTATCTTGCTGAGGGGAAACAGGTGACTGTCAGGATATCTTTTGAAGACGGGAATCCCAAATACGAACTCAAAGTAAATCAGTAAACGGAGGTATCTATGAAGTATGCCGTACCAATAAGCGGCGGTATGGTATCGCCACACTTCGGTCATTGTGAGCATTTTGCCCTGATCGACGTTGACGAGGAAAGTAAGAAGATA
Source organism: uncultured Dehalococcoidales bacterium (assembly GCA_964575695.1). GTDB lineage: Bacteria > Chloroflexota > Dehalococcoidia > Dehalococcoidales > W111 > CAZNSC01. Next base: position 15,358 of record CAZNSC010000003.1, read on the forward strand.
ATCAGGAAAGAGCTTATCCCGTCACCGGGTCACCAGCCCGGTCTTCTTCCCCAATGGCTGGCGGAGCGAGGTGTCGCCTTTGTGATTGCCGGCGGTATGGGCTCCCGGGCACAGAGCCTTTTCCAGCAAAATCGCATCGGGGTCATCATCGGTGCCATGGAAAGCGACCCGGAGAAGGCGGTTCTGAGTTATGTGAATGGTCTACTAGCTACCGGGGATAACATATGTGACCATTAAATTAAATGGGAGTTACCCAGGAGGGAGCCACATGCCTAGACGAGAGGCAATCTGTCCTCAGTCCAATGTTGATTTCAGGCTCATGTCTTTGTCCTATAAATTTCGGGATTTCATCAAACCCCGCATTCGTGTCCTGGAAGAGGTAGGCATTAAAGAAGGATTCCACGTCTTGGATTATGGCTGTGGTCCCGGAAGTTACATTGTACCCCTTGCTGAACTGGTAGGTAAGTCGGGGAAGATTTATGCTCTGGATGTCCATCCACTTGCTATCCAGTCGGTTCGAAGGATAGCAGCCAGGAAACGACTGGTGAATGTGCATACCATCCTCTCCGACAGCAAGACTGGATTACAGCCCGATAGCTTGGATGTGGTTCTTCTGTACGATATCCTTCACGACCTGGATAACCCGAACGGAGTGCTGGAAGAGTTGCACCGGGTGTTAAAACGAAAAGGCATTTTATCGGTGAGCGACCACCACATGAGGCAAGATGAAATAGTATCCAGGGTAGCCAGTAATGGGCTATTTACGTTATCAGCAAAGGGTAGAAGAACGTATGGTCTCTCATGCCAGAAGAAAGTCTAACAAATTAATGTATTCAGGAACGGAGGTAACCTATGCCAACAAAGGAGCAGGTAATTGAAAGCCTTGAAGCCGTATTGGTGCCCGCTGCGAAACGCAGCATAGTGGGGCTGAACCTGGTGCGCGATATAACCATCTCCAATGGTAAAGTAGATGTTGCCCTGGCGTCCACCGGCCTGATTCCAGGGGCGCAGGACTGGATCAAAGCCAAAGCCAGAGAAGCTATTGAGAAGCTGCCTGAAGTCAATGAAGTCAAGGTGGAGTATAGTGACTTCAAGGCAAAGGAGTTGAACAAGATTGACCACATCCTCGCCGTGATGAGCGGCAAGGGAGGAGTGGGCAAGTCGCTGGTGTCAAGCCTGGTTGCCATCGCGCTGAAGCGCCAGGGCTATGAGGTGGGCATTCTGGATGCCGATATCACCGGCCCGAGCATACCCAAGATGTTCGGCCTCAACGTTCGGCCAGGCGGCAACGAAAGTGGGATACTGCCGGTGCTGTCGAGGTCAGGAGTTGAAATCATGTCCATCAACCTCCTCCTGCCCAGCGAGGATGATGCTGTTATCTGGCGAGGACCCCTGATCGGAAAAGCGATTACCCAATTTGGGGAGGAGGTGCTCTGGGGAAAGCTGGACTATCTGATTATAGACCTGCCTCCAGGTACTGCGGATGCACCGCTTACGGTGATGCAGTCCTTCCCAATTTCAGGGGTGATTATTGTTTTTACCCCTCAGGATTTGACCACGATGGTAGTCAGAAAAGCGGTCAAGATGGCCCAGCAAATGAGTAAACCTGTGCTGGGCGTTGTTGAGAATATGAGCTACCTGTATGTATCTGAGATAGACAAAAAGATAGAGCTCTTTGGCAAGAGCCGGGGCGAGGAAATGTCCCGTGCCGCCCAGGCCCCCCTGCTGGCGCAGTTGCCCATAGACCCGGAGCTGGCCAGGCTCTGTGATGAGGGGAATATCGAGCGCTACAACAGCGATATTGTAAGTAGTCTGGCCGACTCCCTGTCTAAAGTAATTCCAGCTAGAGCCAGGTAAGACAGGAGGTGAACATGACTTCATCATGGGAGAAGTTTGAGGAACTAATTAAGCAGGAGATGAGAAAGATATACTCTGAGGCCGTCATCGAGCACAGCATGAATCCGAAGAATCTGGGCGACCTTGAGGACCCTGACGGTTTTGCTCGGGTTACCGGCCCCTGTGGTGATACTATGTCCGTATGGCTTTAAAAGCTATACCAAACGAGGGTTAATTTAATGACGTGCGAGTACTCCCTGGGTTACTACTCGCAGCCGCTGCTTGTGATGGTTTCACCATATGATTAGTCGTAGTATAATATAAAGGGGCGCTGTATCTTTGTGAGGGGCCAATATGCTACAGGTGTTGGTGGTAGATCACCACGAAATCTGGCGCGTCGGGGTATCAAAGATACTTGGTGAACAGCTAGGCATCCAGGTGGTAGAACCATGCAGTAATATAAATCAATGTCTGGAGAAAGTTGCCCGATATTGTTCTTCTAGATACTGAACTACGAGAACCAAGCTACGTCGAGATTATTCAGCACATCCATGAATGTGGCTCCAAGGCAAAGGTACTCATGCTCACTCATTCAGAGAGGGAAGAGGATGTTTATTACGCTATCAAAGCAGGAGCCAAGGGGTATGTTAGCAAAGAGGTAGCAATAGAAGACCTGGTGAAGGCCATCTTCCTTGTGGCAAGCGGAGGGGTTGTACTATCCCCTATGGTAGCAACTCAAGTTCTCGAAGAATTTGCAGAATCTTTTCCAGAGAGGCAGCGTATACATCGGAGGGGTGGCTTTGAACTCACTGAGCGAGAAAAGGAAGTTCTGGTATTAGTAGCCAAGGGCGCAAACAACCGAGCGATAGCCTCGTCCTTATGTATTACAGAAAACACTGTCAAGGTGCACTTGCGCAACATAATGGGGAAACTGCAAGTACATAACCGCTTGCATGCAGCAGCAAGGATGCTGGAAGAAGAGGCACTGCATCGTAGAACAGGAGGACCTGCTTCAAATAAATGGTGATCTAAAATTTCCATCAGGACACAAAACCGGGGAATGTTCAATCCACTTCCACGTTTGGTATGCCCGGACGCGCAGGACTTCACAATGCCAACCCCAGTTACACATTTGCACCAGGGACTCAAGTAATAGAATGAGATTTGCAATTGGTAATCCAATATACCAAAATTGATGAGCGTAAAAGAAGTATGAGCTATGAAATGTCCTAAGTGTGGAAGTGAGGACGTAAAGGTATTCACTATATCGAATACTCTATATTGCAGGTGTGCTAAGTGTGGTCATGCTTGGAAAACAGATTTATAAGATGGTATTGGTGATAGTTAGAAATGGTCGCCAAAATTGTGGGAAAGTGATCATTCTTGATGGAGACTGATTGGCTTAGATTATGGCGCGAACTTGTATTGGCCGGTCCCCCTACCTCCAATAGCGAACTGGCAAAAAGGTATATGGCTGACACGCGCAAAAGGAATGAAAGACCTGATCCACTTCTTGACTTAATTTTACAGGGAATTGATGGCGAGACTACCGTTCTCGACATAGGTGCGGGTAGTGGACGCTGGACTGTCCCTCTGGCCAAGACAGCTAAAACCGTTACTGCCGTTGAACCATCTAGTGCTATGGTAGATAATCTTCACAGGAATATTGCCTCTGCAAAGCTAGACAATATACAGATAACCCAATCTTCCTGGGAAGACGCTATTGTGGAACCACATGACGTCACAGTCTGTGCTCACGCGATGTATGCTAGCCCTGACTTGGCTTCTTTCGTCCGCAAGATAGAGAGATATACAACCAGGACTTGTTACCTGGCTATACGGTTGCCACCCTCCGATGGCATTATTGGTGAACTATCCCTCGCTATCTATGGGCGCCGCCATGACAGCCCAAATGCCATCATAGCCTATAATGCTCTTTATTCTATTGGTATTTACGCCAACATGCTGGTGGAAAGTGATATTTACCGCTGGGCAGATAATACCCTTGAAGAAGCCTTTGCCAGAGCTAAACGTCATCTTCGTCTCCAATCATCTACCACTTATGACACACTCATTCGTGATGCATTGGCCAAGCGCCTCAGTCTAGCAAACAACTGCTATATGTGGCCCGATGGTATGCGTTCCGCTCTCCTTTGGTGGAGTTCTTCACCTGTTTCCAACTAGGCTTTCGTCTGGCTTTCAGCAGGGGCAGGAGCGTTCGGTTCTTTCAGGACAGTCTGCTTCTTCTTAAGGTAATCTCCCCTGGACATATCTCCCCATTTGTACATGTCCCTTATTCGCTCCAACTGAGCTTTCCATTCTGCTCGTTCCCTATCCAAATTATCATAGGCTGCCTCCGAAAGAGCTGCACATAATGACGAAAAGCGCAGAGCGGCGTAGTTTGCGATGGGATGGGGACGGTGGAGAGTTGGAATCTCCCCGAAACACGCCCCGACATAAAACCGTCAGTCACGCAGGCCCCCTTTGCGTAGACCTTAAGTCGGTTAGGCCCATCGAGTCTGGTGATATGCTAAGTTAGGTGAGAGATCGAATGTAGGTAGGAAGGTTGACCCTTGATCTATTACTTGCTAATATTCAACCGAACTCTGGTGAAATGGAGAAGAGCATGAACGATTTTGATGTCATCGTTATAGGTGCAGGTCCTGCCGGCTGCTATACGGCTTTGACTGCGGCAAAGAACGGGTGCAGGGTTGCCATCTTTGAGGAGCATGGCGCCATCGGACGACCCAGACACGACCCTGGGTGGCTCATGGAGTCAGATTTTGCCCAATCCGTCGTGGCCGCCTTAGGTGGGGTAGTACCATGGATCAAAGTCAAAGAATACAGGGTGTGCGATCCAGAATCCGGTGAGCTCATAGAAAAGAGTTCGCTAGGAGGCTATTTGGTCATGAGAGAGCTTCTGGAAAAAGAGATAGCAGCATTAGCGGTACGAGCTGGCGCCAAGCTGTATCTGAAAACTAAAGTCTTGAGCCTGACGAGGAAGCTAGAGCGGGTAGACGGAATTGAAACAAACTCCGATATTATCCCTACGGCTAAAGGAGAAATCTTTGTCTGTGCAGACGGGATCAGATCGGCGGACAATGGATTTGCCGCAAAAGAGGGGCTGTGGGAAGCAGGCGAAACACGGGCCGGCGTAAGCTACCTGCTAGCGAATGCGGACGTGCCTAGCGGAGCGATTGAACATTTTCTGTCTTCCGATCCCACGTTGAACTACAAGTGCTTCTGGGCTCATGGCAATAGGCTATGTTTTTTTGGCAGTCCCTCCGCTGCGGCCTTTTCCGAACTGAAGAAGAGGGATGACAACATCGTTTCTCGCAAGATCAGGAATGCGTACCCATTAGAGATCAGCGGGTTTGCGAGAGCACTTTCGGGAAAGTATGGAAAGTATTTCAGCAAAATGGTCAAGCAGAACATCATGTTCGTGGGGGATGCATCAGGTGGTGCGGGAAATATTCATGGGATGATACAGGGAAGCTTTGCAGGGACAGTTGCTGCATCCGCAATTAAGGACAATGATGTAAGGGAAGGAAGGCTCTCCGAATACCAGAATTTGGTACGTAATACACTGGGAAACGCTCCGTTCTCCTTTTTCTCGGCGAGAGAAGACTTTGGCTCTTTCAACAACTGGTTCCACACGTTCCAGGAATCAACAAAAGGGATAAAGGCCACAGGACTTGACTTAGAGTGAAATAATGCTTGAATGCTGGATCGGTCAATAAGGCTCGTTACGACCCCTGCCCGTCATGAAAGTACCAAAGTAGCGTTCTGTGTCCTCAATCAGCCTAATGGTTTCAGCAATGTCGCCTCTATTTCAGTTGAAGCTCGAGCTAGCACTACAATGCTTGCCGTCTCATGGCATAATATGCTACAGTTTGACCAGAAATGAGCATGCCAGATTCGGTGGATGAACAGCTAATCAGACTGCTGGGGCAAGATGCCCGGCAGAGCAGTGAGTCATTGGCCAAGCAGCTCAATCTAAGCTCGGCCACTGTCCGGCGTAGATTGAGGAAGCTCATCAGAAGCGATCTGCTGCATATTGTTGGCGTGGTCGATCCTGTCAGGTTCACTTTTCCACTGGCTGCTGTGATTGCTCTTGATGTCGCCCACGACAAGTTGGAATCAGCCATGGAGTTGCTGGTCAATCAGCCGGAGATCAAATGGGTGTCAAGTACCACCGGGCGGTTTGACATCGTAGCCATGGCACGATTTCATTCGACTGATAATCTTTCTGAATTCTTGACAAAGCAGCTGGCACAGATGGAATGGGTGAAGGATAGCGAAACATTCATCTGCCTGGATGTGAGGAAAGGACGCTACGTGCCACTCACTTGATCTGTCGGGTCGGGTGGTTGCCCAGGGAGCTTGAAGCAGACTGACCGCTATTGCTGCAATGTCCGTCTAGAATCCGGGCCTCCTCTTTACTAGCCATATACTTAAGGTACCTCTGGCGCAACACCTTTTCGATATTAGTCTCTTGACTCCTACCCGTCTTCTCCATACAGCCTGGCTTTAACCCCACCAAAGCAGTAATCAGGCTACGTCGTAAAGGTTCTTGGGCACCTTCTCCATGATTAGTTAATCTTCTTTTTGGTTAGAAACCGGTCTTTTGTTCACAAAGTCGACACCAATAGGATTGAATATTATATTTTTGGTCACATATAATATGATTAGAGTTGGTCTGTTGACAAGCAGTGTTATAATATTAGCACGTTAGAAATTCTGTGTGAGCGTCGCTTCCGGCACCTTCACGTTAGGAATGGACGGTGACACGAGGGTTTCTGAGCAATTGCCAACTAATTCTTGCTGGATAACGCATACATTCTTCTTTTCAGGTAGGCCCAAAAGTAACCAGCTTTTGAAAGGCACCGCGATCAAAGAACAGCGACCTTACGGAAGGGAGGGGGAACGAGTAATAGGTTTGGGCAGAACTTGGAAGACCGCGGCAAAAAGTAAAAGGAAAGGAAGGGCAAGTAATATGTTTTTTGACGATCTCAGAAGTTACGCAGAGGAATTGGATAAGAGGGGATGGGTTACTAAAGTAGACGGAGCCGATTGGGATTTGGAAATTGGTACCCTCGCGGAACTGATGGCTGAAGAAGCGATCGCCGGGCGGGCAAACGGTGCCCTGCTATTCAACAATATAAAGGGGTACTCGAAAGACCTCCGGATTCTTGCCAATTGCCTTGTTACTCCAAAATTGCAGAGGCTTGCCTTTGGCGATCCTGAGGGTATATCAAACATTGAAGTTATTAAGCTTTGGAGAGACAGGCTCATAAACTATAAGCCGGTTCCTGCTAGAGAGGTCAAATCTGGATTTATCACTGAAAATGTAATTACAGGTGACCAAATAGACTTGTCCATATTTCCTACTCCAAAGTGGCACGAGAAGGACGGTGGGCGTTATATCGGAACAGGTTGCGAGGTCATCACAAAAGACCCCAGAGACGGTTGGATAAACGTTGGGACTTATCGCTCAATGGTACACGAGAGGGATGTCCTCTCATTCTATATGTCACCCAAAAAGCATGGCGCAGCGCATCGTGAGGAATACTGGGCGAAGGGGGAAGATTGTCCTGTTGTAATGGTATTCGGTGGGGAACCACTCCTATTTTGGGCTGGTGCGCAGGAGATACCCTGGCATGAAGAGGAACTCTCTTGGATAGGACATATAAAAGGCAGGCCAGTTGAAGTCATAAGAGGTGAATACACAGGGTTACCTATACCGGCTCAAGCTGAAATAGCCATAGAAGGCTTTGCACCGCCGCCATCGCGTGAAAAAAGGAACGAAGGCCCATTTGGAGAGTATACCGGATATTATGCCTCTGGGGTTAGAGAAGAGCCAGTAGTCCACGTGAAAGCCATATACCATAGAAATGACCCCATAATGTTTGGGCAACCTCCTCTAAAGCCACCATATTGTGTCAATTGGCCAATACCTATACATTCGGCTACTATGCTATGGCATTACTTGGAGATGGCAGGCCAAAGAGGAATTATGGGTGCATGGGTACATGGGACTAATGGTATGGCTTTCCCTGTTGTATCTATCAAACAAGGGTACCCAGGACATTCTGGCGAAGTAGCTACGTTGGCGGCAGCTATAAACTACAGGACGAAGATCGCCATCGTAGTAGATGAGGATATAGATCCTTCAAATTGGGAAGACGTGATGTGGGCAGTGGCCTCGAGGTGGGATCCTTCAGCAGGAGTACAGCTGGTTCCTGGAATCAGAGGCAGTGCTTTAAGTCCGTGGGTGCCACCGGAAAGGAGAGCTAAGAGAGATTTTGCAGAGACTGCACTGGTCATAAATGCATGCAAGCCGTACTATTGGAAAGACCAATTCCCACCCGTTAACCGGGCAAGCCAGGAACTGCGGAAGAAGGTCAGGGATAAGTATATTAACCTCTTCCAGCAGTCTTGAGCAGCTTTGCACGTTTAAGGCAGATGCCACCGGCTAAAAACCTAGGATGTCAATACCACGACAGGTTGATCGAAAAACCTCTAAAGAGATGACAAAATAGACTTATATTGGGTTGTGTTTTCATAAATACCGGGTGTTCATAGGAGGAAGAAAATGGTGTTCAAACCGCTGAGACTGAGGTGGTTGGGGGTTGACTTCGGTCAATGTCTTATGAGTCCTAGTGGCTTACGTAATGAGCTTAACTTTGGTTCCATCATGAAAGACCTGGGCAGGCCAGATGAAATTGCTGAAAAGATCCGACGTTACCGCCGCCTGAAAGAGAAGTATGGTTCAATGGGTGCTATAAAAGAAGGACACAGGAATGAAATCCTGGAATATGTCTTTGATGGCGATACAGAGGCTATGGCCGTTTTCGGCAAATATGAGACAGAATTGCTCTCGCTTGGGAGAGGTGCTGTCGATACATTGCCATGGTTAAGAGATCAAGGGATTGAGCTAGACCTGGTGGCCGAAGGTAAGAAAACATTGGGCCCGATTACGTCTCACCAAGTCTTTACATTTCTGCGAGTCAAAGGACTGACGCAATACTTCCGCTTTGTCACTATGCCCATAGGTAAGACTGATCTGCTGGATTTTAGTACCGACCTATCTTGTGAAGGCAAAACTAAGGAATCGGGTACACTGTGGGATTGTGTGATTGAAGACCTAACCAAGCGAGGCTTCAAAATAGACGAGTGTGCTGTCATTGGTGACAAGCTGGTCACTGACATTGAGCCGACCCGCAAGAGAGGCTTCCATACAATTCAATTCGCTGGATATGTTGATGGTGGGGATTCTGCAGATGCTGAATACAAGGTCTACAGCTGGTCGGAGCTGAAAGACTTTGTTGTAGGAGTAAAGTAGATGGGAAAAGGGGATGTGTTCAGGTTTGTATAACGGCGGTGCATTGCCAGGTAGATAACATGGAGGCGATAGCGAGGGTGACAGGAATAGGTTACGACACCTCGAAATCATAGAAGGGGGGGAACGAACTTATTCACGCTGAGCATCTGGCGAGAACTGGAGAAAATGATCAAGCTACCAGGTTAGTCTTCCGCTAACAAACTGACATAAGCAAAGGAGTAAAGGGATGAATATACCGAAGCGCTTATTAATCGAGTATGAGGATGGCTCGACAAAGGCAATGCCTTTCAGCGATGTAGATAGGCAAATGCAGTTTGAACTGGCAAAGTTTGGAGTTTGTCCACCACCCGGTGGGGTCAGGTCATCAAAGCAGTATCTCGTGTTTAGATGGAACGATAAGTGGCAGGAGGTTGCCGGTCTAGACAGTGATGTCGCCGAGCTATTGCGATACTATGTTGTCGAGAGAATCGAAAACAGTGGAAGACTTGCACTTGAAGTCGGGAATGACTATCCGGAAGTGTTTATCATCGGGCGAAAGCCAAGGGAATTGACCAGCTTATTGATTATCGATAGAAACAGCGGCGTGAAGTCATATGGGATGCAATCTGAAGTGCAAAGACGGGAAGGATTCCTTGACGACGGCGGTAAGAACGAGTACGTCAAGTTTGATAAAAAGGGCCCGCGTTATCCTCATGAATTTAGCGAAGAGCCTGATACCTTGGCTGAAGTAAGGGACTCCGTAAAAAGAGAACTGGACGCGAGAGGACTCAGTCCCGAGCAGTTGTTGGCAATGGACGAGCCCGAGCGTATTGATTCCTACAAAGAGGTCGCTAAAGGGATAGGCGTGAGAGCAAGAGAGAGACAGGAAGACGTGTATGGTTTCATTGAATTGATGGTGGGATTTCTGGCTGCCCGATAAAGGTAGAAATTTGGGTAATGGTGACACCACGGTTTTCCAAGAGAGGTAATAAGAAGGATAACGACAGGTATGGGAATTTGCCGCATCGTAGGTGAGCTATTCAGGAGGAAGGGGAGATATTGTTGTAAAAAAGGGGGGTGTCATGTGTTCAAGCAAACTGATTTTCTGGTTTGAAGAGATTGGTGGCGAACACAGCGGCCTGGTGGGCAAGAAGTGTGCCAACTTAGGCGCTATGACTCACATGGGAATGCCGGTGCCGTACGGGTTTGCCATATCACTCGATGCTTACAAGAAGTTTCTGGAGGCAACAGGAGTCGTGAAGGAGATAGCTAGCTATGTTAGCAGTCTGGGCGAGCTCAAGGATGCCGGGATTGCCGTTTTTGAAGAGATAAGCCAAAACATACGCGCTATGATAGAAAATCAACCAATTCCAAAAGACTTGAAGACAGAAGTGGCTTCGTATTACGAGCGGTTATCCGATAAAGTGGGAATTCCTGAAGTTCCAGTTTCGGTTAGGTCAGCCGGAACAGAAAGCCGGCCGGGTATGTTCGAGACGTACTTAAACGTCCAAGGACGGGAAGAGGTACTGGATAAGGTGAAAAGGGTATGGGCGAGTGCTTTCACTCCTCGAGCTATCGCCTTCCGCATCAATAAAGGGATGCCGATTGATGGTGATATGCTTGGTGTTGGTGTGGTTCAGATGGTGAACGCCAAGGCCGCTGGCATTGGTTTCACTGTGGACCCGGTCAGTGGTGACCTGTCAAAGATAATTGTGGAAGCTAACTGGGGTTTGGGAGAGGGGGTCGTTAGTGGGGCAGAAACCGTGGATAGATTCGTAGTGGACAAGCAGAGCCTTGAAATCATAGAGAGGACAGTGGGTCAAAAGTCACGGCGGGTAGTGAGCAAAGGGAGGGGTGCTGAGTGGGAGGAGGTTCCTTCAGACATGTGTCAGGTCTCATGTGTAAACGACGAAGAAATAAAGGAGATCGCGAAACTGGCTAGGTTGCTTGAAGACCGGCTGGGTCAACCCCAGGATGTAGAATGGGCTATTCACCCCAGTCTTCCCTTCCAACACAACATCTTTCTACTACAAACTCGTCCAGCAAAGGTGGCAATGGTGAAGCCACAGTCAGTCAGTGAGCAGCTTGCCGACAGGATAGTAAGTTGTTTCAGGGAGATTGATCTATCACCGGCTAAAGACCGGATAAAAAGGATACAAATTAAGTTCTAAGGGGATGCGGAAATGAGCAAGTAAGTTGATCAAGGCATTCAGACGAAAAAACCAAATAAGGAGCAGAAAGTGGAAAATGAAGCAAGATGGGCGAAATGGGAAGCTGTAAAGCCAGTGTCGGCGAATTGCATATGGGATGTAGGTCCGGGGACTGATTTCGTGCCTGAGGTTGATATACCTACGTATCATTCGTTGTTTCTGGACGAAACACATTCCTCACCACCGGTTACACCACTATTTAGCCAACACGGGGCCAGGTATTGGAGCCTTGGCATTACCGAGGTTAACGAAGACCTGGGCATACCCACCTGCCGTGGCTTCATCTGGAAGCACAAGGAAGGTGGGCTTTACATTGCCTTCCTTGTGGTTAGAGATCCAGAGGAGATAAAAAGGCGGGAGGCAAGATTCAGAGAGGCAATACGTCCTTATCTTGAGGACTTTGGTGGCTTCTGGCAGAAGAAGAAGAAAGAGTTGAAGGATCTGTACGAACGTCTTAAGCAATTTAACCCTGAAGGGGCAAGGAATGTTGATCTTCTGCATCACCTTTGGGACATTGAGACAGCTTCTCAAAAGGTGTGGGAAGCACATTTCACCGGGATGCAGCCTTCTTACATGGCTTGGGTTCTCCTTGAAGAGGAGTGTAAGAAGCGCTTCGGCATAAATGACCAGTCCCCTGAGTTTCAGGACATGATGAGAGGGTTTGATAACGATATATACCGAGTTGACAAGCAGATATGGGAGCTGAGCAAGCAGGCACTTGACATGGGACTTGGCGATGTATTCAGGGAGAATGAGCCCGAGGCTATAATGCCTAAACTCGAAGTGACGGCTAAGGGGAAGGAATGGCTCAAGAAGTACAATGATTTCCTCCAAGTTCATGGGTGGAGGGTAGTCCGCATGATGGATCTCGTCAACCCCTACTGGCTGGAGAAGCCGAGCATCCCATTAGAGACGATGAAGAGTTACATAGTTAGCGGCATAGCAACGAAAAAAGAATATATTATGGATGAGAGAAGAAGGGAGGTTTCAGCAAAGAGGGAGAGCGCAATCAAAGCGATGCTTAATAGGGTGCCGCCGCAGGATAGCGAGTGGTTCAGGTCACTAATAACTTTAGCACAGTGGGCCAGCACCTACAGTGAAGAGCACGATCTTTATTGTGAGTTCACCTCACATGCATTCTTCCGTCGCGGCTATCTGGGGATAGGCAAGAGGTTTGCCGAGGAAGGAGCTATAGACCGGCCTGAAGATGTTTTTATGTTGGGTCCTTGGGAAATGGAAGCTCACATGCTTTTGCCACACCAAGTAGACTTTCGGTGGCTGACAAGGAGACGCCGAGCTCAGTGGGAGGAATGGGTAAGGAGGTTCAATGCGGAAGGCGAGTGGAGACAGCGTCTTTACACCGATCGTCCCGGCGGGTTTGAAGAAGCAGTAGCCGAGGATTTGTTGCCATCGAGGGATCCTATTGTCACCAAAATCGTTATCGGTGAGATGCCAGCGGTGACGGCGGAAGAACTTCGTGCTGATATAGTGGGTCTCTGCGGCTCCCCTGGGCAGGCTGAAGGAGTTGCTCGCGTCTGTAAACAATATGCTGAGCTTGACAGACTCCAGCCAGGTGAAATTCTGGTGTGCACCGCCACCGATGCCACTTGGACGCCAGGCTTTAACAAAGCAGCAGCTGTTATTACCGACAAGGGAGGGACTCTTTCCCATGCAGCTATTGTCGGTAGGGAATATGGATTGCCAGTGGTAGTGAATACCTTCGTCGGGACACAGAAGATTAGATCGGGGCAGCGGGTCAGAGTAGATGCCGCCCAGGGAGCCATTTACATTCTGAATAAGTGAGTCGGCATTCAGGTCAATGTGAGCCATGGAGTGGCATTCCCCTTCGGCGCCATGGCGGCGTCGGAGCTGGATTAGTCGTCGCAGGGGCTGCAGGTGGCGGTTGAGCGCAACCTGCAGCCCCGATCGTGAGAAGTAGCATTAGGGTTGGTGCTAACGAAAACCATTTCATCTTATTCATCGAAAGTGTATTTCCTCCTCTCGTTTTCTTTTCTCAAATTCTCTGGTGCTTCATTTTTGCCATCTACATCCTTGGCCTCCTCCCGTGGGAACTTCACCAAGGCTCAGGTCACAGCCCAGTACCGTAAATTCTCCCCCTGGGTAGGTTATTCAACGGCAAATGAAAATCTGACTTCACTAGATCGGAAACCATCTCAATAGTGGCTAACACCTTGAACCTAAGTCAGCGTCTCAAGTATTTACACAACGGCAACCGTTTACTATGACCCAGCAAATCCGCGGAGGGCTGTTATCGAACCCAAGAATATGTCTCCTGGAGGGCGCGTAGCCATAGGATTATTGCTGGCAATGTTGTTAATGATAGGATTGACTACCGGCGTAGTCATACTGGCACTCATAAAGGTTTGGACGTTGGCGGAGGGCCAGCCCTGGTGAGTTTGTGCAATCTTTGACATGTAAGATTGTTGTTAGTGTGAAGTCAGGTAATTGTCAAGCACAATCTTCAAAGTTAGTAGTTAAATGATATTACGACCTAGGATTATAAGAATTTATATCCAAAGGAGTATAAAAATGAACAGACTTACATCAAGAAGACTCAGTGCTATACTTTCCTGCCTCACGATTCTCGCAATATTTGGGACCATTAGCTTCCCAGCAGTAGCGTCGGCTACAGCTAGTGATGCTGAACTGCTTGCTCTAACACAAAACACCACCGTGGTGGCATTTAAACCGTCAGGCACATCCAGCAGCCCTAATAGCATTGCAGTTGTTACCGATTCAACTGAGACCCGCCTGCTGGTCGTCTTGTCCAAGTATAACAGTATTGACGAGCTTAACAATCCCGCGAGAATAGGCCTTGGATCCGATAATGAAATACCATGGCTGCAGGCGGCACTAAATTCCTACGGTATAGAGTGTTTTCCCATTATTGTACCCGAATCGGATACCTACAATGCCTTAATCAGAGGTGTGGTGGATGCTGTCCTTGTGACAGCACACCCCTCCCCTTCTCTGCAGACGGGCATTGAATCAGGCGAATTTCGACTTGTTCCGTGGAGTGAGGAAGCTGTTGCGGCTGTTGTTGAAGTCTATCCGAATTCCGTGATTCCTGCCCAACTACCAGCAAATACCTACGCCGGGCAAAGTGATGCTATTTTGGGTTACGCGTACCTCCCGCCAATCACTCTGACCGAAGACTTCACGCTTACTTCCGACATGACCTTCAGTGATACCGGCTTTATTATCGGTGCCGACGACATAACCCTGAACCTGAACGGTCATACCATAATTGGAATCTCTCCTCTTCCAATACCGCCCGGCACTGACCCTGTCACCACTGAGGTCGGTGTCCGACTGGGGGAACATACTGGCGTGACCGTCAAGAATGGTACGATCAAAGGATTCCAGGTCGGCATTAATCTCATCGGTGCGGATAACAACATCATCAAGGGGATTGTCGCCACTCGTAACAGCTGGGGTTTGTCTCTTTATGGCTCTAACAATAATCTCATCAAGAGCAACGCCATCAGCAACAACACTCCGGCAGGCATAATGCTCAATGATTCTGACAGCAATACGATAACTGGCAATACCATAGAGGGAAATGGAGCCGCTGGCATCGTTATTGCTACAGAAGCGGATAATAATGAAATCCGGGACAACCGCATCAGCAACAACGGTCTAAATGGAATAAGGCTCGGTGCCTCTCCGGTCGACCCGCCCGGAGCACCCCCGGCGAATAATCCGATAGACGGCAACACCATAGAGGAAAACGGACGAAACGGCATTATTATCACCAATGGGGCCCATGATAATGAAATCGGGAACAATACAATAAAAGGCAACGGATTAATCGGGATATTCGTCGGTGCCGCTCCACCACCGGGGCCACTACCACCGCCACCACCGGGGCCACTACCACCGCCGCCACCAGAGCCACCGGTGGACCCCCGGTGAACAATCAGATTAACGGCAACAAGCTGTCCCACAACGCGACCTACGATATACAGGACGTCACCAGTGGAGAAGCTGACTTTGGCACAGCCAATTTCTACCAAGATAATACAGGCAAAACAAGCGACCCGGCAGGTCTGGTCCGGTGAGGCAACAGCTGGCTGTGTTTTAAGTAAAACCAATAGAACTTTTGATTTAAGGTGTCAAAACAGGAAGGGAGCCCCCGGGAGGAATGCGATGATGAGAGGGTGGTGCTTGGTTTCTAATTCAGAAGAGGAGCACTGCCTTCTCTGGCTTGCTTTTCACACAAGCATGTAGCCAAAGCCTTTTCGGATAATAAGGCGTTGTGGTTGTGAAGGGTTCGGTTCTATTTTCGCCCTGAGTCGGTGAACAAGCTGGTCAATGGCAGCATCTGATACACCACCTTGATCAATCGCCTCAGGCCAGACCTCCGAAATTAACTCATCCCTCTGGCAGACTCTGCCCACTCGATTATACAGGCATAATATGAGATCATATTCTTTTCTCGACAGAATGAGCTTTGTTTCATCTACCCAGATTTCACCTCTGCTCTCGTCTATCCTGAGCCAACTAATAGAACTGCTTTCGCTTATTTTAGCTGGCTCGATACGGGTAGTAGAGACTGTATGGTATTCTTTGAATCGCAGTATCACACGAGCCCCTACATCGGTAATTCCCAAGCCGATCACGGAATCATGCTTTAATGGATAGAATTTCTCCGGTGTGATTCGCACTTCATCTATTGTAGTCCCGTTGGTGCTTCTAAGGTCACGCAGCTGGAAACAATTATTCTTGAAATCTATTTCTGCATGTCGCCTTGAAATATATTCATCATGTAAGGTTATATCGGGATTTCTCTCGGTATTTCTCCGCCCTATAAGCACGGGATTTTCCCCCAGAGAGAACCTCTTACCAATATCCAGGTTATTTCCTATCTCTACTATTATGAAAGCCATATTTCCCTGATATACATTGCGTTCTTAATCGGTATCTTATGCTGAACAGCCTATAATTCAGGTATAAGCCATCTTGCTATGTCAGATTGATGTTAGATGGTAGTCAGGGAATTGTCAAGCGCCTTATAAAGGCACCGGCTATTATCACATTAGTAAATCCAGGAGATAAACTTACTGAGTATAATGTCAGCCGGCTACTTACAACTGCTCTCTCAGACCAGCAGCTGAAAACTCAAAGACGGCCCAATAGAGCAGAATAAATGGGAATAATTGAGATCGTATTAACTATTTGGGCATGGAACCGAGGATGGAGAGGGTGGTCCCTGTTACCCACTTGTATCGGATTGGCTATCGTACTTATCGTCGGGTTTGTTTTATACGATGCGGGAGTGCTTAAAATAGTTGTACCCAACTTAGGGGGATTAGTTATTATTGATCTGGTCGTTATTTGCGCGTTGATTTTTATGGTGGCTAGACCACGGGAAAAGCCGCCTGCTCCCACAGTAAATCTGGCTTCCCCACTATCTCAGGTGGCAAGTGACCCATATGGCAAACCGATGAATATGGTGCCTGCGGTTATTTGCCATATGGTCAAGGCTAAGCTGATACTACCGGATAGGAGCGAAATCCCACTTGGTGGAATGGTCAGGCAAATAGGAAGGAACGACTTTGAAAGACTCGTGTCACCAGAAGCTCTCCGTTATATTTCCAGACAACATCTCTGGATAAAGTACGATAATGGCAGGTACTTCGCGGAAGATTCCTATAGCGCCAATGGTACCAAGGTAAATATGATTGAGATAAAGGGCAAAGGGTTACAGGAACTAAAGGATGGCGACCTTATTGATATCGGTGGAATGATACAACTTATTTTTAAGATACTATCCTAGGAGCGAGTGATTTTCACAAGTTGCTTGCGGAAAGTAATTCCGGCAGGTGCTATGCATGATGTTGGCAGGGGAAATAGGCTTATCTTTCGAAACAGCAGCCTTAACCGACGTGGGCATGGTGAGAAAAAACAACGAGGACTGTTTCTTCGCACTCGATGGAAGTGAGCCTAATGCATTCGGGGCGGAATCTTACGGGATATATATAATTGCCGATGGTATGGGTGGCCACAGAGCCGGCGAAGTCGCCAGTCAGATGGCAACGCGAATATTATCTACGACTCTGATTGATAGCCTGAGACGGGAAGGCAAATCACGGCCTCCTTCTTACCTGGTGAAGCATACTATTGAAAAGGCGAATAGACAAATATTCAATATGGCTGTGAGTAGACCTGAGCTATATTCGATGGGGACTACAATTACCGTGGGTTTCAGATTGAATAACGCATTATACCTCGGACATGTAGGGGATAGCCGGGCTTACCTGATAAGAAAAGGAACGATACGGCAGTTAACGGAGGATCATTCCCTGGTTGCCCGGTTACTGAAGGAAGGAAAAATAACGCCAGAGGAAGCAAAGAAGCATCCCGACAGGGGAAAGATACTGCGATGTCTTGGCGCTTCGGACAATGTCACCGTCGATACACTTATTCAAAATGGCAAGGCGAGGAGACTGAAGTTATACAACAGCGACACCCTGTTGTTTTGCTCCGATGGGTTGACCTCTCATGTTCCTGACAGTGAAATCTTTTATTACATTGAGAAGAGTGATAATGCCGGGAACGCATGCAGGAGACTAATTGATCTGGCGAATCACAAAGGCGGAGGGGATAATATTAGTATTATAATTGTAAAAGTAAGTAGGAGTGAAAAGGATTTCCAGACTATTATCAGGAGTCTGCGAGTGTTGAAATAAAGGGGCTTAGGAGAAGCCAAGGACATGACATAAAGACCATTAAAGCGGTAAGCCGGTTCACAATCGGGCTCCATAAAGCGAAAATTTCTGAATGGGATAAAAATAATGTTAAGGAATCTGAGTGAATAGTTTTGAAAGGTTTCCCAGAGTGGTTATGATGGGACTGAATATTTGACAATTGAAATTAGAGAGAACCCTGGTTATTAGAGCGCAATAATGGCTGAAAAGACATGCCCAAACTGCAGTAAACCGTATCAAACAGGGGACGAAATCTGCCAATACTGCGGCTTTGTCTTCCCTTTCTCAACCGTAATTCTACCGTCTGGGGCAGTCCTTAAAGGTAGATATGAAGTCCAACAACTGATCCATTCCGGCGGAATGGGTTATGTCTACCTGGCTAAGGATAAGAATCTATTCGACCGGGCATGTATCGTGAAGCAGGTCAGAGAGCGTATCCACTCTGATGAGCACCGGAAGAAGCTGGAGGAAGAAGCCCTGAGGATGGCAAGATTAAATCACCCCAACGTGGCCATGATACTTGACCACTTCGTGGAACTGGGTTACTACTTCCTTGTGGTGGAACGAATTCATGGAAAAACATTAAGCGAAGTCTTCAAGGAGTGCCAGGGACAGCTTAGGGAAGGCGAGGTGGTTAGGTGGGCAATAGCCATCTGCGATGTAATTGCCTATATCCACAAGGAGGGGGTCATTCACCGGGACATCAGTCCAGATAACATCATGCTGACGGAAGAGGGTGCGATCAAGTTCATTGATTTTGGCACGTTACGAGAGCTCCGGTATGTCGTTCCGGAAGGGACAGCCGGGATGGGGAAATATGGTTACACACCACCGGAACAATGGGAGGGAAGGCCTGAGCCTAGGTCGGATATCTTTGCGCTGGGAGCTACGCTATATTATCTACTCACCGGCTTTTTGCCGTTGTCAAAAACATATCGGACGGGACAGGCACCACAAAAAGAGGACTTCTACCCCAAGTTCCCTCCTATCAGGAACAAAAATCCCAATGTCTCTCCCAGCCTGGAAGCTATTTTACAAAAAGCTCTGCAATTAGATATCAATAGCCGGTATGTTTCTGCTATGGAAATGCGGCAGGCTTTCGTTAAGCTCGAGCAGGAGATAGCCAAATTTGAACCTAAAACTAAAACAATAACCAGGAAGAAGAGACTAGGTAAATCCCGGAGGTATACAAAAGCAGCCATAATGACAATACCGGTTCTGGTTTTCATCGGGGTAGGGCTATTCGTGCTCGTACACGGAAACCAGGATGTCCCACCACTGGAACCGCAAATTACCCCCTTAGCGGTTGGGGGACTGCCCATCACCGTCACTGAAGACTATACCTTAACCCGGGACATCACTTTCAGGGGAGATGGATTCATCGTAGGTGCCGATAATATCACACTTGACCTGAATGGGCATACCATAACTGGCGAACCTCTCTCGGCTGATCGTGGCATCTTGGTCTCGGGTCGCAACGGCATAACCATCAAGAATGGCACCATCACTGGTTTTTCACAGGGAGTCCAGCTGGGTCATGCTGACAACAACGTAATCCAAGATATAATCTCACAGAATAATACAGCGAACGGTATTCATATTATTTCGGATTCAGACCATAATCTGATAGACGGTTGTACTTTCACAGGTAATGGTGATTGTGGAATTTCTATTGATGGTTCCGAGGGTGTCTTGCCATCAAAAAATAACACAGTTCAGAACTGCACCATATCTAATAATCCCGATGGTATAAATGCTTACTACTCTGTAGGTAATTCACTGGTTGGCAATACTATAAACAAATTCTCCGGCTCCGGCATATTTTTAAAATATTCTGAAAGTAATCACGTTTTGTTTAACCGAGTTTCGAATGACGGAGTCTCTATTGGCCAGGGAATTCATCTAGATGACACCTGCAGTTTTAACGTTATACAAGGCAATAATATATCATCCTGCAATGTGGCGGGGATAATGAGTGATGGTATCGATTCAGAAGACAATCTGGTACAAGGCAATAATATATCAAACTGCGGTGGGGTTGGAATAGAGATTAATGGCACACAGAATGAAGTCCGGGATAACAATATCGAGAATACAAGCGGACCGGGTATTAGGATAAGGAGCAGCAATAATGAAGTTATAGGTAATACGGTCAGTTATTCGGCCAGAAATGGCATTGTACTATGGCCACCAGCCGCAGGCAATATGGTAAAAGAAAATCAAGTCTCATATAGTGGCTCTGACGGTATCGCTGCTGCGGCAGGTTCCAATGGGGCGGCAACTGATAATACCATCATGAAGAATGAGGTAAATAAGAGTGTTGGCTATGATCTCATTGATTGGCACGCTCCAACACCCGCAAATACCTGGATAGATAATGTTTACACGACCTCAAACTTTGTAGACACAATTGCCAAGAGGTAATTATGAACCGAATACTGACCGCTGCACTGGTACTTATACTAACCACATTATTGTTCATGGCGGCTTGTGCAGCACCGCCACCACGGTCAGCTAGTCCGAAACGGGCACAAGGCCAAGCTTTCATTATGGTCATTGAAAGAGTTCAAGGCCTGGCCCAGACGTATGAGGCAAAAGAATATGTAGCACTACTCTTTCCTCCCCTTTCCGGAGAGAGTGAATATGATGAGGAACTAAGGGCATGGGTAATAACAATAACAGCTTTTCCACCTGAGGCACGTGAAGGGTTTGTAAGGGCACTGTGGTACAACGGTGATGTCGATGAGCATTTCTCGTCACTCAAAGAACCTGAGTGGGTAGTATACGATTATGGCAGGATTGTACCTATGGGTGGGGCATTCATGATAGAAGCTGACATAGAACAGCTAAATATAGCTAAAATACTACCTGCCTCACCACCAACACCACAGCCAGCGCCAACACCGACGCCTATCCCAGCTCCGACACCAGTACCAGCACCAGCTCCACCGAGGCCTACAATTACTGTTCATCTTCTTGCTGTCCTGCACTCCAGATACGATAGTATCGCTGACCTACCAGATAAGGCTAAAATAGGTACTATATACGGCCAACAAGAACCACGGTTGAAAACAGCGTTAGCAACTTATGGGACTTCTTTCGAGCTTTTTATAATCCCCAGCCCTGAGTGGTATGAGGCATTGAAAAGGCCAGTAGATGCCGTGCTTGTTCCATCTCATCCTTCGCTTTATCTGCAGGAGTTTATTGCATCAGGTGAGGTACTACTTCTACCTTGGAGTAGCAAGGCAGTTACAGCGGTGATTGATGCATATCCAGAGACGACTATATTGGCTCGTCTACCCGCCAATACTTACGAAGGGCAAACAAAGAGTATCTTAGGTTATGCGCCATCCAATTAGCCACTGACGCCACTCACCGCCAAGTTCGGCATAGGATAGGGGGTCTTTATCTTCTGGACAAGCTGAAATCACAGTCAACGCTTCCCCCTTTCAAGAGGGCAAGCGTTCAAGTCAGAGCTTCGCCATATTCAGTTTTTAAGGTGCTTTTTATGTTTTCAGCTTTATCATCCAACAATTAGTCATAAGGTGAAATTTCAAGAACTAGCTTGTTTTAGAATAGGAGGAGAGGATTATGCAGGTAATAATATTGTGACATTTTAAGAACTACGGCGAGGTGAAGAACTAGGTGGGGAGTCTCGCTATGCTACCGATAGATTTCTTGTTTCACCTCTGGGTAAGATGGAGCCAACAGGTTTCGGTGAGGTGCAGAAATAGCTGGGAAGCTTGAGACTGTCCCGCAAAATAGATTGCCTGCCGGCCCTCGATAGTCCCGATTTAGGAAATTGGGGTGTTATTGAGACAGCCCCGGAATAGGAGACAAGCGAGGGAGTGGGGATGCCGGCTCGTTACCGCGGAGCCTGAAAACGTACGAGGAGAGTGTAAATGATCAAAAGTGTGGGCATCGACCTGGGAGGCATAGGAGAGCACAGGGTGAGATGTCTGGATGAAGAGGCGCAGATGTGTGACAGCTTTGGTTTCGATACTACGAGGGTAGGATTAGCGAAATTGGAGGAGCGTATTTTCAAAGACGGATCAAACCCTGTCATCGTCTTCGAGCCTACTGGTTTGGCCTGGCTTCTGGTGGCGGTTTATCTCAAGTCAAAGCATCCCGATTCTCGGCTGGTGAGAGTCCAGGCGCAGAAGGTGGTTGCCCTGCGAAGGTACCTGAACAGATCATCCAAGAGCGATAAGATTGATTCTCTCACCCTGGCCAAGATGCCCTTTATCGATCCGGAGAAGCTAGAGGAGATATACCTGCCACCGGGCAAAATCTACGCCATACAACGTTTTACCCGCCAGCGGAAGCGGCTGGAGAGTGAAATTGCCGGGCATAAGAAAAGGATTGGGTCTATTGTGGACGGACATTACCCCGGGATAAGGAGCGCCTTCTCGGATCCCTGGTCAGCCCACGCCAGGGCTTTTCTTCGCTCCCGCTTGAATCCGTTAACCGTGGTCCGTGCCGGTGAAAACACTCTCTGCAGGTTTTTAATCAAGGCAAGGAAACACGGAAAGATCGAAGCATCGGTGGAAAGCCATGGGGTCTATCTTGTATGTCGAGAGCTGGCATCTCTCTATAAGGCATCCAGCTTGGTTGAAACAATAGACGATGACTTCTTCTCATCTCTACAGGAAGAGATTTCCCGTGAAATGAAGCTCCTTGAGATAAAAGAGGCTGAGTCTGCGGCTATAGCCAAACGTCTCGAGAAATTATATCTTGAAATTCATCCCTCTGATAATCTGCGGACCATACCTGGCGTCGGTGACCATACCGCTCCCGTTTTTCTGGGAACGATAGGAGATCCGGCACGATTCAGGAGTCAATCATCTTTTGCCAATTACTGTGGAATCGTGCCGGGTGCGAATCAATCGTCGGACTCGGAAGCCAAGGGTTTGAGAATGACTAAAGCTGGCCCGCCTATCATGAGGTGGGCTTTGTTTCAGGCGGGCGGGATAAGTCGTGCTCATGATCCTCAGCTCGCCTGTGTCTATTATCGAGAGATGGTACATAACGGGAAGAATCATATGCAGGCCATGGGTGCCGTCATGAGTCACCTGTCGGCCAGAGTATTAGCAGTATTAAGAGAAGATAAGCCATACGAGATTCGAGATATTGATGGTAGGCCTGTTGGCCGCAAAGAAGCTAGGAAGATAATCCTGGAGAAATATATGGTGCCTGAAAATATACGCAGAGAGAGACGGCGGCGTAAGACTCCCGGTAGCCCGAGTCTGCACAAAAAGCTGAGGGAGATGTTAGTACCCAGGATACACGAGGCAGCCGAAACTCCTCAACCTGTGGTTACCTAATCATCGCCCGAAAACAGTTTAGTTCAGAGCTTTGGAGGCGTCAATATTGAGTACTTGACTCATTAGGATATCTATTATGTCGTCCCTCCCTCCAGTGATAGAAGGGAAATAACAAATTGTGATAAAATACGCTCTGTGAACTCCCCAAAATTTTCCTTGGCATCCCTAAGTAAACGAAGGCGCGGCACGGTAAAGAAGAATGCCCATGGGCAAATTGGATACTAATGCAAACGCCAGCCAAAAACCAGGCAAACAGGCTATGAAGTCCGAGACACATGGTTTTCCTGTCGTCGGTATTGGCGCTTCGGCTGGCGGGTTAGAGGCATTAGAACAGTTATTCGGCAACATGCCGTCAGATAGTGGCATAGCCTTTGTCATCGTGCAACACCTCGACCCGAATACGCGCAGTTCAATGCCTGAAATCCTGTCCCGCTTTACGAAGATGCCGACACACGTAGCTTCAGATGGGTTGAAAGTGGAGCCAAATTCTATCTTCCTGATTCCGCCAAGCAAGAGCATGAGTATACAGGATGGTATACTCTATCTTCATGAACCGGAGCAGTCTCCGGGACTCAGACTTCCCGTGGATTTCTTCTTCCGTTCTCTGGCTAAAGAAAAGGGGGCAGATTCGATCTGCATTATATTGTCAGGGACAGGGACTGACGGCACTCTTGGCGTTAAAGCAATTAAGGGAGAACAGGGAACGGCCTTCGTTCAGGATCCGGAATCGGCAAAGTACGACGGCATGCCGCGCAGCGCCATTGACACCGGGCTAGTCGACTTCGTACTCAAGCCAGGCGAGATACCAGAGAAGCTCGTGAAGTTTCTCAAGCACTCGGCTCTTAACGGAGCGAGGGTCGGCACGGCAAAAGAAGGTACGGAACCATTGCAGCGGATTTTCGCCATCCTGCGGACGAGGACCGGTCATGATTTTTCCCGCTACAAAGGGTCCACCGTACGCCGCCGCCTGGAGAGGCGGATGAGCGTCAATCAGATTAATGATATCTCCAAGTATGCCGATTTCCTGAAAGGCAACGAAGATGAGGTGAAAGCACTGATGAAGGATATGCTCATCAGTGTCACCAACTTCTTCCGCGACCCCGAGGCCTTCGAAGCCCTGAAGGTTCAATTGAAGGCGATATTGAAACAAAAGGCTCAGAATAGTGACCTGCGAGTTTGGGTAGCTGGCTGTGCCACAGGTGAGGAAGCCTACTCGGTGGCAATAGTCATCTCGGAATGCCAGGAAGAATTGAGAAAGCGTTTACAGGTCCAAGTATATGGCACGGATATCGATGTTGATGCGCTGCGCATAGCCCGGGCGGGTAATTACCCGGGTAACATTGTCGCTGATGTTACGCCTAAGCGCCTGAAAGACTTCTTTGTCAAACAAGACGGCACATACACCATGAAGAAGGAAATACGAGAAAGAATGGTCTTTGCACCCCAGGATTTTATTAAAGACCCGCCATTCTCAAGGTTGGACTTGATCTGCTGCCGCAACCTTCTCATCTACCTGGAAAGCGATGTGCAGAAGCGGCTCTTGCCTCTCCTTCACTATGCTCTCAAGCCAAGCGGTGTCCTGTTCCTGGGAACTTCCGAAACTATAGGTGAGTCCGGAGACCTGTTCACCGTGCTGGACAAGAAGTGGAAGATATACCAGCGTCGTGAGGCGCTAGTAGCTGCCGACAGGCTGAAATTCCCTTCCGCTTTTACTCCATCTTCCCGAGAGGCTGCGGGGGAGCCGGTTCGGGCTGTCACGGAAACCAGGATACCTGAGCTTACGGAAAAGATTTTCCTCGATAATTACGCGCCTACCTTTGCCGTTATCGATGATAAGTCCCGGCTGGTCTATGTCCGTGGTCGGACTGGAAAGTACCTGGAGATTGCCTCCGGACAGCCGAGCTTGAGCATCCTGGAAATGGCGCGAGAAGGACTCAAAACAGAGCTTGGTTCAGCAATATACCGGGCAACCTCCGAGAAGAAAAAGATTGTCCACCAAGGAGTGCGTGTCAAACATAACGGTGGTTTTCAGACGGTAAACCTCACTGTAGCGCCGCTCACCGAGCCCGGGATACCGCCTGGGTTAATGATCGTTGTATTCCAGGAACTGGAGCTTATGGCCGGCGAAGCCAAGGCTAGGCCATCCGTGAGAGGTCGCAAACGCGTTACCGAACTGGAAGAGGAACTTCGTCTAACCAGAGAGAGCCTGCAGGCTACGGTCGAGGAACTGGAGGCGACCAATGAGGAGATGAAGTCAACTAATGGGGAGCTGCAATCCAACAACGAGGAGCTGCAGAGCACCAACGAGGAACTTGATACGTCTCGAGAGGAGCTCCAATCGCTTAACGAAGAACTGAATACACTGAACGCCGAGCTTCAAGATAAGAATGAATTGCTGAGTAAAGCCAATGATGACCTGAACAACTTCGTCAATAGGACTGATATCGCCATCATCTTGCTCGATGACGAACTTAGAATCAGGAGCTACACGCCGGCAACCATTGACGTATTCAACATCAGGAATGTAGACATTGGTCGCCCTATCGATGAAATCACCTCTCGGCTGGCTTATGACAATATAGTGGACGATGCGCATGAGGTGCTCCGCACTCTCCAGCCCAAGGAAGTAGAAGTGCAGCGTAAGGACGGATACTGGTATAACGTGCGTATCTCGTCCTATCGCACAGCCCAAAACGTCGTCAGCGGCTTGGTGATGAGTCTTCTTGACATCAACGAGCAGAAGAAAGCCAGTGAGTCGCTGCGTGAAACCAGGGACTATCTGGATAACCTTATAAACTACGCCAATGCGCCAATAATCGTCTGGAATCTGGAATTGAAGATTACCCGCTTTAATCATGCATTTGGGCAGCTCACCGGTCGCAGCGCCGATGAAATGCTGGGCAAGAAAGTTGACATTCTTATCCCACCGGAAAAACGACGTGAGGCACTACAGAAAATAAATCGTACAACAACAAAAGGTCAGCGGTGGGACTCCGTCGAGATTCCAATTCAGCATGTCGACGGTTCCGTCCGAATCGTTCTCTGGAACTCGGCAACATTGTTCGATGCAGACGGCAGGACGCCCTTGGCTACTATTGCTCAAGGGCAAGATATCACTGAGCATAAGCATGAGATGAATATAAAAGACGAGTTCATCGGCATGGTCTCCCACGAGCTGCGAACGCCTCTGACAGTTGTTATGGGCGCCCTGAGTACTGCAAGGGACGAGCGGGCCTCTAAAGAAGAAAGAAAAGAGCTTATGGAAGCGGCAAGCTCAAGCGCCGAATCGCTGGCCAGTATATTGGACAACATGCTGGAGTTGTCAAGACACCAGGCCGGTCGCTTGGAGCTGGAGAAGAAATCTTGTAAAATTGCCGATATCGCCGAAAAGTCAATACAGAGAGTCGTCAGGAAATATGACGGTCGCCAAATCACGCATTCTATCCCCGATGAAATTCCAGAAGTAGCTTGCGATTCTGTCAGGATTGAACAGGTCATTTATAACCTTCTTGAGAACGCTTTAAAATACTCTGCTGATGGTAGTGAGATTCGCATTTTCAGTCGACAGGACAAGGGAGCCATCGTTATAGGTATCAGCGACCGTGGAGCAGGTATTTCTCCCGAGGACCAACAAAAGCTTTTCGAACCCTTTTCGAGACTAAGTGAAGGCCGGACTAGCGGAGTCGGACTAGGTCTGGTGGTTTGCAAACGTCTGGTCGAAGCCCACGGTGGCCGCATCTGGGTTGAATCAAAGTTAGGTGAGGGCTCTACCTTCTTTTTTACCATCCCCCGAGATAAATGAAAGGGGGACGAAAAGACCGGAGGCTGGGAGACCCGGCGATTGCCGCCCGCAGCCAACACCGCAGTAAGTGGCGTCCAGTTCCGGAATGTGACTTTCATACGTTATGATACCCCTTTCCTAAGAAAGGGGCCGAGCTTGTTCACCAACCTTATTATCAATGTCATTACTAGTAGAAGCAAGACAAACGAAACAACAAAGGAAAGTAAAGCGAAGATAACTGTAGGAAGGGGGGAAAACCAAAGAGGAGTGGTCTCCGCCCCGGCTACGGGTAAGTTCCAGGATGGGTGGGCTGCGTCAAAGGCAATCTCTATCTGGGACCCGATATACAACTTGTCCCATGCCGCTTTGTTTATGAGCCAACCAGCGGTCAATTGTTCCCCATTAGGGGGAGAGAAAGTGTACCTAACCATATAGGAATCACCCTCTTGGGGAGAGTGCAAAGTTGTCTTCTCGATGACGGTTCCGATTGCGCGAGAACCTTTACTCAGTAGTTCTGTCTCTGACAGAGACACTTGGCGCGTTTGAACTGCGAATGTCACACCAACAACTACAGAGATTATCGCCGGAACTAAGATTAGGATGGCTAGTGGCCACCACTGCCGGAATTCGACTTTCATACGCTATGAGGCCCTTTTTTCTTCACGGCTGCTCACATTATATACGGCACGTGTCGCTGGTCACAAGTGTTCTCGGCGTATTATTAGCTGAATATTGTTGCTCAACAAAGAAGTAGTTTTCTGAGTCGGTTAAGAGGTACCAATTAGGTGGCTCTTTTAGGAAGTTCGTCTTAAACTTCGGTATAGCTAGGAGATTAGCTGAGGATTACAACAATCCCATAGTTGCTTCTACTGTTTACCGGTGGGTAATAGATTACACTGCGAAAGCTGTAAGTATGCTGGAGCGACTTGAGATTAAGGTATCTGATACTTGGGTAGTAGACGAAACGATGGTTAAGGTTACTGGGAATATGTGGTTCTGGGATATCATAGACGAAGGGACTCGCTTTCTGCTAGCTTCACACTTATCTAGAACTAGAGGCATGGCTGATGTTATGACCGTAATGAATCGAGCCAGGAAAAGAGCAGGTAAATCTCTAGGTTCATAATCTCCGATGCTTTAGGTGTCTATCCCGATGGTATAGAACGAATATTCGGTGCTGATGCTCAACCGTATCCGTGTACGTCTTGCATTATTAGACCCGGCGCCCAAGCCTTACGGGGCAAGGTAATGAACTGAGGGATGGGTACCCTCCTCCGGCTTGATGACATATGCTCGGACACACATGAGTGCATGTATTACACCCTGTGCACTTGGTGGCATCAACCACCGCCTGCATTCTCACCTCTTTCATATAATAATGCTCCTCAAAGACTAAGTCGCGTTTCGCATGACCTGCGTATATGTACACATACTGAACACACCTACTTTACCTGAGAATTGGCATTCGCTTGCGTCGATTACACGATCTCTCTTGGAAGTTTGTATGTGTTCGCGTTCCAGGTCGTGTTCAAAAGTTGGTTATTTTTCCACTAACGCCAAAATAATATTCCCCTCCACGTCCCTTGTCAAGTGGGGGGGCTCGCTCGAATCTTGCCTTTGCGATTAGTCTTTTATCGCCTCCGCTATTCCATCCGGCTCCTCATTCACGCCGTCCCAACCAGTGGTTATTGATCTCATGGCAAACTAGTCAGAGTCAGCACATTTGTTCTTGAAGTAGGGAGATTTACTTTAGCACGCTGTATGCTAATAAAGTAAGGCATGGATGAACTCGTCAAGGGCTTTGTTGAATTCATCCGGTTTCTCCATGAAAAGGTGATGTGTAGCCCCTCGTATTATCACTTTCTTAGCACCCGGAATCTTTTCCGCCAGATAATTGGTAAATTTCATCGGAGTTATGGCATCATTATCTCCGCAGATCACTAGAGTAGGTACTCTTATCTTGTGGACCCTGTCCATAATATCAAAGCGATCACAGCAAAGGAGGTCATTTAGCTGAGCCAGCGGTCCTATTTCGAGGTGTTTTTCCACAATAGCTTCCCGCTCCTCGAGTGACAGGCGACTATAGTCCTCTCTCATCCACTCCATCCATCCATCAAGTTCTCCCCTTACCGCCTGCTCAAGCCTAACTAGGTATTGGCGGTGCACTCTAAGCCTTGCCCCTGTTCCTGCTAGGACTATCGCACTCAAGCCCTCGGGGTATTTCAGTGCATAGAGCATGACTATTGCCCCCCCAAGAGAGTGCCCAGCAAGTATCACTGGCTTGTAACCCCTGTCTTTAATAAACTTATTTGTCCAGTCAGCATATTCCTCGGCACTCTTGCAAAGATGTCCTTCAGGATGCCCCGGGAGAGTAATAGCCTCAGCATCATCAAAATGGCTAAGCTGTTTATTCCACACCCCACCCCAATCCCCGGAGCCGTGGATAAAGATCAATTTCATTTTTTCTACCTTCTGGTTCTTATTGTACCACAAGGGATGTTTAGCAACCCTCCAAGGAGTCACGGCCATATTGACCTGCCCTAGGGATCCACGCTGGGCCAGGCATATTATTTGTAGCTCTTAGAGGAAAGGTTTAAGTCAGGTTTTAATAGCTGCTGCAAGTGTTAAAATATTCTGCTAGAAATCTCCAACCTATTACACAGATCGTCAGAATGTGTGAATGGAGATGTCATCTATCTGTTAACCGTTGTAAAAAATATAAGATATTTTTTGCATATGATGGTTGGTAGACACACCCTGACTCCCAATTATGTGATCTTTGATTCTTAAGATATTATCTATCTGGAGTTCAGTGACTGTTGGCTCTAGTGAATCATGCGGTAACTCTCCTTCTTGAGCGTTTGAAAGCCTTAATGATTTCATGAGCGAACAGGAATAAAGCTGCCGCAGCGAAAACACTTACCCAATCGTTAAGGGTTAAGGGAGCAAATCCCAAAAACCTATTGATGAAAGGTGTGTATATTGCTGTCAGCGTGAATCCAATTGAGATCACAATCGACCACAGTATCTTCTTGTTACCCCAAAAATTATTATTGAAAAATGAATCGTAGGTATACCTTCTAGATAAGATATTGGCAAACTGACAGAAAACAATAGTAGCATAACTTAAGGTAGTAGCCCTTGGATATAAATCATGGGTCATTGTAAGTTCAACTCCTGTGCGCCCCATGAACACCACGAAATTTACAAAACCAAGAGCTCCCATAAGAAATCCCAAGAACAGGATCTCAGACATTGTGTATCTGTTTAAGATGTGTTCTTGCTGTCTTCGGGGCGGAGAGGTCATAAGATCCCTTGAACTCGGATCAAAGGTAAGAGCGGTAAGCGGCAAAATCTCTGCCAGCAAATCAATTGCCAGTATTTGAATAACCAGAATTGGGATTGGCCAGCCAAACAAGGCTACCCCAGCCAACCCCAAAAGAACGATAGCCAGTTCCCCACCGTTGCTAGTTAGAGATGCGATTATTGTCTTCTTCAGGTTGTTATAAATTGTTCTGCCTTCTCGTATTGCATATACAAGTGTTGAGAAGCTGTCATCAAGCAGTACAAGTTCAGAAGCTTCCTTGGCAACATCAGTGCCAATACCCCCCATTGCTACGCCGATGTGGGCACTTTTTAGAGCCGGGGCATCATTGACTCCATCTCCTGTGACTGCAACCACCTCTCCTTTGGCTTTTAACACTTTGACAATTCGCAGTTTATCCTCTGGGGAAACTCGGGAGAAAATAAGAGACTGATGATCTTTCATAATCTGTGTGAGCTTTTCGTCCTTTGTTTCAGAGAGCTCTTCTCCGGTAATTACAACCGCCTCTTTGTTTACGGAAGAAAGGTGAATTTGCTTTCCTACTGCCTGTGCTGTGATGGCATGGTCGCCGGTCATTATAAAGGTTTTGATATGTGCTTCATGGGCACTTTCTACTGCTTCTTTAACGCCTTCCTTTGCAGGGTCATTCATTGCCATCAACCCTAACAAAATTATTTTTTTCTCAACATCATCCATTTCGTAATCATGCTTCTCATCTTTCAGTTCCCTGTATCCGAATGCTAAGACGCGCATTGCCTTCTTAGAGTATTCGGCATTAAGCATATCCAGCATTTCAGTATCCTTCTTTGTGAGCTTAGCTGCTTTGCCTCGTTTGTATATGTATTTGCTCACCAAAAGAACAGAATCTATTGCTCCTTTCATACAGAGGACTTTCTTGTTATCAAACTGTCGAATAGAACTCATCCTTTTCCGTTCAGAATCAAAGGGAAACTCCTTAAGTTCTGGATTTTCTTCATCCTCCTTGGGAGAGCGTGTCCCCAATTTCGTTGATACAGTGATAAGGGCGGCTTCGGTTGGATCACCAATGGGATACCAGCCTGGGTGATCCTTATCAGGTTCATGAATTTCTGCATTAGATGCCATAGTGGCAGTATCGAGCATGATTTCTATCTTCTCGATCTCGCGCTCCGTCAGTTTCTTACCTTCGGAATCCAGTATATCTCCCTTCGGCTCGTAGCCAACCCCCGAGACTTCATATTGATGGCCATCAAACCAAATGTATTTTACAGTCATTTCATTTTTGGTAAGTGTACCAGTTTTATCTGTACAAATGACATTCGTTGATCCCAAGGTCTCTACAGATGATAGCTTCTTAATAACGGCATTCTTCTTGGCCAAACGAGCTACACCATTCGATAGTGCTACGGTAATTTGCATCGGGAGGGCCTGGGGAACAACGGCAACTGCAATGCCCAGAGCATAGATGAGTGCAATATTGATACCAAGCCCCTGCCATATGGTGACGCCGAACAGCATAATTGCGATTATTACGGCAAATACAGTGATTCTGTTGGCAGTAGACTGCATTTCCAGTTGCAGGGGAGATTTCGCTTTCTTTTCTTCTTGTGTCAGACCTGCAATTCTCCCCAGTTCTGTATCCATGCCCGTAGCAACGATAATCCCTTTTGCATTACCTGTAGCCACGGTCGTACCCAGAAATGCCATATTGTCACGGTCTGCCAGAGATGATTTCTTCTTTATAGTGTTACTTTGTTTTTCCTGAGGCATTGACTCACCCGTCAAGGAGAAGTCATTGGTTCTCAGATTAAATGATTCGATTATGCGAATGTCGGCGGGAACTTTGTCGCCTTCCTCAAGGTATAAAATATCTCCAGGTACCAGTTCTAACTGCGGCAGCTCAATTAATTCACCGTTCCTATAAACTTTGGCAGGAGATTGCACTAGCTTCTTAAGGGAATACATAATACGTTCTGCCTTGTGTTCCTGGAAATAACCGATAAACGCGTTTATCAGCACAATTATGAACATAATTGAGCCACCGCGAAAATCGCCAATAGAAAAAGAAATCACTCCTGCGATGATAAGAATAATTACAAGCACATCTTTAAATTGCAGCAAGAACTGTAACCACTTTGGAGTCTTTGCCAAAGTGACGAGCTGATTTTCACCGTATTGAGCGAGTCGTTTTTGGGCTTCCGTGTTCGAAAGACCCTTTTCACTCGTTTTTAGAGCTGCTAAGCAGTCTTTGACCGTTCTTAAATAGTAATCATTATGTTCTGGCATCGCAGCTTTTCCCTCTGCCATTATATATCGTACAGACAATAATTCTTTAGTGCTACTTCTTATATATAGATCCTCAGTACAAATGGGATATTTAGGGGACAAAGTCTACTGGACAATTTAGGATTTACTCTTGCTCCTTGAAAAAGTACACATGATCCACAGTCAGGTAGTCAATCGCACTAGAGCGGTTTGCTCACCTGACGTCGAGCATGACAAGAACTACCCACCTATTTATGTGGCTATTTTGCCATCGGGTTTTTCCTATCATAGTGAGTCGAACCGGCATTCAAGTGACAGTAGTTCTGTCCGAATTCTTCACAGAGTCGGTATCATCAACCTTTTGCAGACTAAAACGAGCTTGTTCGTCCAGAGACTTTCTCTGATCCTTCCAGGCAGCATGCGGTATCCCTTCAGCTCTGAGTTTACTATCAACTTGTGCCATATCTTGTCTTATTGATTTTACTCGTTTGCGTAGACCTTCCTTCTTACGTTCAATTTCCTGCTGTCTTTTGAATTCTTCCCATTCCCTTCCAATTGCGGTTTCTTCTAGCTGACTGATTGTTACCGCTTCCGGTTCTTTTTTCGATTTAGTCTGCAAATCGGCAACTACCTTTTCCACGAATGTCAGAGGGTAACCTAAACGTTCGGCGGTTTTGTCTAGTGCAAGGTGATCGCTGACTCAGGCGATCACCTGTCCCGTTGCCTCATTTATTACCATGCGCACAGTAGTTTCACTGTGCCCTGTCCTGTCTGCAATTTTTCTATGAGAATATAGCCGACCACGGAGCTCAAGTATCTCTTTCTTGTCATCTTTGGACAGTGCCATTTCTTAGACCCCTCGCAACTGCACCAAATCTGGTGCCTTTTTGCGCCACTATTTAAGGCAAAACTATCGTTTTTTTGGATGATATTTGGTGCATTGCTGATGCACCTCAATTTTTTAACTGTGCTACTGACGTATTTAGGTACTATCAATTGGCGCGCTAGCTCCTTTAAATTAGAAGTACGGCCGCAACTTGGCCGTGCATGGTCTAGTAAGATTTTAGCATTAGAGCAGCTCATTTGGAAGTGAGTAAAAGGGTGGTAGGGAAATGACGATAATCACATTGACTCCAAAGAACAGCAAAGCTTTCTTTTACTCTTGACGAATTACTCAAGCGCTACGAATTCAGTAATCGAGCCGATGCCAAGAGTGAAAAGACCATCAAATGGTACAAT
This sequence comes from uncultured Dehalococcoidales bacterium, assembly GCA_964575695.1. Lineage (GTDB taxonomy): Bacteria > Chloroflexota > Dehalococcoidia > Dehalococcoidales > W111 > CAZNSC01. The sequence goes on from CAZNSC010000003.1 coordinate 49,372, forward strand.
GAAATCTTACAGTCATTTGTTAAGTATTTGAGAGCAAGTAAGCATTGTCATGATGCATCTATGTTTAATATGGATAGCCTTAGAGGATACATAATTTACTTACGCCAAAGACGCCGTTTCCAGGGGCACCCGTACACCCCAGAGCAAGATAAACCACTCTCAGTTGAAACATTACGTTGCCATTGTAGGGCGCTTAAAGCCTTCGCATCGTGGTTGCATATAGAAGACTACACCATCGAAAATAGGCTAAAGAATCTCAAGCTACCGAAAGCCCCGGCTAAGATGATGGAGCCCCTGACACCGGAAGAGATAGAACAGATAACTTCGTGCATAAACATGAATTCACCGACTGGCACACGCAATCACACCATTATCGTAACAGCCCTTGATACAGGCTTGAGAGCGTCCGAAATAGCAGGAATAAGGCTAGGCAGGCTGAACCTGCAAAGTGGTTATATCAAAGTTATGGGCAAAGGTACCAAAGAGCGTATTGTCCCCATCGGCAAATACGTTCAAATGACCTTGTTGCACTACATTGATAAGTGAGGCCCAGGCCCTTGAGTAGTGATTGTGACAACCTGTTCCTCTCGCGAGAAGGAAGACCGATCACCGTAAACACTATTAAACTCCTGTTTCCCAGACTAGCCAAAGCTTCGGGTATTGCTAGATTGCATGCACACTTATGCCGGCATACTTTCGCTATAAACTACCTGATGAACGGTGGGGACATGTTTTCCCTGAGGGAAATACTTGGCCATACTACGCTGGAGATGGTAAATCACTACCTTCACTTCACCAGCGCTCAAATTACAGAGCAACACCACAAGTATTCACCTATGGACAGACTACGGGACCAGGCCAAGGTCAAGGTAAGAGCCACTATCTAGGTGACTAATACACCATGAACCTAAGTCAGGGTGTCGTTAATTGGATTATTAGTCGGGATAATATCTGAAAAAATGTTCCATTTTCGCGATAGAGTATTGACAACATCGTAAACGAGGACTACACTGAACCTACAACATGTTGTAGATACCTAAAACTGAGTAGCTAGTAGGTGGGTTAGGGGAAAGCAGCGGGGCAAATCAAGGGCACCGGAACCGCTAACAGAATTATGGTGGCTGGTGCCCTTTTTACTGGACAATGTGAGCTATACAACATACTGGTAGCATACCGCACCATGTCAATGGGGCGTGTGGAGGCGGTAGCGAAACCAATCTAGAAAGGTAGGTGATAGCCTATGTGAAAGCAATAGTTAATACATAAGCACCCCACTATGCCCCATGCCTAGGGGTTGTAACACAACATGAGAAAGGAGACAAATAGAAATGAAAGGATTGGGACTGACCAGCACAAAGTTGGTATGATGATACAATAATCAGATATTCTCCCAAGAATATAAGAGCTAAAATGACGAACTAATCCATCAAATGGCAAAGACACACAGGAGGGGGCTGAAATGGCAACAGAAAACCGAGCGCTGGATGCCCAGAACAAGGCTCAAAGGGAAGCCAAGAGAATATCTGATGAGACTTGGGATCGGGCAGACGAGGCCTATAAAGAGGCTAAGAAGCAAGCGGATATGGTCTACAAAGAGGCTAAGAAAACAGCTGTTGATAAGCAGGCTAAGAAAGAAGTCGACGAAGCTCATAAGGAGGCACTAAAGCAAGCCAAGCAAGTCTGGGACGAGGCTACACGCAAATTACGGTAGGGAAGAAATCCTTAAAGAGGGCCGTCCGAAAAATCTGGGGGCAGGTCACATCAGGCTAAACCTGGATATTTAAGGAGGTGAAACTGTGACTACTAATACTGAACAGTTCGTTAAGAACTTATGGGCAGCATGGAATTCTCATGATTGGGAGAAAACGTCTCCCTTTTATGCAGATGACTGCATTATGGAAGATTTACCCTCAAAAACTTGTCATGGTAAGCGGGAACTTGAAGCTTATTATCAGTATCTACTTGAAGGGTATCCCGATATAAACTTCGAAGCAAAGAGGACTTTTGGTAACGATAACCAAATCGCCACCGAGTGGATAATGAGTGGGACACATACAGGTAATACTGCAAGATTCAAAGCTACTGGCAAGAGATTTTCGATACAAGGTGCTTCTCTTCTGGAAATTCAAAGTGGTAAAGTCATCCGTGAAACAGACTATTGGGACATGCATTCACTACTGCAGCAACTTGGATTAATGCCGCCAATAGGACAGAAGTAAACAAAAAGTAGCGGCGACTGGGGTTGAACATCCTTATTCCCTCTTCATTTTCTTGATCTCTTCCTCTATGGCTGCCCTTTCTCCACGGATACTTGTCTTAAATACAAAAACCTCTAAAAAGTTAACCACGACAAAAACTCCCCATATTGTGAGAGGCCAAAGAAACCACTTACCTCCTGTCCAATCACCACTGCCGATTGTGGGACCACCTGATAGAGCCCAAATAATTATTAGGACGACATTTACTGACAGGTAAGCTCCAAGGGGTGACGGTAAAATCGCTGCTTGGCTTTTACTCTCTTCTTAGCTTCTTCATATATCTCTTGTTCAGACATTTCTGTTGGCATTTCTCAGTCCTCCTAAATGAACGTTTGGATAATTCTATCACAAGCTAGTTGATTTTCAATACACTATAATAGAGAATAAAAAGTGGCAGCAGCTGGATTTAACCAGCGACCAAGGGCTTATGAGAGCCAGGTTCGCTACCCTCTCTCAAATCTGGAAAGGGCACTAGCTACTATTTATATGCAGCTGTATCCAGCAGTTCCAGTACCCTCGTTTCATCACCCTCAAATTCAATAACTCAATTGTATATATATTCCTTCGGCTATTTTCCTTCGGCCTGTTCCATTATGGTTGCTTGAGTTTAGCTCTCTAGCCTGTCCTTTAAATTAGCCATGGCTAGGTCAGCTTCCCGTTCGTTCTGCCGCAACACCAGCCGTTCACCTACGTTACCAATAACCGGAACCGGTATAGTATAATCAACTACCAATGTTAATTGAGTTCCATCACCCCTAGGTCTAGTTGTCCAAATCCAAGTGCTAATTATACCGCCAGTGCTATTAGTGATATATCTCTCATTAGATTCGTACTCTATTACTTCGCTTTTACCTTTGAGAGAAATGCCCATCATCTTGTAGGTCCAGCTATAGCGCTGTCCTACTCCTTGCCCTCTAATATCCCGGATGTCGGTGATACTCGGGACAATCTCTAACTCATTTTTAGGGTCAGTAATATAGGTGAATACTTTTTCTACAGGGGCGTTTATGGTGATACTTCTTTCGACCCTTGCCATTTTCAGAACTCCTTTTTCAGTGTTTTCTAAGGGGACGTGAGTTGACTCTTGCATCAAGGTTTTATCAATCTCACGCCTATCGCACCTTTTCGAATCCAAATCATACTACTACTGAGATTAAGAGGCACAGATTTTGGAGTATACGCCTCTACTATTGTCGCAGCGATCGAATACATATCCGAAAATCACTCATATTCCTTGGGCACTGCACAAATCATAATGAATGGCTGGCTTTTTGACTTGTTCTTATATTGGTGCTTTTCTCCAGGCAGTACTAGAGCAAAATCTCCCTTCTTAAACTCAGCCTCTTCACCATTCTGATGCACTATTGCACCATTGCCCTCAATAACGTAGTTGACGTGCTCTGAATTGTGTTCATGAAATGGAGTATGACCATCCGGCTCAATTGTAAATACTCTAAACGAGAAGGTTGGTGAGCCATCGGCTTTCGATATAGGAACCTGTTTGAATGCCTTCTCAGCCCCTTCCATATCAACAGGTAATTTTTCAGTTGTTTGCAGATTGCATATTTTCAATATTGTCCTCCTGAGTTCGTTTCTAAATACCTTCTAACCTGTTTAAATAATTGCACCATTGGCAATCTGGTGAGTGTTCAGGAACCTCCGGAAGTTCTAGTAGGTCTAAGACTTCACTTACAAAGTGTAAAAAATTGTCTTCATCCTTCTCAATCTCAATCCAAGTAATATCTGCCCTATAAAGAAGTTGCTCAATATTGTCTTGGTCAATACTTGAAGGATAGAAATACAACAGTCCCATTTTGGTGATAGGCGCTAAAGCTAGCCTATCGGGAGCAGCATGTTCAAGTGCATAAGCGTATGCCTGTAATTGACGTTTGTACATGTTCGCAGATTCTTTACCGGGATTACCGGTTTTGAAATCTACTACACCGTACGTTTCATCGTCAAAGCCAATTACAATATCAAACCTACCGCTGATATAGCAAGTAGAATCGTGATTTTGTAACTGAATTACCTGCGAACGAACGTACTTCTCTCCATGACTAACTATTCCCGGGGGAAGAGCAGCATGTAATTCACTTGTGCGTTTACCATCGTAATGGTTCTTTAGAAGACTAGCGATTTGGCTAAATACAGAAGGCAACGGAATCGATGGCTGCACAATATTGTGAACCATTTTGAGATAAAAGCATCGCTTGCATCCTGAATATGAGAATGTAAGGTCTGAAGGACTCAATTTAAAATTCATTCGTTATAAATCCAACTTTAGAAGCTTATGAGGGCCCCATTCGCTATTCAGAAGAATCCACCACCAGGATGAAGCCTAAAAGCTCCTAATACGGTAGCGATACAGCACAGTACTATCGCAGCTACACCTAATCTGTTTGATTTCCTTGCTTTAGCAACACCTATTACGCCAATCACTAAACCGGCTATTGCGAATGGAATGACACCCCAGTTCATCCACCCCAGAAGAGGAAGGAAAGCTACGAACATTCCCATTATGCTGAAAACGCCGAAAAGTAATCCTATAAACTGCATTTAGTCCTCTTCTTCTAGCTCTTCAAGCATTTCTCGTTCTAGGCTATTACGAATAATTTCTGTATAATCTTGGATAATCTCAATTACTGCTTCTTCATCAATGCTATATTTATCTGCGATATCTCTAGCTACTTTCTTGGTTATCTCCATTGCCACGTATGGCTGAGTATCCATCTCCTCGTTTGGATAGCTCTCATTTAGATATCGTCCAAAATCATCAATCATCTCGGTATAATCTTGGATGATATTATCAACAAGTTCTTCATCGATCCGCCATCTCGTTGCTGTATCTGAAATTGCCCGAGTTTCTATTTCAGCCATTTTGTCTTCGTCTAAAGCATTGTTGTCGTTCAAATCACTCAACTACTTGTTCCCACGTCTACCCGACATTCTTGTAATAATTTAATCGCCTATAGTAACCTTATTATAGACCATCTTGTGAGTTTATCGATACTCCATCGTCCCCTTCGAATCCAACCCGATAGTGGGCTATGGTGAGTGAAAAGTGGAAACTCCAGGATGTAGGTTTGTTTCATGATCGAGCTGACTATTGTGGCTTTGCTGGCCGAATACCATTGACGCAAGACAAAACCAAAAGTTAAATGTATACGCTAGTTGGCAACCCGCATTGAAAAGACAAGGGTGACATGTTATAGTGCAAAAGATTAAGGCCACACCATAAGGATAATATGCTAGAAAAAATAGTCGAGTTCATCGAATCTTTGTTTGACGCCACTAATTTGAGCTCTCCATTATTTCAAATAGATTCAAGTTGGTTTAAAATTAACCCATTGCTATTTATTATTCTCATTGTAATAGCTATTGCTGCTTTCCTTGCCATCGCAATTATTTGGGGAACTAGAGCAGCACAGCGTAAGATACTTGCTGGCAAGGAGGACCTAATAGGTAAGATAGCTGAAGTGAAGACGCTCCTAAAGCCCAAGGGGACAGTCCTAATTCAAGGGGAACTCTGGAAAGCAATATCAGAGGAAGGCTTAGCGAAACCTGGAGATGAAGTGGTCATAACTAAGGTTGACCGCTTAGAATTATGGGTCACCAAAGCTAAATAACTATTTCCATAGCAATATTGTACGTGGATTAATAATTGGGCCAATCTTCAATAGGGAAAAGAGTCCCTTGCTTTGTATCTGAAGAGGTAATTGTATATTTCTTAGCTGGCTTTGATAGCTTAATCCAACCCTTGGGGCAACGATATTCTCGACCACCACGATGCATGCGATAAGGTTTATTTCCTATTGCCTCAAAGTAGCGTTGCCAGCTTTTTCTGTAAGTGAAGATAGTGGCAAAATCCTCTGCCTCGTTAAAAACTATACAGGTCTCTCGTTGGTACCTTGATAGTTTCAATCTGGCTTCCCCTTCCTCAGTAACCATGGATGTGTTGCCTGCTCTCTTGTTCTAACAATAAAATTTAGCGTTAAATGTGCCTGCTGTCAAACCAACTACTGCCATCATCATCTTTATCTACCAATGGACGCTCATTGCCAAGTTTATGCTGGCGTCTTATCCAAGCACCTATTAATTGCTTTGAATTGTCGAAACCATGCGTATTCATAGTTAAAGTTCTTAACCAAAATTCGCCGCAGTTGGGGCATTTATATAGAAAAGGATCATCTTTCTGCGAAGGATATCGTTGCTCTTTTAAGGTACTGGAACAAATTGGACACAAATCTTCCGACATTGTGCCATACCTCCTATATAATCGTAACGGAAGAATTCAATAATACATATCAAGTTCCTTAAGCATTATACCATGTTTATTTGCTTGTAGAATAAATGTAGGAGATTCATTACGGTTGACAACGTATTATTGAGAACGAGGTGTTTATCTGATACACTTGGATTACGATTACATAGGTGTGTTGACCTGCCCCCCGAAAACGATACCAGTTATAATCTCGTAAAAGGGGGTAGAAATGGCCAAGAAAGGTTTTACACCGGAACAGATCATCAACAAGCTTCGTGAAGCGGAAATACTACTCAACCAGGGCGCAACCATCGCCGTTGCACCAAGAAGATCGGGATCAGTGATTATACCTACTATCGCTGGCGGAAAGAATACGGCGGTATGAGAGTGGACCAGGCTCGCCGGCTCAAAGAGTTAGAGCAAGAAAACTCCCGCTTGAAGAAGCTGGTAGCCGATCTGTCCCTGGACAATGCCATTCTCAAAGAAGCCTCACGGGGAAACTTTTAAGCCCGTCTCGTAGACGTAAGATAGTGATGCAGGTATCTCAGAAGTTAGGTGTCTCGGAAAGGCGGGCATGTAAGGTACTAGAGCAAGCCAGGGCCTACTCAGCGACGCAATCTATCGCCACCATTGGATGAGAAAAGGCTTACTGAGGACATTGTGGCCCTGGCGACCAGGTATGGAGGGTATGGCTACCGCAGGATCACGGCCTTATTGAATAATAATGAGCACGGGTGGAGGGTGAACCACAAAAGGGTAGAAAGGATCTGGAGAAAGGAAGGGCTCAAGGTGCCCAAGAAGCAACCCAAACGAGGTAGATTATGGCTTAATGATGGCTCCTGTATCCGGCTCAGGCCGGAGTATAAGGACCACGTCTGGAGCTATGATTTTATGATAGACCGCACGGCTGATGGCAGGGCCTTCAAAA
>CAZNSC010000004.1:0-43301 GCA_964575695.1 uncultured Dehalococcoidales bacterium
TTGGGACTTGTCAACTGGCACTCCTCCCGATTCGTTATTAGACCAGCTTGGAATTGAGAAATCGAAGGACTGAGCGCCTCTCAAAAATATTGGTCGGCTATCATGGCAGTCACCGATAGAGAGAGGCAGTAACTATGTAAGGAGTAAAACGATGCCACACAGTGACTTACGGGAATGGTTGGAGGACGTCGAACAGCATGGAGAACTGCTGCGCCTCAGTGGTGCAGAGTGCGACCTGGAGATGAGTGGCCTGGCAGAAATTGTTCACGGCGAAGCCAGAGAGCCCAAGCCAGCGCTGTTATTCGACGATATCCCCGGCTATCCCAAGGGCTATCGGGCCTTATTAGGGCTGCTGGGCTCAACATGGAGACTGGCCAAAACTCTGGGCTTGCCGGTGGACGACACCAGCCGCATGAGCCTGGTTCAGAACTGGCATAAGAAAGCAAAAGGCCTTAAATTAATTCCCCCCAGGTATGTGACCTCGGCTCCCATACAGGAAGCCCTGGACACAGGAGACCAGATAGACCTCTTCAAGTTTCCGGTGCCCCGCTTTCACGAACTGGATGGCGGCCGCTACATTGGAACATGCCACGGTGTCATTCAAAGGGATCCCGACACAGGCTGGGTGAATCTGGGGACATACCGTATCATGTTGGTTGACCGTGACCATCTTACCCTCCACATCCTGGCCGGACAACACGGCAGTATAATCATGAACCAAAAGTACTTTGCCCGGGGGCAGACAATGCCGGTGGCGATTGTCATAGGTATAGACCCCACTCTGTGGTTTACTTGTTGCCACCGGGCGGTGCCTTGGGGCGTCTCAGAATACGATTATGCCGGAGGCATTAAAGGCGAGGCATTTGAGGTCATAGAAGGCCCCTATACCGGGCTGCCCTTACCTGCCCGTGCCGAAATAGTGATTGAGGGTGAGTGTCAGCCGGGGGACCTGGCTGACGAAGGCCCTTTTGCGGAGTGGCACGGGTATTATGCCAATATGGGGCTCTCGTCAGGGAGAGACCCGGTGATAAGGGTGAAGGCTGTCCACCACCGCAATGAGCCTGTTCTCACATACCAACAGGCAACGATTCCCTACCTGGATAGCAGCACCCTGATAAGTGCTATCGGCAACTCGGAGGGGATTTGGAGTCGATTGGAAACGGCCAGTGTGCCGGGGATAAAGGGTGTTTGGTGTCATTCGGAAGTTGCTGGCGACGGTCTTTTTATTGTGGTTTCTATTGAGCAGCTATACCCAGGTCATTCACGCGAAGTCGGGCTGGTTGCGTCTCAGTATCCGCATGTAGGTAGATATACCATAGTAGTTGATGAGGATATCGACCCCTCTGATCTTGAGCAGGTTATCTGGGCAGTGTCAACTCGAGCCATGCCTGACCAGGCTATCCAGATTCTTCAACACTGCCGCAGTAATTCTTCTGACCCGGCTATCCCGCTTGAGGTAAAGAAGAAATATACCGTTCCCCCGAAACCGCTCCACTCTTCCAGGGTTGTTATTGACGCCTGCCGGCCGTTGGAGTGGAAGGCGGACTGGTATCCTGTAGCGAGGATGAGTCCTGAACTGCGGACAAAGATCATGAAGAAGTGGCACGGAACCTTGTCTGACATCATGTAGGAAGATAGCCGCCAACGAAGCGTTTAGGCAAATCGCCGCGTTAGCTGAAGCCGCGCTCAAACAGGGGACTTCACTTAGTCTCCCTGTTTATGACCGCCAAGAGGTCGGTGGCGGCCTCACTTCATGAATCTACCGATATGTTCTATGACCGCCCCAAGCCCCAGTTCTTCAAGCTTCTCTGGCGTGGGAATGCCCTGCTTGGTCCAGTTAAGCGATCCGTAGTATTCGTCCAGCAATGTATCCAGTTTCCTTATTAGTTGCCCCTCGGCTGGGCCCGCCTTTTGCAGAGGTTCGGTCAGAAATCTCTCGGGCAGTGTGTCATCCTTGCGGTCAAGTCCCTCACGCACGTTGAAAGCCCGGTCGAGATTGAGAATCCTTTCCGCTGCCTTGTCCAGGTAAGCCGGACTTTCAAACTCGGCAATCCCCGTGGCGGCGGCCAGAAGCTGCGCGAGCAAAGGAGAGGCAACCAGTGGCTGGTTTTCCATCCCGGCGGTATACCACTCAAACAGTGACCCGAAAAGGCATACGATAACGCTGTTAACGAGTGCCCGCAACTTCTGGTTGAAGGCGCAAATATCGCCTATACCTTCATCGGCAAACCGGTCAACAGGCCTCGGGATAGGCTTTACATTCTGCATTGCTGCGGAGCCATAGGTAACGCTGCCTCCGATGTTTGCCGTCGCAAAATTGAGACCATAGAGCTTGAGGGAGCGTGGCTCGTAGGCCGGGATCTCCAGCCCTTTTACCTGCATGGCATATGCCTCAGAACCCCGGCCGATGTGTTCGGCTACTCGCTTAGCTCCTTCTGCCAGCAGGTCTCCAAAGCCTTCCCGGCGACCTATCTTCTCGATCAGGGCCATCATAGCCGCGTGGTTGCCGTAGGTCAGTTCCAGGCCATCGGTATCTTCAGCCGTGATGATGCCTCTTCCAAACAGCTCGTAGGCAAAGCCTATAGTGGCGCCGGCACTGAGAGTGTCAATGCCGAGCTGGTCGCAGAGGCTATCCGCAGCGATGGTTACTCCGATATCATCGCTATCTATCGGGCCGGTAAATGCCCACTCACTCTCGTATTCGGGGCCTTCGCTGTAGGCCCCGGCATAGGGACCTTCTACGACCTTGTGGGTCTTGCCACAATTGCACAGGCAACTGTAGCAACCAAACTCTCCTATCCTTAGCTTCTCATACTCGAACCGTGAGAGTTTTTCGGCACCATCCAGTTGCCCCGCTCGATAATTGCGTACCGGTAGGGAGCCGGTGGCGCTTCTGTCGGCAACTCCTCCGGTAGTCCCGTATCGGCTGTGCATATTGGTCAACGTATCAGCCTTGCAGATATCGATTTGCTTCTTAACCAGCTGCCTGAAAGCACCCGGGTTGTGCAACTCAATATTTCTTGAAGCATTGATGGCCACTGCCTTGAGATTCTTCGCGCCCATTACAGTACCCATGCCACAGCGGCTGGCCGTCCGCCGCCCGCTGACGATAGCGGCATAGCGGACCAGCTTCTCACCGCCGGGACCAATGCACGCCGCTCGAACCTGTTTCCCGTGGACGTCACGTAGCCTGTCCTGTGTCTGCGCTGTAGTCATACCCCATAGCTCAGTGCCGTCCCGGATCTCACAGTGGTCCCTCTCGATGTAGAGATATACCGGCTTGGCGGCTTTCCCCTCGATAATAATGAAATCGAATCCGGCAAATTTCATCCAAGCCCCAAAGTCACCGCCACCCGAGGCTGCCCCCAAGATGCCGGTTAGAGGGCTCTTGGCAACAGCCACCCACCGGGAGCAGAATTGAGCCGTCGTCCCCGCCAGCGGCCCAACAAGAAGGAGTAACTTATTCTCCGGGCTCAGGGGGTCAACCCCAGGAGCAACCTCATCATAGAGATACCTGACCCCAAAGCCTCGTCCTCCTATAAAATCCTTCTTTACTTGCTCAGGAACAGGCTCTGCCGTAACCCCGCCGGTTGTAAGATTTACCCTTAGGAACTTGCCTGCGTAGCCCGCCATTTCTCTCCCTCCAACTCATAGAAACTTGAAGTATCGGGTGCCGGAAACAATTATAGTAGGCTTAGACTGATAACAATAGAACCCCTGAATCCAGGCTTTGAGCGGCTGGGCTTGCCCATTACCCGTTCCCTTTGTTTAAGGGAACGCTGATAACTCTTTGTGCCCGGCCACTCGCAACCCCATCGGTGCCTGACATAGCTCTAAGCTAGGTTAGCTTTCAACCATTCAGAATAGTCTTTTAGGGCGGCTTCCATCTTGTATCGAGGTTCGTATCCGAGTTCCTCCCGTGCCTTAGAAATGTCCATAAGTGGCAGAGGCGGTCCGTTCAAGGTGCCGAAGTGTTCCTCAACACCCCTCTCTATTTGTAGCGCTGCCTGCGGATTAAGCTTTTTCAGGATTTCAAAAACTTCCGAATCGGTGTATCCTTGTCCCATGCCAATATTATATACCTTGTTCCTGGGATTCTCCGCAAAGCAAGCCAAAACAGTGGAGTAGGCGGCATCTTTCGAGTAAACGAAATCGCCCTCGCCCGTCCATGTTAGATTCTTGTCCAGAACTATTCTCTCTTGTGTTACGAACTTTTCAGTAATTTCCCTCATCATCTTCCCGTACACTCCGGGGAGCCTCGTCTTCCAGGGGCCGAAGACTCCCGCAAACCGGACCACCACAAGGTCTAATTTGTAGATGTCCACGTAGTTCAGCCCCAAGTACTCACAGGCAATTTTGGTGGTAAAGTAAATCTGTTGTGGTCTTCCACTCAAGCTCCTGGTGGGGAAATCTTCGCTGAATGATTCTGCTTCCATAAAAGGCACGGCGCCAAAACAGACTACGCCTGAACTGGTGAATACCACCCTTTTCAAGCCCATTACCCTGGCCGCCTCCAGGATATTTACCGTACCCATAATATTGGCCTTAATCCCGTTGGCTGGTCTGTCTGCGATCTCGGCTAGCATAACCGCCGCCGTATGGATTACTCTGTCCACTTCGTATTTCTTGATCACGTTTATTAACTCTAGTGGCTCTGTGATATCCCCCCTGACGATCGTGATTTTGCTGAGATCGGCAATTCTGCTTATATTGTCCATCTGGGGGGCTAAATCGAACAATACAGGTCTTTCTCCCCTTTGAACCAGTATCTGCGCCGCTTGACAACCCACCAGTCCAGTCCCGGTAATCAATATCGCCATATTTTCATCCTCCTATCACGCTGTGTCTAACCCCATTTTCCTGCCGAAGGCCGATCACCGACCCTCGGTCGTCTCCGCCAGCTTGACCCTTATCTTTTTAAGGCTATCACCTGCCTCCGACTGTTCTTGTTAATTTGCCTCCCTGATTTTGCGCTTTTGCTCCGGCAAAGTCAATCGTTCCTTTCTGAATCTGAGCGTGGCTCACCACCAAGCTAGCCCGGAGTGCTCGTTTTTAGATTGAAATTATTGTCATCACGGCTCCCGCAAACAGAGGCATGGTCAGGTTGTCATTTATGGGCAGTGGTATAGCTTCCATAATAGTGGCACACACCGAGCCTACCAGGATAGCCAGTGGCGTGATATTTAGACCGAAGTGGCGGAAGACGAATCCTATCGCGACGCAGGAGATTAAACATGCCGCGCTGCCTTCCAGGCTCTTGCCCCAGAGTTTCCTCCTGCCTATCCGCTTGCCGACAATGGTAGCCGCCGGGTCGCCTACAGCCAGGAAGGAAAGTGCAAGCGCTGCAATATCTCCCGGGAACGACAGAAATGCTATCAGGGCTGCCAGGAGCATGTAACTGGAACCGGTCGGATGCGCTACCTCTTTTTCCCTTGTCAATGGCTTGAAAAACCAGAGAAACCATCTGTTTATCGCTGGAACCCTCAGCCTGGTGAGGTCAAAAGCAATGAAAATGGAAGTGATCACCCCGAGAGCCACGAGTAAGATTATTTCAGGCAGAAACAGGGAAGCCACCGGAATTGACAACCCGCAACATATGTGAAATAACGCCCGTTTCAGTGTGTCTGTCATAGCCAGAGTCTCCTTGAACCGCGGTCGGATGTTGGCTACAGATTAAGAATATACAATATTCGGGCGCTTTTGTGGAATTTGGCTTGTTGTGACTATTTCCTTGTTGCCCGCCGGTCTCTGTGTCGTGAGCTTTGACCCTCTGTGATGGGGCTGGTACAATGGGTGCGATGGATATTAGCCCTGAGATTGGCCGCCTGATAGAGGAAATCAGGGGTGACCGGATTCATGGCGCCAGCCAGTTGGCACGGCAGGCGGCGGGTGTGCTAAAACATGCCGCTGAGCTTAGTCGGGCGGAGACTGTTGACCAGTTTTTGCTGGAACTGAAACAGGTGGGGCGGGAGTTAATGGCAGCACGTCCGGCGATGGCACCGGTGTTCAACACTCTCCATCATTGGCTTAGCGCTATCTCTGAGAAGGCTGCGGAGAAAGAGCTGGTCTCAATCAGGCACTTCGCCATTTCTAAGGCTGATGAGTTGATTGAGGGTTCGTTACAGGCGGTAGATCAAATATCGGGGTATGCCTTTGAGCTGATCGCTGCCGGCGACGTAATAATGACCCATAGCTATAGCTCAACGGTAGTGGCGGCGCTAAAGGAAGCTTTTGCTGGACATGGCATCAGGGTGATTACAACTCGGTCGGGGCCGGGTCGCACCGGTGAGAGAACTGCGGCGCAGCTCGGGCTTTACGGCGTGCCGGTTACCTTTATTGATGACGTCGCTATGGGGCTTTACATGTCAAAGGCGAGCAAGGTCATGGTCGGTGCCGACAGGGTGTGTGCCGATGGTGAGGTGGTTAATGGGATAGGGACTTATCAACTGGCCCTGGCAGCGGAAAGGGCCAACATTCCGGTCTATGTATTGTGTGAGACGCTCAAGTTTGACCCCAGGCTGGGGGGAGGAGAGGTTGATTTGGAGGAGAAGGAACCGTCTGAGGTGGTTGAACTTGAGGGATTGCCATTGTCGGTCAGTGTTAAGAACCCCTACTTCGATATCACCCCACCGGAGCTGATTACCGGGGTGGTAACTGAAAATGGCTTGCTCACGCCAGAGGAAGTTATTAGTTATATGCGAAAGCAGCCAGTTGCAGATGGCTAGATGTCATATACTCGGGCTAGTGCTTCCTTAAGCTTGGGCACAGTTTCATAGTTGCCTGTATCTTGGGGTCTTATCCACCTTATCTCTTTGTGCTCCCAGTCAATTCTGATCTTATCCCTGTCTTCTATATGGAATAGATACGGATGAACCACCCACTCAACACCAAGCCTCTCATCTTCAATTACTAATGGCTCACCCCTTTTGGTTAGCTCAAAGTCTTCCCGAGATAGGCTGGTTTCCTCGGTTATCTCGATCAGTGCCTGTTCATCGGCGGTTGTCTCGATATAGCCACTAACCCCTGCCCATCTCCCCTGGTAGCTGCCGACCTGGTCACTGCGTCGCAAAATCAGTATCTCACCATCAGACTCAAGGAAGCAGGTGACAACCCTTCTTTGCTGTAGCATAGCTCATTTTAGGTTGAAAGTATGCCCGTGGTCAATAGTTATCCCAATCTATGAATCAAGGCATCGTTTATTAAGGAGAGGTCTGGTGGGCGAAGCCCCTCTTGAAATAGAGGCGAGGGGGAGGGAGTAAAGAGGATTAGGGAGACCCCGTAAGCTTTCCTAAGGGGTTGGAAAGCAATCTCAATCAAGTACAGACGGCAGGTAACGAAGGCTTGTAAGTATTGACAGGGCGATAAGAGTCGTCCGGGATGGAAGAGACACAGTTAAGGGTGATGAGTTGGCAGGCTTCACTTGCCACTGCCGAGGGGAGGTGCTAAAATTAGGCAATGCATAGTTGCCCCATGGGCCGCTAGCTCAACTGGCAGAGCAGCTGACTCTTAATCAGCCGGTTGGAGGTTCGAGTCCTCCGCGGCTCACCAATGAACGGACAGACAAGTTGGCGTCAACCGGCGTCAACTTTTTGTTTGAGGAGTTTGTCAGGTCCCGCAGGCAAGGGATTTCCTCTCAGTCGATACGCTTCTATCGCATATGCCTGAAGCAGTTCCTGGACAAGTATCCACTCACGTCACAGGGCATTCGTGACTTCCTGGCAACTCGGAGATGCGGCAACGGCAGGCACGCCTACTATCGGGCTATCAGAGCATTGTGCAACTGGGCGGTCAAGGAAGGCCATATGACTCAAAATCCGTTGGCTAAGGTGGACGTCCCCAAGGTCACCAAGCGGATATTGCCCAGCCTGACGAGTGAGCAGGTGGAATACGTTGTCGAGCAGGCTGAGACATTGCGTGACAAGGCTATGGTTTCGTTGTTTGCCGATAGCGGGATGAGGCTGAGTGAGCTGGCGAGTGTGAAGGCATCTCAGATTGATTGGGATGACCGGCTTATTACTATCTGGGGGAAGGGCGGCAAGCAGCGGAAAGCGCCGTTCACAGAGAGGACATCCAAGCTCCTAAAAGAGCATGTGACTAATAATCATACGGGTGAAAATATATGGAGCTTGAACACTTGGGGGATAATATCTGTATTGAGGAGGTTGGAGAAGAAGACCGGGCTACCGTGCAACCCGCACACGTTCAGGAGGACGTTTGCGTCTAATTTGCATCGGGCTGGGTTGGATATTGAGCATATCATGAGATTAGGCGGGTGGGAGAGTTTGGACATGGTGGTGCGGTATACGCGGAGTGTCAAGTTTGAGGAGAGTTTGAAGCTATATAAGAAAATCGAACATTGAACCATTGATAAGAAAGTAAAATCCTGAGAGCGCGATTGAAACTAAGGCATCTAAGGAAAACCTCCTCGTTGACATTCTAGTCAGGTGTGCTAATAGGTTGCCACTGCCATGTGTTCTTCTTTCGACCTACATGACCGAGACCCGGGAACGGAAAGTGAAAGGCTAGCACTAGGTCCTTGTCAACTGCAGCTCTACTTAGAAGCCGACGTCTAGTAGCTACGACTTGCTCCGGAATAAGGTCAACTGTAGCATGCCATTCTGGCTGTTCCAGATGTATGGGATGGAGTACTGCATCTGAGATGCACAGTAATTGTTTATCTCCCGATGAAACAGCTAGGGCCATGTGCCCCGGTGTATGTCCTGGTGCCGCGATAGCTCGAATACCAGGAATAATTTCTGCCTCTTGGTCAACGAGGTCAAGCTGTCCTTGAATGGGTGGAAGATTCCTCCGTGCGTATTTCATAAGGATTTCCCGGCTGTGTTCGTCAAGCTTAATTTCTGCCTGCTCTGACATCCAAAAATCCCACTCGTCCCGCCACATAACATAGCGTGCGGTGCAAAAAGCTGGCTTCCCCTCGCTATCGGTATTTCCGCCGATATGATCAGGATGACCATGCGTGAGAATAACCGTGTCAATATCTTCAGGCGGAACTCCCTCAGCTTTCAAGTTATAGAGGAGGTTCCCTGTATTTGGCGTGAGTCCATTGGCGCCTGTATCCACCAATACCTTATGATCACCTGTGTTGATCACCAAACAAATGTAAGGACTTATCCACTCTGACCACTGTTCTTGCTGCAAGCCGTGTTCGCGAAGAGCTTGATCGAGTTGCTCTCTTGGTGCATTGGCAAAAAGAAAGATGGCAGGGGGAGGGAACATAGGAGGTGCATATGTCATGGTGCCGTCGCTGACAGCAAGGCACTGAAAATCACCTAACTTGAATTGATATGTATCAGTTTTCATGGCTGCTCTCCTTCTTAACAATACTGTAGCACCTCATTTAAGGATATCACAAACAAGGTATGGCAGGAATACGCTTGGGAATTTATGAGGTTTGGGGGATGGGAGTCGTTGGACATGGTGGTGCGGTATACGAGGAGCGTGAAGTTTGAGGAGAGTTTGAAACTATATCATAGATTAGAAGATTGATCTTGTGCTTCTGGTCACAATGAGTAATAAAGCTTATTTGATGTAATCAACAGTAACTTTCAAAATTACGCTAGTTATCACCGCCCATAGATATCTTCAAGTCGTTCTTTAGTAAAAGCTCTTTCCTTCTGTGCCAATGCATAATCCTTTCCAATCTGACCAACGGTTCTAATACGAAGATCTTCATGTGCAAGTAGCGGTTCAAAAGATTCTACCCACTGAGCCCAGTAGTTAGATTCACTACCACTCCAAAACCGGAAACTCCCATATACAGCTTGGGATACTTTTAAAGGAGAATAGCCGGCCTCAAGAGCCATTAAAGCTTTAGCAATCCATACATCAGCAGGGTTTCCCATAAGCGGTGATAGATGAAATCGTTTCAATCGCTGGTTTTCGAGTAGGCTCCGGTAAACTTCCAGATCATCATCCACGATGCCATGTATTACTTCACTATCCCAATAACTATCACCAATTTGTTCTAATAGACTCTTACGCTGCTCTAAATCAATGACTTTTAACGCAATGTTACGCAAATTATCACTAGAAAATAGGAGATCACGATTGCTCTGTATTTGTAACTGTAGCCACTCAAAAGCTATAGAAGGGTCTTTACGAAATATCTCCTCACTCTCATATTGATGTTCTAATCCCTTGATAATTGCTGTTCTCCAAAGAGCTTTGAAGGATTCTCGGACTGTGCCTTTCGGAGTTGCTTCCCATTCGCCAATAGCGGCGGCAGCAGCTAATGAATGGTCAGTATGGGCAAGTAACATTGACAAACGATCATCAGGAATATGCGACCGCATACATTCTACTTCAATCCAATTATTGAACCTATTGTCCAAGGCTGACATTACTATCGGTAGAAGTCTCCGTGGAACCATTGGTGCGGTAAGGCCAACAGAAATTCCAGCGAATTGTAATCTCGGTTCACTCAAACATACTTTTAACAATTCGGGATACTCGGGGTCTGCATTAGAAGCAGCAACTTGAAGGAAGGGTATTACTAAATCACTACCTGCCCCAGCGTTTATGAGCGCAATAGCCCATATCGATGGATTTTGGACCTTGGAAGCAATTGTCTCAGCAACAAAGGAGCTCCAGCGTGGCCAAGTGAGACCTGCAGCGCTAGCCTCCAGTTCATACCGTGTAATACGCTCTGCAACATCTTTCGCATCCTGAGATGACCAATTCATGGCCAATTTCTTAGCCGCACTTGCTTGTTTTGCTTGCATTTTCTTATAATCTGTTCCCCATTCTTCAGGAAACAGAATAGTGAATTCTGGTTCAAGATTGATGATTAACGGCAATTCAAACTGTTTGAAAATTCGAGATATATGTGATAGTACACCTGGATGGTCAACATTCATAGCTGCAATATCCTTGGCTATTTCACCTGCGAAATCTTGCATTGAGTCCCGAATTTCTCTGGATACATTCTGAGCTACACGACCAGGATAGAGCCATTCATGTATGAGATCAAACATTGGCCTCCAATCTTGGATGGACACTACCTGCAAGAATTCTTTAATGCGCGGCCAGAATCCACGGATAGTCAACATATCAGATTGGGTAATCAACCCAGTGCGGAATGTAACTGTTAATTGACTACCAGGATTCGCTTCGGTATCCGCAAATGATGGTGAAAGAACGAATCTTATTACCTTCAGAGCTATATTTGCGTTGTTTGTTTCAGCAAACCATGATAATGCCGAATCAAGTAAGATTTCGCGGCGTGTAGTAGCCTGATTAGTCCCCGGTTTAGCTGATTTTACCCAATCCTCAATCTTCCTAATTGGATGGTCAGGATGTGAGTGGAGCGGACGATTATCTTCAATTGCATGACTGAGTAGTAAGGGTATGGTCTGTTGTGTCATGAAATTCAATGCAGCATCTGCTACCAATATGAGTTTATCCGGACGATTTTCTAATAACCGCTTGCATTCATTTGGGCCGAGATACGAGTAGTCCTCCCACACTTTATCAGAGTCTGCTCGAATTACCAATTCGATTAGTATATTATCGGGGATTCCCGCACCCCGTGTACGAGCACCTATCAAGGTCAATGCAGTTTCAGCAATATCTGGTGATTGATTAATTAACTCATTGTGGGGAATACTCATTGCCCCGCAGAAGAAAACGTCTCGGATAAGTGCAAAACGAAGGGAAGGAGGACGCACAGCTAATCTGTCTTGTCCAATATCAGTAAGCACACCTCCAGCAGCGAGCCCTGTGGCTATTTGTTGAACAGTTACTATGCTTAGTTTATATTGGGTTGCTACCGTCTCCATTGACATACCCCTATCCCCACCAAGAGAAAAGGCGGCAACGATTGCGGTTGCTTCTTTGCCGAGAAGCGGCTCAAAAGTTGTTTTAATATCTCTGGACAAAGCTTCGCCAAGGGCAATTTGACGGATATCTCCTTGTAGACAAAGATGACAAAGAGTTGCAGCTAACCCAGGTCTTCCTTCCGCTTGGTTGACCAATTCTCTTACAAGCTCTACTGGCCCTGCAATTCCTGTTGATTTGATAAGTTCTACGATCTGGTCTCTGGTGAGTGGTTCAAGCTCATGTGTAGAGGTAGTCGGGATTTGCATATTATCAAGAACATTATCTTTATGGCCAGGCCAGCAAGTAGCTATTATTCGGAATTCAGCCTCAATTTGGATTCTTAATTGCTTCAATATATTTATTCTACTGATATCTATATGTGCATCGTCCACAATAACAGTGATTGGACTCTGTGCTCTTATAGACTGAGCGATATGTGTTGGGTCATTATCGATAAGAAACAACCCTTCATTTTGTTTAGCAAAAATATACATGAGAAACGTCTTTCCAGACCCCGGTTGCCCCACTAAAAGCAAGTCACCATCTGTGCTTCTAAGCCAGTCAAGATCATCTTCTCTGCCAACTAAGGATTCGACGATCTGTGGACGTGAGGAAAAAGGAACTACTGATAGAGCAGGAGGTTGACCAGTTAGTCCGAGCAACTCGCGGCACCATTCAGGGCTCCTATACAACAAGTCAGCCAAAGCTGCCTGTGGATGTATCTGAATTAACGTGAAGCTCAGTGCACTTGCCCGTTCTTCGAGATTCCATCTTCTCTGAGGAGTCAATGCTTGAGAGGTTGCTAGAACAATTCTCCTTCTGGTTCCGCCGCCTTGAAGATAAGAATTCAAGTTCTTAGTTAGATTACCAATCACATCCTTCTGAGTGGTCGTTACCAAGGGGAATGCAACACCCTCTGTGTCACTGATGGCTCCATCCATACCAGTATCACCGCCCCCGCGAATTGGCACTAATCCAGGGTATATATTTCGCAAGAGGTCAGATACACATTGCTCAAAAAGCTCCGGGTCGAGCCTACCTTCTAGGCCGTGAATAATATCTTGATAGAATGGATCACGAATCATCAAAATTACCCTATTGCTTCTATATTATATCTCTTTGAAAAATAACACTAATGGTTTGAACTCCTAAAGAATTATGCATGTAATATACACATATTTTTATTAACTACGCTAACCCTTTTAACCTTTATTTGGGGTTAGGCCGGTTAATAAGGTTAGCAAGAATGTTTATGTGAATCTATCACACATGGAAGTGAGTATAGTTGCTCTGGCAACCACAGCTCCAATGGGCTCTGTAACCTCTTTCATGGCATACGTATCCATTGTCTATAAGTATCTTCTTTACTTGAAAAAGCCAATGGTAGCCTTTCGGGTTAGGATTCAGGTGATAGAAATCTTGATAGAAAATAATCCCTTTTTTACTTCTAGCTATTCGTAGGACTTCAGTTCCAAAGTCTTCATAATTCACTTTTTGTTCCTACCTGACTATATCTTCTGCTCTGGGTTGGTTCGGTTAATAGGGTTAGAAAAAATGTTTGTGTAGTTATGCCCAATCCTTACATACTTCACACTTGCCCTCAAATTGCTGTTTCTCAGCCCGAAGCCCCAAAGCTTTGAGCAGACTATCACTAATATCACTTATTCTCAACTCTGGCCAGGATTTCAAGTTCTCTATTTCAGGAAGCTCAGCCTTCATATGTGAGAGAAGACACTGCGTGCGAAAATCATCCACCAAATTGATGCCTTCAAAATCATCATTAGATATCTGTATTTCCACGATAAGGTAATCATTAGTGTAGGGAAAGTAGGTTTTTAGATAGTCCAGCAACTCTTGTGCTCTTTCAGCAAGCCGAGCCCAATGCCTTTTTTGGCGTTCCATGCTATCGGTATCATATGCTCCTTCAGCTTGCTTGGCAATCACTTTCTTAGCTGTATTGAATTCTCTTCTTCGCTTTTTGATGAAGCCTATGCTGCGCAAGAGAGGAAATCCCTCGTCTATGAGCGCTTCTAATACCTGATTATCCGAGTCCTTATTCGCAAAGCGTTCATAGATAAATTCCAGTTCCTCAGAAGTGGGTTCCGCTCTTTTCCCAGATTTCTTATTGGATTTTTCTTTGTCCATCATGTTTACACTCATATATATCCTAGTTTATGTCTAGCTAAATGCTAGTCTTAATTTAGAAGAATTTCAAGGGGGGATGATGTGAATGCGCTAAATAGATACATATCTTCGGGGTCAGGTCGGTGACCAACTATAAACTAAATAAGAAAGGAGGGAGAAATGACTGATACCAAAATCGACAAGCCTTGGGAGCACCCAGAGCGGTCTGATTGGTGTAGAGTACTTCACTTCATGGCAAACCAGATCAGAGCTGGGAAGACCCCAGCTCAGGTCATCGAAGACACTTCAAAATACGTCGATGACCACGACATTAAGTTTGCCAAAAGAGATATTTACACCTTATACCCATGGCTTGAGCGAGAAATCAAGAAAGAAAGCCAACAGTAGAACGGAGTGGCTAAGAGGGGCGGGCACCACCTGCCCCTCTTAGCCATAAACTGATTAACTGAGAAAAGGTGAGTTTAATTGTGAAAAAAGTTTACCAGGTGTGCAGTGAGTGGCATTTAGCGTTTATGTTTACGCAATTTAAAATAGTATTAAGTACAAATATTAATACGGGAGGGTAAAAACGATGGCCTTCAAAGTTATCAGGAAGCCGTTCCACATCGGATCATCGACAGCGGTCACCTTGCCTCAAGGCTGGTGCAACTACTACCGCGACAGGATTGTAACATTGACCATTGTCGGTGATCAGCTATTGATTCTGGTTCCAAAGGGATTCGAGGTTCAAGCCGAAAAACTGATGCGGACGATGGAGGGCGAACATGTCGACCAACACGATTGAGATGTGCCGATATTATAGCTGGCATGGTAGGCCGGTATGTGCCAAAGGACACAGAGCTGGCATTAAGTGCCATAGCAGCCGTGAGGACTGCAGAGACTATGAACCTTCATATTATGAAGAAAGGAGTAAAGAACAATGACGATGACCACAAATGAACCAGGCGCCCTACCTGCCGATAGGACGCCAAATCCAAGAAGCCGAGGGCTGAGCAGCTACTTAGCTTCTTATGCTTACTATAGCGCGTTTTTCAGTAAGCGTAAATCCTTTACGCGAACTTTTTTCAGCCATCGGCAGGCTCATACAATTGATTGTACGGGAGGCTGCCATGGAACCTAACAATGAGTTTAACGAGCAATGTATACCCCGCATACAGAAGGCACTAACTACGGTCGACTATGCTCTTCAGATTTCTACAGGCCATGACGAGTACCAGCGCCGGAAGATAGCTTATTACGCTGTGGCTACACACTTCATGAAGGAGTTCGATCCATTTCCCGGGCTTGCTATCTACGGCCCTCCGGCAAGCGGAAAAACGATGACGCTCAACATCCTTAAGGCTACATGTTACAAGGTGGTGCCTATCACCGGAGAGACCATCTCTGACGCAGCATTGAAAGCCACCATGAAAGAGGCAGACCATGGCACTCTGATTATCGAAGAGGCGGATAGCGTTACTGGCCGAGAGCTTGAAACTACGCTGATCACTCGATATACGAAAGCCTCAGCTGACCTGAAGAAGATGGTGCGAGAAGGGGAGGACTGGCACCTGGCGGAGTTCGCTACTTTCGGAGCCACTGTCGTACACCGGCGCAACTTGTTTCGGGACCCTGCCATGCTGAGACGGGTGATAACTGTCAAAGCGAAACGCAAAAAAGGAGAATACGCACAGGTTGACAAAGAGAGCCATGCCAGCATGTTTCAAGTCTACCGTCAACAGTTGGCTTGGCGTCCAAAGCTACCACCAGTTACCAATAGATGGGATGTTGAACCTGCTGTATTCGACTGCTACAAGCCGCTTTTGGCTATTGCAGCGTTTATTGGAGATACAGAATTCACAGACAGCCTGGCCAGAGAAATGGGTGATGCTTCTTCCCGCCTCCGTGAAGAAGAGACTTACCTAGAGCCACAGATGCTGTTAAGAGCGATAATCACTCTGGTTTCCGACAAAGTTAAAGACAAACCCAATCTTAGTAGGGTGAACATCGAAAACAGCAGGATAATACATGCCCTAAAAGCCGAATTTGGAGCCCTCTGCTCTGTTATCAGCCTAAGCCCTAACCAGCGAAATAGAATCGTAAGAGAAGACCTCGGCTTTGAAATCAAGTCTTCACACGGCAGACAGAGAGTATACCTTACGATTCCACAGCTCATAAAGGCTTGCGATGATAATGGAGTGAAGGACGACCTAATGGACCAGTGGCGGGCAATCCTGGATCTCGGCGAATACTCACAACCAGATGCAGGTGTTGATGAAGAGGCTAGCTCGGCATGGGATTTAGAAACTTAGGGTTAAAGGGGGTAAAAAGGTTTGCTAAATAGTTTATGTGTGCATGCTGTATTGTTTGTCTACCTATGATATAAGAACTACTATACACACTACACACAAACACGTTGTTAAGCCGGTTTAACCCTTTTACCCCTAAAACTTAATCTTAGGAGGCTGAAGTGAACAAGCAAATAGAAGAAATAATCAATCAACACCTGTTGGAAGTGGTCGAGCAAAACCCCTTCGCTCTTCCCGGCGCGCTTCTTCGCACCTCTGTGTTTAGAATCACGCTGATGCTGTTGGGCTCATTTATTGACGACTTCGACGATTCGCTTAGCCACTTGGAGAACGAACTTAGAACGCTTCTCAGCAAGGAGAATTCCAATGATAGATGATTACAGCATGGATGGCAACAGGAACGATGAGCTGGCAGAACACGTTGACTGGATAGCTGTTTCTCAGATTGATGATAAGATCGCCGAGACAGAGACTAGGATTGAGAAATTGAAAAAGAGAAGAACTGACCTCAAGGCTAGTGGCTGCACCGAGGCTGAGTTAGCTGAGATAGATAGAGACCTTAAGTATGAGAATAATCGTTTGAAGAGTCTGCAGGCGGATCAAAGAGCTATGATGGGGTATTTGGACTAGTGCCATTTCCAGGTATTGACAAATCATATAATATAGTATTATAATATTTCATAATATATTATACTTATATGATTAGGAGGCTGCCATGGAGACAAAGCAGTGTGAGAAACTTGAAAGATATCTTCAAAATGCCAATCGCTTCATCTGGGGGCTTGGCCCTAAGAATCAAAAAACTACATATGAATGGCTAGATACTCATAAATTTTTGGATCAATCTCAAAGGTTCAAGGGTTCCTATAGCGACACTACAGAAAAGCTCATAAGGACCTATGGCATAGAAAAGATCATGAAGGATATAATCAAGCGAAGAGTAGATGAAATATATCCAACCCCATTCATAGATTTTCTCAGGAACTGCTGGAAATCAGGCGTTAGACCTACAGTTGACATGTTCAAGGCAAACGGGTTCGTAGGAATGCTAGACAATAGAGACCTTGAAATATTTGTCGAGTACAACAAGCAGTTCAATTTTGTCGAAGGTTGGGGAGTTTTTGCCGGAGTATGGTTCGAAGAAATCGAGCCATATGTTTGATAACCTGATAACTGGTTTTCTGCGCTTCTGCATTCGTGCTGCAAGCGCACAGCGGCTTATGCTGGGCCGCCCCCGGTACTGCGCATTCGAATAAGTGTAAAAGTTGGGCTTCGGGAATACAAGAATAGTGCAGAATGCAGCGCTGGATTCGAAGTGTTGCAGAAGTTGCAGCAGTCTAGGTAAGAGGTTAGTGATGTGGTTGTCTCAGTGCAGGTGTCAGATCATCTTTGTGATGACAGAATGAACATATAGCTCTGTTTGTCAAATGAGGTTTTTAAAGAGTGAGTCTGTCAGATTCATAACCCGAAGGTCGTTGGTTCGAATCCAACCCCCGCTACCTAGAGATTAAGAGGTGCAGACTTGAAGGACTGTACCTTTTCTTAACCTTTAGTCTTCTGTCCATATAAGAACAACCAGCTAAATCCAGCCTTAACTGCCCTATCTTGTAACTTAGATTGCGACATAATATCAATCAGCTTCTCTTGGTGTGTGGGCTGGCCGATATTGATCCAAGTGGTTCTTTAGCTTGCTTTAGGGCTTACCAATTCTACCGATTGGTCAGTATCTTGTTCGTTACTAGATTTCTACCGCAAGTCTAACTTGTCCCTCAACAGGCCACGGAGGTTACTGACAGTTTTTTCGGAGTCTTTCAGCTTGTCTAGTCCGAACTCATATTTGGTAGCGGCAGTAGTAATTCTGATCTTTAAACCCAACATCCTCTTGAAGAGCTCTACTCTACTAATTACTGTATATGGTATTGCAAAGTTCTCCTTGTCAGAAAACAAGATGTTCTCAGGCGAGCGCTTGCTAAGACCTTTTACTTCCTTGCCTCTTACAACTGCCTCCGCAATACCGCCCGCCAGTCCTCCAAGAGCATATCCCACACCTCCGAACCCAACAACGTTTGTAATGATTACCCAGTTAGATGTGAAACAAAGCGCCTTTTTCGCACTCGATAAGACTACTATAATATCTTCACTTGCCAATCTCTTGGTCTTTTCGGCTTTTATCTGTTCGTCTATTGTGATCTTAAAGTTAAAGAAGTCTCTGTTGTCTGCTTCAAAAGATAAACTCTGCTTTTTATATAGGTCATCAAAGTAGGTTAATCTTACTGTTATAGAGAAACGCTTCTCAGCACTAGACGAGCCATAAGAGGTACCAATTCCGTAAGGAATGCTTCCAAGGGACTCATCATAATTCAAAATACGGTACAAGGGAATTTTTATTATTTCTTTTGCGTCAAATATCAAATGGCCCTCAGTCAGCAAGCAATTAGCTTCTTCAGGCTTTTGGTGCGGAATACTCAGCTTTACCTTTGCCTTTAATAACACTTTTTCATCATCTTTATACTCGGCCTCTTCCATTTCGCATCTCCCTAAGATTTCAAATATAGAGGGCGACGTCAACCACTTATCATCTAGCGGAGCCTCTTTTGTCTTTGTAGCTAAAGTCTATCCCTAGGCCGATACCCTGTCAACCTCCCGTCCTCCGTCCTCTTCGCATCCAACCCCTGATGCCAGTTAACTAAGAAACAGACTAAGGATAGTAGCCTGTCATTCCATTCGTGCTTATTCATTGCTTAGCCTTAAAATATTGTTAGCTTATTTAGTTTTTCACCTGTCCCAAGCGACAAACGTAGAAGCCGGATCGCCATTATCTCTATCCAGATTATTGTGTTCGCTACAAGAATACGCTCATACAGACCAAACCAGCTCATTCTATCTGATAGCCATAGCCATACTATGAAGAGAACTAAAGCTAGACCGCTCATGGCAATTGTGTGAATGAAAAGCCCTCTCCAACGCAGGTCTTTTCTTAGACTGAGTGATATTAATAAACTGGCGATTGGGAAGATTAAAAACACGGCCTTAGACGTAATCCCGTGGATTGTGCCTTCTATGGTACGTGGCCCGCCTATTGGGTCTGTTTGAAAGGCACCAATGAGCAGAAGGCCAAAGCCGAAGCAGACTAGAAGGCTGATACCAAAACCGAAGCCACGCTCTCCTCGAATACTGAAAAGTAGCCCCCATACAAAGACCTCCACTAGCAGACCAGCAGTCAGAAAACCGATTGTCTGAAGCCAGCCCATAGGACTCCACGCTAGGCTGCTTATTGAATCACGTATTGGGCTGTAACCTGGTTGAGAAATAGCTGCGATAAGATCGGCAATAACTAATACAAGAGGCCCAACCATACCAGCGAGAGCAAGGAAGCTGCGGAAATTCAAAGGCCCGATGATAGACCGTGATCTTAAATCTTCGGACATACTGACTGCTCTCCGTAATATTAGATATCGATCTTTTACCGATTATATCGGCAAAGGCTAATGTAAGCAATATGAGGCTAGGATGGAATCAACATAATGATGAGCTTAAGAGAAAAAGAAATAGGCTTAGTATTGAGTTTGGGAAAAGGGCTGCTCCTCGTCCCTTCGAATGCAACTGCCCACTACCAATAAGAGTTCGAGGCAGCATATATACTTTCCTTTTTCCCATGGCCGAAAATGAGAGATGAACCCGTGGTCGTGCGGAATGTAGTTACGACAATTGAGAAGGAGGTGGTGCTGAGTCTTTAGTTGGGGTGTGCAAATCAATAACCGCAATATCAGGAACTACTTACTGTAAGGCACGTTACAGTTCTCGAAATACCCCCAATGAGATGAAACTTGGCCGTAACTAGGTCTCCAATTGCGCTCAAATCTACTCCTTTTACTGTGGCAATGACATCGTAGGGTCCAGTTACGGCATCAACCGACTCCACT
Organism: uncultured Dehalococcoidales bacterium; assembly: GCA_964575695.1. Classification (GTDB taxonomy): domain Bacteria; phylum Chloroflexota; class Dehalococcoidia; order Dehalococcoidales; family W111; genus CAZNSC01. The sequence continues at coordinate 20,195 of CAZNSC010000004.1, forward strand.
CCTTCTAGGCCACGAATAGCCTCGACAACCTCTCTTGTCTTTCCTACATATGTCTCGATTAACTCATAAGCCCTTACCGCCATTGCTGAACCACCTCCTTTTAAAGACTCCCAAATCCTGGGACAAAAAAGAAGGGCACAAGCCACCGCAACGAATTTAGCGGTTCTAGTGCCCTTGATTTACCCCGCTGCTTTCCCCTAACCCACCCAAGAGCTATTCAGTTTCTAGGATATCAGTAATATGTTGGAGCTTTATTATAGACCTTTTGGGGAACTTGTCAAAACGTTGTGATTGCACGAGAAGCCAAAATGTCTATGTGTGGAATATCATCCAGCTAGTTGGGTGGATAGGTGGTTAGGAGAGCGTGGACATGGTGGTGCGGTATACGCGGAGTGTCAAGTTTGAGGAGAGTTTGAGACTATATACGAAGATTGACTTGTAATCTTCCAGCCTACTGTTGAGCAATCATTGGGATGGACACATGGTTGTAAGAAACCACCCAACCCTCTACCCACGTTTAACGTTGTGGTAAAATAAGTAAATAACAATTTGTGCGGGCTAACCCCGTTTCGGTCTAAGGCTGCCTGACTTGCTACCACTAGCAAACCACCAAAGATAGAGATGTACGAGGTAGTTACCCAGAGCTAGGCCCATATTTTATATACTGGGAGGGAAATGAAATGAGAGGTAATGCAGTAAAAAGAAATCTTCGTTTTGCAATTATCCCAAAGGTTACTCACCTGTGGTTTGATGAAGTCAACAAGGGTGCCCTAGCTCAAGCTGAATTACTGGAAAAACAACTGGGTATAAAGATAACGATTGAGTATCTTGCACCTAAAACAGCAAATATAAATGATCAGAATTCTATTCTTGAAAAAGTTGCAACCACCAATTGCGATGGTATTGCGATTGACCCTCTTGCTAACCTATTTGAAATGAAGGCTATTACAGAAATTAAAAATAAGGGTATTCCCATAATTGTTTTTGACTCTCCATCACCAAAGGCTAGTATTTCAAGTGTTGGAAACGATTTTACACAGCAGGGAATAGTTGCTGCTGAGCGTCTAATTAAGTTGATTGGAGGAAGAGGAAAAGTAGCTGTTATGCAAGGTTTTCCAAGTGCCCCGAATCACAAGGAGCGTTATGAGGCACAAGTAGCGGCCTTGAAAAAGCATTCGGGTATAAATATTGTTAATGGAGGGATTGACAATGATGATATTGCTATAGCTAAGCAGCAAGCAACTATTGTTCTTAATTCGAATCCTGACCTCAGCGGTTACTTGTGTTGTGATGCTTCTGGGCCTATAGGCATAGCGGCAGCAATAAAGGAAGCGGATAAGACAGGTAAGGTTAAAGTTGTCGGAATGGATGGGATTAAACCTATACTAGAAGCAATTAAGGAGGGCGTGATAGAACTATCAGTTTCAACTATTCCAAGAATGCAAGGCTCCATGTCAATTTTAATATTGTGGCAGTCTTCTCTAGGCGTTCAGATTCCTCACAGGATAGATACAGGTATTGATGTGATTACACAGGAGAATGTGGATACTTTCCTGTCCTTTTCCTGAATGATGGGGATAATGTTAATGGATTCTTGACCTAATGTGTCATGCCAGCTGTATCAACCGTAAACCCTAAACAGTCACCACCCCCCTTTTCATCACCCTGCTAGAGGTAAGAACAAATGTGGACATTCACGACCAGAATAGTAATGTAACTACCATTTAACGAACATGTGGATGTTTGCCCTTTCATGCGTACGTTTCGGTGGCTTAAATTCTTCGTTGCTGAGTTGCTTTGATGTGCAAATGGAACAACCAGCGGCTTTCATAGGAATATTGATTGTACAGAAATGGTCAAGTTTTTGCAGTCGGAATGGTGATAATACTATTATGTTATAGTCACGACATATTGGGAGGGAATAACGTGCTTAGATGTAATAGGATTAATTTAATATCAATTGTATTTATCTTATTTTGGGTTTTCATCTTATTCACAGGTTGTTCTTCTGCTGCTGTTTCGTTAAAGTATGCCGATAATCCCGTATCTGGTAGAGAGACTTTGACCCAGATATCGACGATCAATGCTCTCATGGCCGGAGTCTACGATGGAGTCATTACTGTTGGACAACTAAAGGGTTACGGCGATTTTGGTGTCGGTACTTTTGAAGGTCTGGATGGCGAAATGGTGGAGTTAGATGGGAAGATCTACCAGATAAAGGTTGATGGTGTAGCTTACGCTGTAGATGATTCCCTGAAGCTTCCGTTCGCAGCAGTCACCTTCTTGGATAATGACCATGAGGAGAAAATTACTTCGAGGATTAACCTTACAAGCCTACAGCAGGCTATCGATAAAGTCATGCCTTCTCCCAACATTTTCTGCGCTATTAAGATCAAGGGCAAATTTAGCTATATGAAAACACGAAGCGTTCCTAGGCAGAAGAAACCTTACCCCGTATTAACTGAGGTAACCAAAAACCAATCTATATTTGAATTTAATAATGTTGAAGGCACCGTCGTAGGGTTCAGGTGCCCTCAATATGTCAGCGGGGTCAATGTACCAGGTTATCATCTGCATTTCATAACCGATGATTTTAAAGCTGGTGGTCATGTTCTCGAATTGGGTACTGATACTGTTGTGATGACGCTGGACTATACGCCCGAATTTCTCATGATTCTACCGGAAATGGATAGTGACTTCTACAGGATAGACCTATCTGGAGACACCACGCAACAGATACAAACAGCAGAAAAATAATATTGCCGAAGGTAGTTATATGTCGGCAAACTCTATGAATGTTTCCTTATGAATCAAGGATGCCCAAAAAATAGACTATCAGTACCTATTAACAAGCATAGTATAAGGGTATGTACAAAGCCCTCAGTCGATTATATACCAGATGCCCTCTTTTCTAAAATTAGCGGAGGCTAATATTAATGTCATCGCAAAGCATATATCGAAGGATTTCCAGCTCACGTTGCAATTGACTTCCTATTGTATAATATGTGTGTGAAGGCTGGTTGAGGGGTTGACAGTCTTATGGGAGCCTTCAGAAAGGGGATGTGCCTATGGATGAACGTAGTGGGAGGTTCTCTTCTAAATAGAGAACCACAAGAATGAGAAGGGGATCATCTTTGGGTGGTCCCCTTTCCCATTTCAGGGTCAAATCAATTGACCATTTTGACAGGCTCTGCAACACAAGATATTATGAAACCGTGGCTGGTTAGCGAAGAGGATAATTTCCGGAGAAGTGTCAGCTCTTTGATACACTACCGAACTTTTGGGCGTGAAGGAGAATATAACCAGGGAGGGCAGAATGAATCTAACCAGAGAAGAAAACGAGATTTTAGAGGGTAAACATGGTGACGCTGCCCAAAAATGCATGGATATCCTGGTTGGATTGGCGGAGTGTTATGATGCCCAAAGAATGATTAGGGTGAATTCGGCACATCTTCTGCATAATCCTGTAACAGCTGGTGAAGGTGGTATTCTATTTCTTCGACATTTGGCTGATAGAGGGGGAAAATTTGTCATCCATACTGACACCAACCCGTGGTGCTTAGACCCCGAGTCATGGGAAATCTTCGGTATCACGGATAATCTTCCTCAAGAGTATATGGCGTTTAGGCGTACCATGGCGAACATGGGTGCCTTCTTGTCTGACACGTGTACGCCATACCTGATCGGCCATGTTCCCCGAATGGAAGAGCACGTTGCCTGGAGTGAATCATCAGCCATAATCTTTGCGAATTCCGTCCTAGGTGCAAGAACTAATAGAGAGGGCGGCCCCAGTGCCATAGCTGCTGCTATAACTGGTAGGGTGCCCGAATATGGCTACCACCTTTCCCGAAATCGCTTCGGAAACCTGAAGATTTCCGTTACTGCGAAGCTTAAACATCAACACGATTACGGTACCTTAGGTTATTTCACTGGCAAGATGGCTCAGGACCAAATTCCTGTCTTTATTGGTGTACCTCCCAGTGTCTCTGCGGACTCTTTGAAGCTATTGGGTGCAGCAGCGGCTTCTTCGGGAAGTGTTGCACTTTACCATATTGTAGGCATCACTCCAGAAGCACCAACTGAAGAAGCTGCCTTCGGACGCAAAAAGGTCAAAGATTGGCAGACCTGCGAATTTGGCGAAAAAGAATTGCGAACAACTGAGGAGTCCCTTTGTAAAGCAACCGACAGAGAGGTAGACCTTGTAGTTTTCGGCTGCCCTCATGCTTCGATTGTAGAACTGCAAGAGATTGCTCGACTCCTTTCAGGTAAAAGGCTGAAATCCGGAGTAGAACTCTGGGTTACCACCTCCAGAATGGCGAAGGCCTATGCGGAAGTGATGGGGTATATTAGTATTATAGAAGCAAGTGGTGCCAAGGTATTATCTGGCACTTGTCCTCATACAGTCTCCCTACAGCTAAGCGGAGAACCTGTGAAGGCTTGGTATCCCCGAACAGTAGCCACAAATTCCGCCAAGATTGCCAATTATGCTACTAGCATGTTTGCTACCGAGGGACGAGTTACTCTTCCATATTACGGTTCGGTAGACAAATGTATTGAGGCGGCGACCACTGGAATATGGAGGTGAAAAATCATGGATGAGCTAATCATCAAGGGGCATAAGGTAGCTAAAGGCAAGGCTGAAGGGGAGGCTCTAGTATCGCATCAGCCGATTTCCTTTCTGGGTGGCGTAGATAGACAGAGTGGGATAGTCGTAGAAAAGGGCCACGAGCTTGAGGGTGTTAGTATCGCTGGAAAGATTCTGGTCTTTCCTGTTGGGAAGGGCTCAACCGCTGGAAGCTACTATCTGTACGAAATGGTGCGATGCAATAGCCAACCAAAAGGCATCATAAATTTGCGTGCGGATACTGTCGTTGCTGTAGGCGCTATTATCTCCGATATCCCTATGGTAGACAGACTTGAACATAATCCTTTAGACATGATAAAGACCGGAGACCATGTGGAACTCAATGCAGATGAAGGAATTGTGAAGATTAGGAAAGTCTCTCTATCGAAAATTAAAAAATAAATGTGGCGTATGCCGATGTCTAGGTTATAGCTCTGGTGAAGATGTAAAGCCTAGTTATTTCATATAAACATTATTTTGTTAACTATACTAACCCTCTTAACCTTTATTTGGGGTTAGGCCGGTTAATAAGGTTAGCAAAAATATTTGTGTTTGTTACGTACATCTTAGGCATTTACCAATTTCAATCTCGAAGTTTACAATATCGGGGTCAAGATCATCATAAACCTGTTGAAGAAGCTTCTCTAGTTGATTACAATGCTTATCTAAATCTAAGTAAGAATTCTCAAAACTTTCAATTGTATCTGCCATAAAATTGCCCAAATGCGAGATACCTTGAACAAGAGCATCAATTGTATCTTTGGGCGGAATCTCGTCAGGAGTAAAATTACCGACGAAGTAAATGCCTAGAGTCTCTTGAAATTCTTCTAATTTATCTCCATAAGAAGGGTCTTCTTCTTTTAATCTACTAGTCATCTCGTTGAGTCTGACTTGAAGTTTTCTAGTGCCATCTTCAAGTTCTCTATAATGCGCCATAAAATTACTACTGGAAAGATGTGATAATAGATTCTCGGCATTAGGAATCCAAGCATCAATAAAATCAAGCAATGGCGTCATCATTGTAAACCAGTAATCTGGGGCAATTCGCCAATCGAAGTCATTCCAATACCAAATCGATTTGTTTTGAGTAAATGGTCTTTGGCGCAGTTCCGGATTGATGATTCTGCTTCGGAGTTTTTGTGCCGATTCAGCTAATGCTTCCAAATGTTTTGGTCTTGACCAAGGGTATTTTGAACGTTCGTAATCACTCCACCACATTCTATGTATCTTGATTGTTTTTTCCACCCAACCTGTTATTCTGCTCAACTGTTGATCTGATTTCGCTTCTCGGAATCCTTTTATTTCTGCCCTAAGACGTTCAATTGTTCGACTGTCGTCTATATCAAGATGTGAGCACGTTTCATCTACCGTCAATCGTTTGTCAAAGCATTCCCAAGTCATCAAGGCAAATTCTTTATTAACCATACCTAGATTATGAATTAGTAAAGATCTTTTGGCAACTGGCGGAAACTGGGACTTTTCTGGCGCAGTAAGACCTCTAAATAAGACTTACGATATTTGTAGAGTTTAGTAAGTAAGGAGGTGATGTCAATGAGCTAGATAGACAGATATCTTCGGAATTAGGTTGATGACTCAGACATGAATCTGAGAAGAAAGGAGGAAGGGAAGTGACTAAAAGCGATATCCATGAGCATCGGGGACATGAGAGGTCTTCTAAAAGGAAATTCCTAACCGATGTGTTTAAGCAGATCAGGTTCACATTTAGGTACTTTGACTTCTACTATATCGGGATTTCGGAGGTTTTCGGGTATCAAACCTATATCGGTTGGTACCAAGGCGCCAGTCGCGTTCATGCCTTAAACAATACTGACCTGGAAGATCCCGACAGCCAGATACCCGAAGAACCACGCGTTAGAGTTCTGCCTTTTCTGGAGGAGTGCGTGAAAGCCAGAGCCATATTCTATACGCGAGATTTCAAGGGATTCCGGTGGTTTGTTTATGATGAGGAGGCTTACCGCACTTCCTGCCAAAAAGCGGGATTCGAGGACAGTGATTTCCAGGGATATCCTAAGCTGAAAGAACCTTAGAGACGAATGGGGCTAGGGCTCTATTATGGAAATCCTAGCCCCAACATTAATCTGAAGGAGTAATTAGATGCAATCCTTGTTTTTGAGAATCTATGTACCGAAAGTCGCAATAGTCCCTGACCAACTAAGAAGGCCTAAGGGCAACGCCATAAAGCCGGTAAGAGAATATCCCCTATGCACTTGTGGTGGTTATGATGTCCCGAATCCCCGTCAACTGACTGCATTTTATGAGAACGAGAAAGGCGACAGACTCTATACGGCGCTGGATATCGGCTTCCGCCATCCCTTCTGGTCAGAAATGAGAGCCAAGACACTTATTGACGCGTTAACCAGGGTTGACACGAATGCCTGGATATCGGCAACGATACTACACCCACTTGAAAGGAAGTTTTCCGATTTTCTGGGCAAACAGTCTATCGGAAACACACTTTCAGAATACTTCGTTGTAAGAACAGCCGGCAAGCGGTTAGGAGAGATAGATAGCCATTTCCTGATAAATGGATTAGCACCAGACATCATCGATAGCCTCAAGGATAAGTACGGGTTTGACCAATGTCATATTGTACCTAGGTCTGCCTTGCGGGAGTACCTTGCCAGCCTATTCGATTTTAATATGCATCATTTGTGTCAGGGAGTTGGTCGGTGGGACTGCTCACCTTCCCTTGTTCATAAACTGAGGTTAAATATGGTTATCGGACCGGTAGAGATTGCACGTAATGGGCAGGACTACTTCTTGTGTGAAGGAATGCCAACAGACGCTGATTTTACTATGAGGCTAGCCGCTTTTGTCGAGGAGGAAACGGTAGTCCTGAAGCAGCTTGCGACTAACGAGAAGTTCCAACTCGTTCAGAGTATCGGTCTTCTTTCCAATGATGAGTTATTAGAAGTAGCCCAGAGACTATATGGTCCCCTGAGAAAAGTTAAGGGGTGGAAAAAAGTGAAAATCTTTCCTGGCACGCCATCTGCTGCGGCACAATTGGACGAAGACTCGGACTGCTATGAGGTCGAAAAACATGAGTTGTGGGCGCTCTCTACCAAGGTGAACGAAGATCCCTATCGTTTAGAGATTCCTTTGATCTTACCAGACGAGTGTCCCAGACTTGATAGGTTCAAAATGTGAATAATGGGAAGGTAAAAAGCATGAAAGAAGTGTTGAGTTTCGTTAAAACAGTAGCTTACAAGCTACAATACATGCGCTAAAGTATTAATAACAACATAATTATATTATCAGGAGTAAAACCAAATGAAGAAGAAAACCTCAGCAACAAAAGAACTCACTTGTGCAGAATGCGGCTATGTCTGGACACCAAGGACCGCTCATCCCAAGGCCTGCCCTCGCTGCTTGGCTCGTGGGTGGGATGGCAGCCAGCATCTTACTCCCAAGCAACTCAGGCAAAGATATAAAGAATCAAAATCCCCAGCAAAATAGAAGGATGCTATGACCGACCAAAATCAATATCGCGACGATGAAGAAAATGAAGATGAAGGCGCCTGGATACCTGAAGATGACAATGATGCCACAGCCGATACTAATGATGATAAGAGTGCTTGGAATCTAGAAGATACCCATTTCAAAGGCCTGTACCAGAAGTCATTGAACGACCTGCTAAGGGAAGGGTACCGTGACGGTGAAGAGACCAGGACAGGTGTTCGAACCTTCCCGGTGGGATTACTAAGCTGGTGGAGGGATTCAGTGAACCAGGAAAACAACCTGTCATTGTCCAAGCTTCAAAGGATCAGCATTAATCACGGGTTATCGATAGCAGCACATGACGCCAGAGTCAAACAAGTAATGAAGCTCTACGGCGCGAAGATGCGTGAGGCTCGCGACAAACGCGATAAGCAGCTGACCAAAATCTTGGAAGAAAAAGGCGGCACGCTGAACTTCGTATCAGAAGCAAAGTACCCAACGAGCGTTGGCTTGCTGAAAAGAATCGAAGGTCCTCTATCTGCAATGTCAGCGGCATTGGGACTACCAATAACCAAGCTGATTATATACCTGTCTCTGCTGTCGATGATGACGCTTGGCGATTGTGGCTGGAAAGAAATGTTGAAAGAGGATGTAGAGATGTTCTGGAAGTATGTCGAGACAAGAAGAAAATCGTTGGAGTAAACACAAAACAAGAAACGCTAAATGCAAAAACACTAAACGCTAAACACAAAACAATAAATACAGTGTGTTTTGCTATAAATAATATACGCAAACCGAAGGGGGACATGGATAAGGAAGTTCAAGACAAGATCGAGAGCACAATCAATCAATACCTGGCCAAGGTTGCCAAGCACAATCCTTTCGCTCTTCCCGACGCGCTTCTTCGCACTTCTGTGTTTAGAATCACACTGGTGCTATTGGGCTCGTTCATCGACGATTTTGACGAATCACTCAGGCACTTGGAGAACGAACTTAGAACGCTTCTAGGAAAGGAGAATCCCAATGATAGATGATTACAATATGGATGGCAACAGGGACGATGAGCTGGCAGAATACACCGACTGGATAGCTGTTTCTCAGATTGATGATAAGATCGCCGAGACAGAGACTAGGATTGAGAAATTGGAAAGCAAGAGAGCTGAACTCCTAGTCAGTGGCTGCACCGAGGCTGAGCTGGCTGAGATAGATAGAGACCTCAAATATGAGAATGCTCATTTAAAGAGTCTGCGCGCGGATCAAAGGGCTATGATGGGGTACTTAGACTAGCGCTTTGGTGTTGCTGCAATTCTGCATTCACACTGCAAGCGCACAGCGGCTTATGCCGAGCCGCCCCCGGTACTGCGCATTCGAATAAGTGTAATAGTTGGGCTTCGGAAACACAAGAATAGTGCAGGATGCAACGCAGGATTCGAGGTTTTGCAGAGGTTGCAGAAATTCGAGAGAATTTGGAAGTTAGGTTTTACTTTTTAGCTGAATAATGTTTGGCTCGATATGAGCAGATTACAGTTAGTCAGAAAGTGCGATCCAGGCAGCAACCAATTGACATTCTGGTTACAAATCGTCTATCATCCATACCAAATCATATCTAACGGGAGGTGAACAAGGCAAGCATATTTTATAGTATGCTGAGCCAACAAAGGAGGTGAATGAGCTGGGAGCATAATGATTAAGAATGGCAACTCGGCGACTCAGAGCAGATGTTCTAGATTGTGACTGCCCATTATGCTGCTTATAACGTCGGAATGGCCGGTCACGAGTATATCCGAGGGGGAAGCTATTTTAGAATTGGTTTACACCAAGAAAGGGGATGAAAATGATAATCGACATATTTGCTCATCACGTTTCATTATCAGTTGCACAATTCCTAGGCAAAAGCGAAGTCTATGGTGAGGATAAGCAATTTGCATTGTCCCCGCAAAATGCGGATCCGGAGGTGCGCTTGCGGATGATGGGAAAGTACGGCATTGATGTTCAAGCCCTCAGCCAGACTTCACCGGTCCTGGTTGGATTTGGTGCTGAGGATGCGGCCGAGATATGTAGGCTCTCCAATAACGGTAATTATGCCCTTTGCAAGGCATACCCGGATAGGTTTGTGAACATCTGTATCATTTCTCTTCTCGACATGAACAGTGCGCTAAAAGAACTCGAGCGTTCGATCAATGAACTGGATTGCCGGGGAGTCGTCGTTGCCACCAACCAGAATGGGAAGGGGCTGGATTCTGAGGAGTATTATCCATTTTACGAGAAACTGGTAGAACATGATCTGCCTCTTCTTCTCCACCCGACCCATTGGGAGTCTTATCCTCTGGTCGATATGGACAAAGCGTGGCGGATGATGCTGGTTTTTGGATGGCCTTTTGATACCACACAGGCTGTGTGGAGACTCATTTTTGGAGGAGTGATCGACCGTTACCCTTCGTTGAAGATCGTCACCCATCATCTTGGAGGTATGCTTCCCTATTTCCTGGGCAGAGCTGTGAGTGCTGGCAAAGGGCCTTTGAGAGAAAGTCTTCCCCGGAATATTACTGAATACTGGGGCAATATATATGGGGATACAGCCCTAAACGGATATACTGCCGGCTTCTCCTGTGGTTATGCTTTCTTTGGGCCTGATCGTATGCTGTATGGTACAGACTACCCGTTTGGTGCTGAAGCCGGGGAATATTATGTTAGGGAGCATCTGCTCGGCGTTAAGGCTATGGATATCCCGGCGGAAGACATCGAGAAAATATTGGGTGGAAATGCGAAAAAACTCTTGAAGATCAGATGAATCGTTCTCTGAAGATAGTGAGGTGCTTAGTCGCTCCTAAATACCATGGTTGCACTGTCTTCTGTATTCCGATGGTAACTCCAACTTAAGAAACGGACTACTTTCTAGAGGCTAATCACATAGATGATCACCGCCTTTGACAGGTTGGGATTGACTCTTGGGTTGCCAGGCTAATCTTCTCAGACTACTTGCCGTCGCTTTGCTCTAATGGAGAAGATCGCAACTAACAAGGCTAGCACGCCACCAGCAGCCTTGGCCACCAGAGGTGTGAACAGCAGAAGAACACCCGCAGCAAACAAGGACAGTCTCGCCACCCATCCGATATCACCTATCCGTGTCACGTAACCCTCTAATGCCATAGCCAACAATATTGTGCCTATAATCGCTGTCAATGTTGTCCATACTACTGACAACAGCGGGCCCTCAGCTATTAAAGCTGGGTTTAGCACAAAAATAAATGGCAGGGCGAAGCCGACTATCCCCATTCGCACGGACTGTAGCGCGGTTCGCAAGATGCCGGCCCCGGCTATAGCGGCCCCCATATAAGCCGAGAGACATACCGGCGGCGTGATGAAGGAGAGCATCCCCCAGTACAAGAAGAAGAAGTGAGCCGCTATGGGAGGAACACCCAGACTGATTAGAGAAGGAGCAAATATTAACGCCATGAAAATATAGCAGGCGGTTATCGTCATCCCCGTACCTAGAATGATACCACCGATCGCACCAAAGATGAGCATTATGTACAAATTTCCTTGAGCCAGACTGACAAGCGCACCACTGATTGATTGTCCTACCCCGGTCAAACCTAGGGCACCTATGATGATGCCTACCCCCGCGATCGTTGGTGTAATCTCTATGAAAGTACGCCCCATGCTCATTGTAAAGCTACGAATTTTTTCCAGGTTAGGTCTCGTCTGCTTTCTTATCAACGTACAAAGAATCAGGAAACCAGATGCAAAAAATGGAGCCCACGTTTCCACTCTTACATAAAATAAGAGATACATCAGAACAATGACGCTACCAATATAAAACCAACCTTCTTTCAAGGTTCTTCTGATCGATGGAATTTCAGCGGTGTCTAAAACCGCGAGTTTATTTCTCTTGGCGTAGAGGTGAACCTGTGCGAACAAGCTAATATAATAAACAACCATGGGAATAGCGGCTGCTTTGCATACCGCGAGATATGGTATCCTCAAGAATGTGGCCATAAGAAAAGCTGCAGTGCCCATGACTGGAGGCATAAGTACCCCGCCGGTAGAAGCTACCGACTCTATCGCGCCTGCCACGTAAGGCCGGAATCCCAACTTCTTCATAGCAGGAATAGTTATGTTGCCGGTGCCAATGACGTTGGCTACTGGGCTACCAGAAAGGCTAGCCAGAAAAGCGCTTGCCATAACTGCTACCAGCGCTGGCCCACCTGTTAAGCGACCTAAGAGCCCTTGTGCTAATTCAAGAAAGAATTTAGCTGCCCCGGTAGCCACTAAAACCACACCGAAAACCATAAAGCCCATGAGTATACCGCCAAACATCTGCATCGGCAGCCCAAAAATACTACTCACTCCGAGATAATAGTAGCCGGCCAACCGACTCAGCGGATAGCTTTTCGCAAACAGCAGGTCTGGTAAGTGGCTTGCAAAGAGAGGATACGCTGAAAGGAGAGCCATAATCGCAGCAAGAGCCGTGCCACCTGGCCCGCGCCTTGCACCCTCCAGTATTAAAAGCCAGGTCGTGATTCCCAGTATAAAAGGAATTAGCGGTGGACTCACTGCCCAGTCAGATTTCGCGCCAATTATGTCCAGAGCAAAGATGAATGAAAAAGCAGGACCGAGGACACTGGCACCAGCCAGAAGAAAGTCATACCAGGGAACACGGTCTCTGGGCGACTTTGCAGTCGCTGGGCAAGCAAGAAATACTAGCGGTAGAAAGAGTCCCAGAAGTACAGCTAGGTAGCCATACTCAAGCATAACTTTGTCAGCTATTCTAAGCCGAAAGATATTGAAGACTGCTACACCCAGACCTATCCATGTGCAAGCTATGAAAAGCCAGTTAGTCCATCCTCTCAAAGATCTGTACTTTTCCAAAACTCAACATCCCATTCCTTGGACTATTACAATGGCGTCAAACCAAACAAATGCAAGGATTCCGCCTTGCCAGTCTGACGCCATTATGACTATTGAGTATGTCACCAAGTGCCGATCCGTCTATCCGTGAGTATGGGCTTCTTGGATTCTCCAGAACGTATTCAGTATTCTACTAACGGTTCACTTGAACTTCCTCAGAATTCGCCGATTACCGTTCTCGGCCCTGTTGGCATTGCTTACTTACCTGCCAGCTCCTTCTCTAGGTTCAATGCCTGCTGCTGAAATGCCTCATGCTCGGCTGTCCAAACGCCCATATCCTTCAAGAATTTGACCGTGCCTGAATGATAGGGGGCATCCGTGAACCCTTCTATAGTATACGCCCTCTCCCAGGTCCAGTCTGCCATATCAGGGTTCATTGGCGCATAAAGGTCATAACCATTTTTCACTGCCTGACAAAAGGCATATACCACATCATCAGCAACCCATGGCATTGCCCAGACACCCAGTTCATATCCTGCTCCCGTGATGGTTTCGCCAGGCTTGAGACCGACAAAGCTCTCAGTAAAGGCTCCAGCCCATGGAGTCACGTTGCGAAGACGTTCCCAGCCTTCCGTGTCATCCTTGGGCATATCGAACCACATGATGCCATGGCGACTAGCCGCCAATTCTTGTTCATTTGCGCCCCAGGCCGTTCCTAGGACCGCATCCACGGTACCCTCAAGTACCCCCGACAGGCCAGCGACTACTGATGATACAGTTACCACTTTAACATCATCCAGAGTCAAACCTCCGAAGGCTATCGCGGCTTCGGTATTCTTGCTCCAGGGAATGGAAGCCGGTGACGTCGGTATACGCTTACCTCTTAGATCAGCAAGAGTCTTAAATCCAGAATCACCTCTAGCAAACATAGCAGCATTGAAGGGCTTGCCGTTCCAAACACGACGCATAGGTGTTGGCCCCCACTCAGCAAAGTCTCCGAGCCCCTGTGTGACCTGCCATATATTTACACCTGTGTTGATAACAAACTCGGACTCTTGACTCTTGAGCGGTGCATTTCTGGCTTTATCAGAATCATAGCTTTCGATTCTAAGGTTCATTGAAGTATACTTTTCAACGGCTGCCCTCAAGCCTACACAATACGTGTATCTTGGCGATCCTACCCCTAGTGTCGTAATAGTTATGACTTCAGGCAACTCGGGCTTCGGACTTGGCGTCGGTGATGGGGATAGTGATGGGGCAGATGGTGTTGGAGCAGGTGGTGTTGGAGACGGTGGAGCAGGCTTAGCGCAGCCGCCTATAATCAGGCTGAGTGCGAGCAAACCTGTTAACAGTACAGCCAACCAATGTCCTGTACTTGTTCTTCTCATTAGTTTCCCCCCTTGATTAATTCGTCGCAGTTTCCCAACAAGGTACACCCACATATAACATACCCATTTATGTACCCATATATCACCCCCCGAATGATTGACAATTTCTGTTAGCGGGAAGAGTGCTCCGCGCCTATACTGTTTCCCACATTACCTACTTGTTATCATTCACCATATTCGCGACGCCAGTGAAAATTCGAGTTATGAGAAGATCCATGGAGCAACTATCGACCCTGTACGGTTATGAGATTACTTGACGACTCATCAAAATAATCTTTGTCCTGCTCTTCATTTTCTTTCTAAGGCATGATACTCCCCTCCCCTATTCGTATGGGGCTGTATGCAGGTGTTCTTAATTGTTAATTTTTATTCCATTGTAACACAGGTTGTCAAGCCCACCCATAAGTAATTAGGCGGCAGCCCAGATTCTAGACGCCTAGGTGGTGGGCCTTTTGTGCTCATTGTTGCCGATCTCACCGCAGCTATTTTTCAAGTAGTCTACTGACCTGTCCCCATAAAGGATACCACTTGTTAAGTTATAGTAATAGAGATCCTGCCCTCAGGAGCAGGTGGTTGATATCGAAGCGCGCTACGCTACCTTTGCTGACTCTACTTCCTTCATAACTTTTCAAGCAACGCCTTTGCTCCACTATTCTGCTGCCTAGGGGTTGAAACCGGTCCTCTATTTAGCATTCTGATGTTTCGTTCACAACCAAAACCAACTGATCAGGAGATGACTTTTGCTCTCCTTTCTGTTCAATGGTTTGATTCCACTTTAACAGCATGTCCTGTATACATAAAATATACATTTTATTTTCATTTAATTTACGCTTGTTGATTAACACGCCACAATAATGCTGACAAACAAACAAGGAGGTCAGCATGAGTGGCAAATCCAAAGCCAAGGCAGAAGCTCTAACACCTGTGAATCCCCAAGCTCAGGAAAAGCCCATAGAGGAAGCACCTGCACCACAAGAAGGGTCAATCACTACTATTGAGCCTATCCCAGAAGTCGAACCTACTATTACCCCAATACCAACCATCGAACAAATCTATGAAGAAGTCCAAGCCCTCAAGCACCTGGCATTACAGCACACTGAGTTGATTGCTCACCTTCAAGAAGCCCTTGCTCGTAAGCGAAAACCAGTCTAGTCTAATGGGAAGGTCCAAGTCCGAGATAGGCAGACAGGCCAAGTCTACCCATCCAAGAACAATGCCTACCAATCGCTTCTAAAGGCTGGTGAACTTAAAGACCTAGTCGACAAGGGGCTATTCGGCCCTGTACCAGAGAAGAACACTTTCGGCTGGTATGTGCTGGTTCGCGAGTGGCCGGACAGATTCGAGGAAGTCGCTGCAAGCCAAAATACGCAGTAAGTATATATAAGTATTAGCAAGTGTTAAAAATACAACAGCACGAATTACAGCGCTTGTCGAGTTACACGCAAAATAGCAATAGCAGTGTTAAGCATGAAATTATCTGACGATTGGATGACACCCGCTCAGCTTGTAGACTGGGCAAAGGCTAATCTCAACATCATAAAGCCGAATGCCCAGATGAGTGATGAGGAGAACAGTTAAAGTTCAAGACCTGTACAGCTTACCAAAGCTAGAAGACTTAACCTGCCGGGGAAATTTGAAAAGGATTATGGTGTCAACAGGACGGTGTTCCCCATGCTTGGCAGTATTGTATAATTCATACAAAAAGTGCCTATGATAAACTTACTCGACATTTGATTATGTAAAAGGAGGAAATATGGATAATTCAATCATTCTGTCTGTGGGTGACACTTATCATTTACGCTCTGGTAAGGACCGAATTGTCTATGCTGGTATGCCATCCGAAAAAGTATATTCTATTGTGCAAAGAAAACGGAATTTTGTACCGTACGCAGCCTGGGGATATGCTTGGAATCTTTTTTATCCTAGAGAGCAGAGTAGAATACGAATAGACGGAGTCAATATTCAAGTAGAGAATGTTACTCCAGATGAGATAAGATTGCGGGTAGGATAGTTATTGAGAAGGAGAAACTAGAATGAAAATCAGGATTATTCTTACATTTGTTATACTTGCTGTCTCCCTCTTGCCATTATCATGTATAACGTCACGAGATATAAACGTTGAGATTACCTGTAACCAATTCAATGAGAATCACCATATGAGGAATGAATTCCAATTAGAGATTGGTGATAAAATCAGAGCTAAGCTGTGCTCAAATCCAACAACAGGCTTTAAATGGGAATATGAAATGAGTAATGAAAATGTGCTTAATGAAGAAGACTATGATTTCGAAGAACCCAAAGGTGATGTTGTAGGAGCAGCTGGCATAGAGGTTTGGACTTTTGAAGCAGTTAATAAGGGCACTACTGAAGTGCATATGGCATATAACCAGCCGTGGGAAGGTGGCGAGAAAGAGGTATGGACATATACCATGACGGTAACGGTTGAGTAGGTTATATACAGCTGCGTATAGGACTTGGATAATCTCACAAATATATCAACATACAGGAGGTCGAAATGGCAGTTGAAAAAGTAGGTGAAAAATACAGATGCAATGTTTGTGGTAACGAGGTTGTAGTGACTGAAGTAGGTAGTGGAACGCTAGTATGCTGTAGGCAAGATATGAAACGAGTCAAAGAGAAACCTCCAGAAGTGATTAATTTGCCCGATGCTGGTGGCTAATCTACGGGTAGCCTTACCTCAGACTTGTTGCACACACTAAAGGTTAAGAGTCATTTATATGGATATCGGGCGGGACAAATCGCGGCCCAATCAATAGTTGGGCGGGAGCAACCATGAGAACTAATGAAGATTGGAAAGATTGTTGAAGAACATCAGTCATTTCTTCCTCGTCCCCACTCTAATTTCTTGGCTACCAATGAAGGGAAAGACTCACAAGCCCTTGATCACTGGTTCAAATACAGCTGCTGCCACTTCTTTTTAGGCTCAATATTCCCACTTTGCATACTCAGGTAATTGCTTCATATCTTCGTATATCCAAACCATCCTATCCAGATACCAGCTTTTACCCAGATACGCTAGAGATATTCCCAATATTGCAGGCCATATAGACAGGATAACTATAGCCCAAATGGATATTAACATCCCTACCGATGAGATACCGTTAAGAATATTGGGGGCAACTTCATGATATTTTGGAACAGCTACTTTATCTCTATTTGACCACACGCGCTCTCCCAAAACGGCCTTCGATGCCCAGTTCTTTGTAGACTTAGCTTTTTTAAATACTATGGGATTAAAGAACATCCAGGCCAATGATATTATTGCTGGTATAAGAGACCACCATCCTATCCAAATTCTACTCCAAAAAGCGAGAACAATTATTGGCAGTACTGAATATCTTGTCCATACACTCCAGGGGTTTGCATGTTTCATCCAATTTTCATCCGAAAGCTTAAATAAGGCTGCTGTTTTTCTTTCAATGGTCATCTTATCCCTCCTGGTTCGAATCCACTCGTTGCCACTTCTTGTTAGCTTTTGAACTATTATGGCTACGCCTCTGTTGTAGTAATGAGATAATAAGAATAACCTATTACCAAACCCACTGTAAAGATGATGTGCCAATCATCTAATAACATCTGAAGTATTTCAATTTGACCGGTAGGGTCGACGCCGGCGGTGGGTTCATCCAGTGGCTCCCGAGTTTATTATCGGCGGGATAACAAAAAGTCATTAAGTGTAATTTGCACAAATCCTTTTCAGAATGCAGGCTTGGCAGTCAGGGCATCGCGCATGACAAACCTTTCTTCCATGCTCTATCAGAAGAATGTGGAACCGATAAACATCCGCGGGCGGCACCATTTCCCCCAGTTCATAATGCGCCTCATATAGGGAAGCCTTGCTCTTGATAAGCCCCAGTCGCTTGGTCACCCTGAGGATGTGGGTGTCCACAGGCAAAGCTGGCAACCCCAACGAGAACAGCAATACACAGCGCGCTGTTTTTGGCCCCACACCTGGCAGCTTCTGGAGCCAATCCTTTGCCTCAAACATGGTAATTTGACTTAGAAAATCCAGCTCAAGCCGGCCCCGCCTCCGCACAATCTCACCAAGTGCCTGTTTAATCCGGTATGCCTTTATTCTCCCCAGACCGCCAGACCTGACACAATATGCAACGATGTCGACATCGGCACGAGCTACGTCTTCCCAGGTATCAAAGGCGGACCGGAGTGCCTCGAAGGCCCGCCTTGAATTGGAATCCGAGGTATTCTGGGAGAGGATAGTCCGAACCAAGACCGAGATCGGGTCCTGGCCGGGCTGCCATTCAGGGAGTCCATATTCTCCCCTCAGCAGCTCCAGTATCTGGCTTATAATCTGCCGGGCTGGCTTATCGGCCTTGAGCTTCTGGAGTTTCACCGGTTTCGCATCTAGTTCCTGTTATGATTGGCATTGGCCAGGACAATTGACTACAATGGTTCTCGAGATGCCAAGAATGAAAAATTGTAGTGCTTCATTTGGTAGAAACCTTTGACTCGCTGGCGTTGATGCTGTTAGACTTATGTTATTATATCTGTAAAGTACAGGAAAAACCAGGTACGCGTGTATGGCAGGTGAGCGGTGGGCCAGATAATAAGGGTACTCTTGGCCGATAACAAGGAAATCTTCCGCGAAGGGCTGGCTCGATTGTTGGAAGAACGGGGGCACATTGAGGTTGTCCTTCAGTGTTCCGATGGTGAAGAGACTGTTCAGAAGGTCAAGGAAATTGAGCCTGATGTGGTCTTGATAAACACCGATGTCTCAGATTTCGGTGAGGCCAAAGCGGCTCAAAAGATAAGCAAGTCATGTCCAGGAGTAAAAGTGGCCATGCTCACTGATTCCAAGAGAGAAGAAGACCTCTTCTCAGCTATAGAAGCCGGGGCAACCGGATACCTTCTGAAGGACATGAAGGTTGATGACCTGGTGAAATCGATTGACCTTATTGCCAAGGGGGAGGTCGTCGTATCCCCGCCACTCGCTGGCAAGCTTATTGATAAGTTCGGCGAGATGAAGCCGAGCGAAGCTGGGGTTAAGCACGGCCTCTCAGAAAGGGAGCAGGAGATTCTGAAGCTATTGGCCAAGGGGGCCACCAACAAAGAGATTGCCGAATCATTATTCATTGCTGAGAACACGGCCAAGGTTCACATCAAAAGTATCCTAGAAAAACTGCAACTGCGCAATCGCCAGCAGGCAGCAGCCTATGCTGTGAAACAGGGTTTGGCGACCGAGGTAACTGAAGTAGAAGAAAACCCCGGTTAAGGCACCAAAAGACACGTAAATGTCCAAAAGGGTTATCGAAAGATAACCCTTTTGGTTTGTCAAAATGACTCAGACGCGGTATACCCAACTCGTTCGAGGCAAACTAGAATTCTGACATCAGGCTGAATAAGGGAAAACATCTGAGCTGATGGGGGAACAGGTGAGCTGTGAATGGGCGACAAATCCTGAGGGAGCAGAAGTTATAGGAGATGGAGATAGAATATGGTGCTGAGGTAATAGATAGGAACGGCAAGGTGTTGGGCACAGTGGATCATCTGATGCACAATACCTGGACTGGCGACGTCAGCAAATTTGTTATTCGCCGAAAGCCGCCTGATAGTGACCTTTTCTTTTCAACCGGAGATGTTTCCGAGGCAGTAAACGGTAAGGTCAAGCTCAGCATTTCTCTGAACGAGGTAACTTAAATAGGTAGAATATCTAGCTGTGGTGGAGAACGAGCCATGTTAGTAATAAAATGCCCAACATGCGGTGCAAATACTGATTTCTCTTTGTCTGACCCGGATTATGTAGGACCGTTCCGATGCTGGAAATGTCGGGCAACTTTTATGCTTACGGCGA
Organism: uncultured Dehalococcoidales bacterium; assembly: GCA_964575695.1. Classification (GTDB taxonomy): domain Bacteria; phylum Chloroflexota; class Dehalococcoidia; order Dehalococcoidales; family W111; genus CAZNSC01. The sequence continues at coordinate 40,347 of CAZNSC010000004.1, forward strand.
GAAATGAGAATGTTCAATCTTGCGAGCCTATCAGCGAGGAAGAATTTGAAAGTATCAGTGCATGACAATCGGTGACAGCTTAGGAGATAGATGGCGGAAGTAGAGACAGGCCAGCTATCAGTGGAAAGAGAGAGCCCAGATAGTGAAGTGCTGCCTGAGTCGGTCATGATGTATCTCCGTGAAGTCGGCCGATTCCCCCTTCTCAGCGCGCAAGAAGAGCAGCAACTTGGCAGGTAGGTGAAGGACAGTAGCCAGAGAGAAGCACAGGAAGCTAGGCGGTGCCTGGTCGAATCTAACCTACACCTCGTGGTCAGTGTTGCCAGAAAGTACCTCGGGTACGGGCTTCCGTTGCTGGACCTGATTCAAGAAGGAAATCTAGGGCTGATACGAGCCGTGGACAAATTCGATTATAAAAGGGGCTACAAGTTCAGCACTTATGCCACCTGGTGGATACGGCAGAGCATCAGCCGGGCTCTTGCCGACTAGGCTCGAACCATCCGCATACCGGTTCATATAGTAGAGGAGCTACACCGTCTCTTCAGTATCAGCCATGTACTGGCTCAGGAATGCGGGCGGGAGCCTACTGAGAAAGAGCTCGCTACGGCAATTCAGACACCAACCAAAAGGGTTGAGGAGATGATAAGAGCTGCTCGACAGCCTGTTTCACTGGAGACCTCTGTTGGCCAAGAGAGAGATGGCCATTTCCTCGGTGATTTCATCGAGGATGGGACGTTGCCACAGCCAGTTGAGGTGGCGACAAAAGAATCGTTGAAGGAGCAGTTGGAGGAGGCACTGGCGTCGCTTTCGCTAAAGGAACGGCATGTTATTGAATTGAGGTTTGGCCTGACTGATGACCGTAATCGTACGCTAGATGAGGTTGGGCGGGAGCTTGGTGTCAGCAGGGAACGTATCCGCCAGATTGAGAATAAAGCGCTGAGGAAACTTCGCCATCCCAAGCGCAGCAGAAAACTTTGGGGATACTTGGATTGACCTCGCCAGGGAGGATGGCAGTGCATGACGGAACGCATAGAGTTCAAGGAGACGAAGATTATTGACCCGGTAACAAACAGGAGTCAGGATGCGATAGCAGTGACTCGTGACGGACATCAGGTAGCGGTCCTCCCTGAGGCGGATAGACTAAGGCGAGCTCTCGGCCTTTCGTTAGAGGAAGTAGAGTACATAACGAATAACTTCGCGAAGATAATGCATCGGGAACCAACCCATGATGAGCAGGAGTTCTGGAAGGCTGTGCTGGATTTCAAGCGTAGCCAGGGCCAAATATAACTGCCGGAGGAGCTATGGGCAGGTACTCTGACTCAGAGAGGGAGGCAGCAAGGGAGCGAATACACGCTTTACTGGAGAAGAATCTGGAAGCAGGAATATCTGGTGGCACCAGGGCGATTTGCCACAATTGCGGCTGTGCTAAACCACGGGTGGTGGTAGTCGAGTATGGAAATTACCGGCTGTGCAACGATTGTGCTCTGCAATATGAGCTGACCAGAGCTAAGGGCAATATTCAGACTATTGAGGATTTTATCTTACCCTGAATTGAAAACCGGTGATAGGCATCGCTTGTCGGGCATAAACACGTGAAAAGGAGGACTTAATTTATGCTAACTGCTAGCGAGGTGGCAGCCAGTAAATTACAGGAGCAGCTGGTACATAAGTGTGCAGAGATAGGCATAGGGTTCAGGGTCATTGTGAATACCGATAAATCTGACATGACAACCTATAGCATCAGGTTGGACAGGCAGCAACAGGGAGACAAGGTTAGGGAAATAAATGGCATTAAGGTACTGATGGATCAATGTAGCGCGGCTCTCATCGATGACTACGAACTTGATTACATTGACCAGCCTGACGGCGGATTCACGCTGAGAAAACAGGATCCAAAAGATGAATAAACGGGAAGCCTAGAAGTCGCTGCGGGCCCGGCCGGTATAACCACGGGCTATGAGGATTAGTAATCAAAAGGGGGTGCAACTGTGTTTTGGAGAAAGAAGAGCGTAGAGGAAAAGGTGAAGGAGAAGAAGAGAAAGAAAGAGGTTAAGAAGATTGAGGGCGCCCTTTGGGGATACATGGTCAGCCAGCAAGGAGTTATAGTTGACATATTGCAGAACCTTAGGCGAGTGGAGCGAGATGGTGCGGTGGAGAGCAAGCCGGTGGTCATGATTCGCATCTTCGACCCGGCTGCCGCCAACCAGAAAGGCGTGGATGTTGATGACTATGGGAGCCTTGATGACCACCCAAATTTGGTGCTTTACGAAGGGTACTATCAGGCTGTCGCCGGTGAGGCAACTAACATCCATATTGAGAAGAGCAACTAATCACAGGGTTCATGAGTCGTAATATATGGAAACGCCAAAATCCATACTACGGGTTCTACCCTAACCACTGACAGGATTATTGGTGTGAAGGGTTTTTGGGGAGGAAATGTCGCTCAGGGAAAATGGAACACCGAGTTAGAAGTAGCATGTTCAGTGCAATATCCGAGAACGAATGACGATAGAAGGAGGCAGAAATGTTAACAGTGACTGAAAGTGCCAGGCAAATACTGAAGGAAACCTTAACGGTTCACAGTGATGACCCAGAGGTTGGCCTCAGGCTTTTGCTACAGCCGCCTGGGCGATTAGGCATAATACTTGACAAAGAGGCAGAGGGGGACCAGGTAGTAACGCATGAAGGAGCCAAGGTACTACTCATAGCATCCGAGCTAGCACCATTGGTTGATGGTAATACCCTTGACACCCAAGATACCCCGGACGGTCCACAACTAACCATGTTCCAGGAAAGTTGAGGGTAGAAAGTTGGTATAGAGTGATGTCGAGTTCAGATTAAAGGGCTAAGAAAGAAGCGATAGAAAAGCTCGAAAAGCGTATAAGCAGAGTTCACTTATCTCAGAAAAGGCCCCAAGAAATCGGAGGGAAGCTAGAGGACAACAGACCACATATGTTG
>CAZNSC010000004.1:43311-52813 GCA_964575695.1 uncultured Dehalococcoidales bacterium
TTTATCCGGGTTCCTGCACAAAGTCTATTAAACGGAGGTATTAAACATGTTGACAGTAACTGACAGTGCCAAGCTGGAGTTGAAAAGGATGCTGCTGGAGCATATTGATGATCCGGAGATTGGCCTGCGACTGACATTGGAACCACCAAGGCAATTTGGCCTTACACTGGACAGGGAGGGTGTGGGTGACCTTGTGACCGAACATGAGGGAGCTAAGGTCCTGCTGGTAGCACCAGAACTTGCAGCTCAACTTGACGAGGTAACCATCGATGCCAGAGATACCCCTGAAGGCCCTCGGTTGATCATATCCAAGGGTTAATCCAAACCTGTTCAGGAGACCTTCGATAGCAACGAAGTGCAGGCTATCAGAGTTATTGGGCAATGCGTTGGGCTGAAAGTATCCAGAGTTCACTCGCCCCGGCATTATCAGGGCAACCCGGTAAGGTAGTGCCTCACCATCGATAATTAGATAAGGGGACAGAGTGTCAATGAAGGCTATTGTACTGGTCGAGACAACCGTAGGCAAAGTTAAGGAAATTGCTACCGCTCTTAGACGGCTAGACGAAGTAAAATCGGCCGACGTTGTCACAGGACCCTATGATGTCATTGCTATACTTGAAGCACAAGACTTGACCGAAGTTGGACATATTGTCACCAGTAAGATTGATACCATCTCTGGTGTGTCCCGAACAATAGTGTGTGCGACACAAAATTGACTTAGTTAAATATGAAGCGGAAGGGATATATAGTATCAAGCGTAGTTACAGGTTTGCTCGGAGAGGCGGCCCTTGCATCCATCGTGCTCTGGGTGTTGCCCCTATGGCGAGTGTACATCCCTATCTGGGGTCTTATCCTGCTTATGATTACCTTCGCGTTTTACGAGATTGTAAGCTATAGGATTGGTGCTAGGGCATTAGAGAGGAAGCCTGTGGTTTCATCTGAAGCTATGGTCGGCTGCCGTGGTAGGGCAACCACTTCACTTGCTCCTGATGGTTATGTTCAGGTCAACGGCGAGCTATGGCAGGCATTGTCAACTGGCCCCAAAATAAATGCGGGCGAAGAAATTGTCGTTATGGGTATAAAGAGACTGACCCTCTTTGTGGCCCCATCACACAATAGCAAGGGATGAGCGGACACACGCTTTCTGCGTGTTAGCTGGGAATGGGTAGTCTTATTGCAGAAACAACCTGCATATGGAGGTCAAACCTTTCGCTGAGCTTGGATTCAGATGAGAAAGGTAAAGCAGCTTTAAAAGGTGTCGCTTGGTTTAAGAAAGGCGCTGGAAAGCCGAAAGGGGGTTACCTGAGGTGATTACGGTAGATAACAGTCCTGAGTTTACCGGGCAGGGCTATGGATGAATGGGCTTACCGGCGAGGTGTGAAACTGAACTTCTATTCGGCCCGGGAAACCCATAGAAAATGCCTTCGCGGAGAGTTTCATCGGTCGGCTCTGTGATGAGTGCTTGAATCAGAACTGGTTCACTAAGATCAGCGAAGCCAGACATATTATCGAAGAATGGAGGATGGACTATAATTAGAGTAAGGCCACATAGTTCGCTTGGGAACTTAAGCCCTGAAGAATTCTTACTAAAGCAGAGAATCTCTCATTGACAGTGGTTTGGCATACGGGGTAAGGCCAAAAGGGTTGTTAAAGTTACGTGCTATAAGTGAAAGAGACGCTACAAGCTAGGTATGAAACCAGAGAAGCCAAAACCTATCCGCTTCGACTTTTGCCTTGTTTCATAGCTTTTTCCCGTAGCTCAATATCGTAAGGGGAAGATTGGAAAGTCACTTCTTTCCCATTGAATCCAGCGCCTGTGACCTTTGGGCAGACATCAGTACGGTTTCCCTTGGCATTTAGTATGCGTTGTCCTATCTGCTGGCGGGGTTGGATACAACATCTAGAACTTGCATCAGACCTTTCGATGGGCACAGAATACCGGAGTAAAATTCGGGCAGTGCTGAAGCAGGGAGGAACCTTTTCGCGGTTACGGCTTGAAATTTCTGGCCCTCTGGTAAAAAATAACTGGTATAATAATATTTACTGCCTTAGTGCTGAGATTTTTCGGGACTAAAAAGGGGTAGGGATGAAGGGCGAAAATGTAATGGAAGGGCCGGCTGAACTAAAGAAAGTGCCCGGAGGCACCGGCTGGGGTGAATTGAAGTATCTGTGGCGCTCTGACCTGTATCGGTATACCGGCAAGACAGGTTTTAAGATTTTTCTTCATCGGTTGCTTCGCAACCCGGGATTCAGATATACTTTTTTCTTTCGCTTGTGCTCTTATCTTAATGACGGTAAGGATAATCTGGCAAAAAGGGTGTTATTCATTGTTTTTCGTGAAGTCCTGCTTCACTATGCCATCAAATACGGTATAAGCATTCCCTATGGTACGAGAGTAGAGTCTGGTCTGTATATCGGTCATTATGGAGGAATCGTGGTCAACGCTGACTCGATCATAGGGAAGAACTGCAATCTCATGCACGGCGTCACCATCGGTCAGGCGAACCGTGGTGAGCGGAGGGGTTCTCCGATAATTGGAGATAATGTATTTATTGGTGCCGGGGCCGTGCTCATCGGGAAGATCAAAGTGGGGAATAACGTCGCCATTGGCACCAGTGCCGTAGTTACCACTGATATCCCGGACAACGCCGTCGTCGTCGGCATCCCCGCCAAGGTCATCTCCTATGAAGGCTCAGAAGGATATGTGAACAGGACGGATTACAGGTAGTTACTATTTTGTCCCAGCATTTGATAGACCCTGCTGTTAGGTTTATACTCCAGTGGAGTTTCCAATGGTTGCTAAAATCCTGATTGTTGAAGATGACCAAAATTTATCAGCTACGCTCGAATATAACCTTCTTAAAGAAAGCTATCGTGTAATTACGGCAATCGACGGTGCTCAGGCTCTGGAGATTGCTCGAAGCGAAAAGCCTGACCTTATCATCCTCGACCTGATGTTACCCAAAATGAGCGGTTTTGAGGTGTGTCGCATCCTGCGAAAGGAAATGACCGTCCCCATTCTGATGCTCACCGCTAAGACAGAAGAGGTCGACAAAATAGTCGGGCTTGAAATTGGAGCCGATGACTATATGACCAAGCCCTTCAGTATGAGAGAGTTGCTGGCTCGCCTGCGGGCTATGCTCCGCCGGGCCTATATGTCCAAGCCGCCAGCAGCCGGTGAGCCAGAATCCTTGAAAGTCGGTGACCTAGAAATAAACACCGGTCGCCACCAGGCTTTCCGTAGAGGTTCACTTCTAGACCTTACCCCGAAGGAGTATGACTTGCTGGTCTTCCTCACCAGGAATAAGGGATTCGTATTCAGTCGGGAGCAACTTCTGGAAAATGTGTGGGGCTATGACTACGCTGGCGATACACGAACTGTAGATGTCCATATCAGGTGGCTAAGGCAGAAAATTGAGACTGACCCGGCTCACCCGATGAACTTACTGACCGTAAGGGGAGCAGGTTATAAACTGGAAGGCTAGAATTGTTCCGTAGTATTCAATGGCGTATTACCTTTCCGTTCATTCTACTCGTACTGGCCGGCACGGGTATTATGGGAGTCTATCTGGCCAGTCTTACCAGGAACTCTCAACTCGATAACCTTCGTTCACAGTTGGAGAACGAGGCGAGAATTACTGCCGAAGCCAGTTTACCCGGTTTTCTCAGTCAGGATAAGAAGGGTATCCTCGACGCTCTGGCTAAGAGGTTGGGGGAACAGACTGATACCAGAGTCACCATCATTGCTACGGACGGAACAGTGCTAGGTGATTCTGAAGAAGACCCGGCGGCTATGGAAAACCACGCCACCCGCCCTGAAATCGTGGATGCCATGAGTACCGGCTTGGGTGAGAGCACTCGCTATAGCACCACTCTGGGTCAGAGGATGATGTATGTTGCGGTACCTGTCTCGCATCAGGGCGAAATCTTGGGTATGGCCCGTGTGGCGCTTCCATTGACGGCGGTTGAAAGCCTGGCAGACCGTATTACGGTAACCATTATCGTAGCCATGGCAGTTGCCACTTTACTGATCATTCTGGTGGCATGGGCTGTTGCCCGTGCCACCACACGGCCGATACGAAAGCTTACCGTCGCCGCCAAGAAAATCGCCTCAGGGGAACTGGAGCAGAGAATGACTATAGAAGCTGGAGATGAGGTGGGAGAGCTTGCCCGTGCTTTCAATGAAATGTCTTTAAAGATAAAAGAACAGGTGGAGACAATCTCAGGAGATAGAGCCAGATTGGCAACCATTCTCGACAACATGGCTGACGGCGTCATCATGACGGATATTGAAGGGAACGTTTCGCTGGCTAATAGTGCAGCCCAAAAGCTGTTTAACATTAAGGACGCACCAGGAAAGCCGCTCATCGAGGTGGTGCGTGACTACGAGATGGACGAGGTATTGAAGCAGTGCCTGAAAACAGCGGAGACGCAGGCTATCCAGTATGAGTCCGGCACATCGAAGAGATATCTCAGGGCTATTGCCATTCCAATTGCTCATGATCAACCGAGCGGTGTCCTGCTCCTGCTTCAGGACCTTACCGAACTGAGAAACCTGCAGACGACACGGCGTGAGCTAATCGGAAACATATCTCACGAGTTCAGAACGCCGCTGGCTGGCATCAAAGCCATGGTGGAAACCCTGCGTGATGGTGCTATCGATGACAAGGAATCGGCGAGAGATTTTCTCGCCAGGATAGATGACGAGGTGGAAAGGCTGACACAAATAGTGGCGGAACTGACCGAGCTTTCTCGCATTGAGGCGGGTAAAACGGAGCTGGTGCTGGAGCCAGTGAACCTCAACCTGTTGATTGAGGAGGTCATCGCCCAGCTTGGCCCTCAGGTGGAGAGACGGCAGCTCACTGTAGGCAAGAAGCTTGCCGCCAGCCTGCCACCAGTTCAGGCTGATAAAGAAAGAATCCGGCAGGCGATTGTTAATCTGTTTCACAATGCCATCAAGTTCACCAGCCCTGGTGGAAGGATAATGGTTGCAACCCGGGTGCAGGGTGGTTCGGCTGCTGTGGACATATCTGACACCGGGATAGGCATTGCCAAAAGCGATTTGCCCCACGTCTTTGAGCGTTTCTATAGAGGGGATAGAGCCAGGTCAGGGGGAGGTACCGGCATGGGACTGGCAATTGCCAAGCATGTCGTTGAAGCTCACGGAGGCAGTATTTGGGTGCAGAGTGAAGAAGGCAAGGGCTCGACTTTCAGCTTTAGCCTACCGCTCAAATAGTACTTTTAAAAAAGAATATTAAAGATTTAACAAAACTTTAACAAAGCCTTAAACCGCCTTTAAAGTCCGTCTGCTAGACTAGTGGTGGATGAATAAGAGGTCAGCTTAAGGCTTTTTGATTTAGCGATGGAAAGATTAGAAAGAAAAGAGGAGGTTTACAGATTGATACCCGGAGATAACAAAGTGAGGTCAGGCTGGCTGGCAATGGCCATAGTGCTTCTTTTAGGTCTAGTCACAAGCCTGATTGGGTGTGGTGTTAACACAGGAGGCGAGGGTGGGCTTTCCGGTTCCATCAAGATTATCGGTTCCAATACGGTGACGCCACTATCCTCGGTCTGGGCAGAAGATTTTATGAAGATGGACCCCCAGGTGAGCATCGCGGTAAGCGGCCCCGGTTCCGGGGTGGGAATAGCTGCCCTGATTAACGGCACCACGGACATCTGCCAGGCTTCACGCAAGATAAAACAGTCGGAGATTGACGAGGCTAAAGCCAATGGGGTAGAGCCCTACGAGATTCAGGTGGCTACCGATGCCCTCTCAGTGGTCGTGAACCCGTCAAATCCGGTGTCAGAGCTGACGATAGCCCAGCTATCGGCCATCTATACCGGGGAGATAACCAGCTGGAAAGAAGTCGGCGGTAAGGATGCCCCGATAGTGGCCATCTCCCGCGATACCAACTCGGGGACCCACGTCTTCTTCAAGGAGCACGTGGTGCAGATGGCGGGCCTGCCCACCGCGGACACGAGTCTGGAGTACGGCGCCAAGGTGCTGTTCCTTCCTTCCACCGAGGAAGGTGTCTCGGAAGTTGCCCGGAATCCCAACGCCATCTTTTATTCCGGTCTGGGCTATGTTACCGAAAAAGTAAAACCTCTGGCGATCAGGAAGACGGCTGACTCAGCCGGTGTCTTACCCAGTGTGCAAACGGCCCTGGATGGCACATACCCCATCGCTCGACCGCTCCTGTTCTATACCAACGGGGCACCCGCTGGCATTATCAAGGCTTTCGTTGACTATTGCCTGTCATCTGAGGGCCAGGAAAAAGTAACCGACGTAGGGTACGTGCCGCTGCCGTAGCATATGTACATATATAGAGAAAGAAAATATGCTAGAGGAGACATCTATCGCTAGCACCACGGCTAAGCTCGATAAAGCTCTCCGCCGTCGGCTGCGATTTGGTGAGAAACTTATTGAGGGCTGGATTTTCCTGGCCGGTATACTGGCCATAATTGTCCTGCTGGGCATTATTGCCCTCTTGCTGAAGGAGGGCCTGCCTGCTTTCTGGTACACTCCTCCCTGGGAGTTCTTCTTCGGCACGAAGTGGTACCCTGTCTCAGAGCCGCCAACTTTTGGCATCATGCCCTTCTTTGTGGCTACACTCTGGGTCACTCTGGTCGCCACTGCCATCTCGGTTCCGATCGGGGTTGCCTGTGCCGCATACCTGTCCGAGGTGGCCCCGGGTAGTGTAAGAGAGACAGTAAAGCCAATCATCGAGCTGTTAGCCGGGATTCCGTCAGTAGTGATGGGATTCATCGGGCTCATGCTCCTATCGCCGCTGGTACAAAGCGCCTTTAATCTTAACACAGGGCTCTGCGGGCTTAGCGCCGGGATTATGCTGGCGCTGATGAGCCTGCCCATAATCGTCAGCGTCTCAGAGGATGCTCTGCGGGCGGTGCCTGATGAGTTCCGGCAGGCATCCTATGCTCTAGGAGCGACTAGATGGGAGACAATCAGGCACGTCTGTATCCCCGGAGCGCTCTCTGGGATCACGGCGGCGGTGATGCTGGGGGTGGGGCGTGCCATCGGTGAGACAATGACGGTGCTCATGGTAGCCGGAGGAGCTTTAGCGGTGCCCGTTTCGCCGACCCAGCCGATGATGCCCATGACAGCCGCTATTGCCTCGGGGATTGGTAACGCCGTACGCGGTGGCCTGCAATATCAAGCGCTATTTGCCATTGGTCTCATACTATTCGTTATCACCCTGGCCGTTAATCTGATTGCCGACAGAGTACTTGAACGCCAGAAAAGGAAGTTTGCCAGGTAGCAATGGCAGTTAGAACGATAGCATCACGCCAGTTATCCCAGCAAGCCGCATTTGGGTTGCTCGTTGTGGCCACTATCATTGTCATTGTTCCTGTCTTAGTCATTGTCCTCCAAATCATTATTAATGGCGCCGGCACTATTGGCTGGGAATTTCTGACCCAGGCACCCTCGCAGGCAGGGAAGGCAGGTGGCATTTTACCGGCCATCGTGGGCACTCTCTATCTGATGCTGGGTACAATTATATTTGCTTTGCCCCTGGGGGTGATGGCCGGGATTTACCTCACCGAGTACGCCCGGGAAAACTGGCTTACCCGGTCCATCAACCTGGCTATCGTGAACTTGGCCGGCGTACCCAGCATCGTCTACGGGCTTTTTGGGCTGGGTGTCTTTGTACTGATGTTCCACTTCGGCATGTCGCTGCTTTCGGCTAGCCTCACCTTAGCCTGCCAGGCACTGGCAATGACCGTGACTACCTCAAGGGAAGCAATACTGGCAGTACCGGGGGAATACAGAGAAGGCAGTCTGGCGGTGGGAGCTACAAAGTGGCAGACAATCAGACACCTGGTATTACCGCAGGCCCTGCCGGGCATCATAACTGGGGCTGTCCTGGCAATGAGCCGCGCTGCCGGGGAAACAGCGCCGATACTGGTGGTCGGGGCCGCCTTCCTTCTTCCGGGGTTGCCCCATTCACCCTTCGACCAGTTTATGGCGCTGCCCTATCATCTGTACACGGTATCGGCTCACGTTCCTGGCATGCCCAAGAGCACCATCTGGGGTGTTGCCCTGGTGCTACTGATAGTCGTCCTATCGTTTAATGTTCTCGCCACCGTTATTAGGCTGAGAGCCCGTCAGCGGAGGCTTAACGCATGAAGATGGATCCTGTATTATCGGATAGCAATAAGGCAGTCGGTCAAAGCAAGGCAAAGCTCAGAACAGAAAAGGTAAATCTGTACTATGGCGGTTTCCAAGCACTGAGAAATATCAGCCTGGAGATACCTGAGCGGGCTATTACCGCGGTAATCGGGCCATCGGGGTGCGGTAAGTCGTCTTTCCTGCGTCTTTTCAATCGAATGAACGACCTCATTGCCGGAGCCAGAGTTGGAGGAAATGTTGAGCTTGATGGTGTCCCTATCTATGACAGGACTATCGATGTCGTGGAACTGAGAAAAAGGGTGGGCATGGTATTCCAGAAGCCTAACCCCTTCCCTATGTCAGTATTTGAGAACGTGGCCTTCGGACCAAGGCGGCACGGAAGGAATAACCTCGGCGAGCTTGAAGACATCGTCGAAAGGAGCCTTCGTCAGGCCGCGCTATGGGAGGAGGTAAAAGATAAGCTCGGCCAATCCGCCTTAGCTCTCTCTGGTGGCCAACAGCAGAGACTGTGTATTGCCCGGGTATTGGCCGTTGAACCCGAAGTCATCTTAATGGACGAACCGTGCAGCGCCCTCGACCCGGTAGCTACTCTTAAGATCGAGGATTTGATGAGAAGTCTAGCTGAGAACTACACTATCGTCATTGTCACGCACAATATGCAACAGGCGGCACGGGTATCAGATATAGCCGCCTTCTTTATGATGGAGGAAGATAGAGCCGGCGTGTTAGTAGAATACGGGCCTACCTCTGAGCTCTTTACCAACCCTAAGGATAAGCGCACTGAGGATTATATTACCGGCCGCTTTGGATAAGCGGGAGGAGGTTAGATAGAAATGGAAATGAGGACAACCTATCATAAGAAACTCAGGCTAATACAGGACGACATTCTGGCTATGGGTAGTATGGTGGAAAAAGCCATCAGTCATTCCATTGAGGCGCTCAAGAACAGAGACCTCGAAGCGGCCCGGCGGATCATCGCTGATGACCAGAAGACAAACCGAAAGCGGTTTGAGATAGAGGAGCAGTGTATCCAGCTTATTGCAACCCAGCAACCCATGGCCAGTGACCTGCGTAATATTATCTGTATTCTTAATATTATAACCGAGCTCGAGCGAATCGGAGATTATGCTGAGGGAATCGCTAAGATTGTAATTATGACCGGGGATGAGCCTCCCCTGAAACCCCTTATTGACATACCGCGCATGGCAGAGAAAGTGGTAGATATGCTGCACCGCAGTTTGGATTCACTTATTAACCAGAATGCCGATGCCGCCAGGCAAATTGCCACCGAGGACGATGAAGTGGATAACCTTTACAATCAAGTCTTCAGAGAGCTACTCACTTTCATGATAG
>CAZNSC010000005.1:0-47113 GCA_964575695.1 uncultured Dehalococcoidales bacterium
TATCCTATATCACGGATCGAACCCTGCCACTTCCGGTATTGCCCCTGCTGCCCGGTGGTCATTATACTTTCAGTATCCTATATCACGGATCGAACCCTGCCACTCAGAAGGAAGGGTGGGAACCGGTCGGCATAGTCTAACTTTCAGTATCCTATATCACGGATCGAACCCTGCCACCGCATCTCTGCAGGCTAGAAAAACAGCCTATTTTTATCATTCCTCCTTCCTTTTTACGCTCAACCACCGGAAGAATTGCCGCCCGCCTGGCCCCAAAAGATGTTAACTTATGGCTATCATTTTCGCAAACTGATTTTTGCTCCAAAACAGGCGGGTTTTGCGAAGCCATTTTTCTGAAATTTAGCCTCGTTTTTCTTCTTTGTTTCATCAGACTGGCCTCTTTGCGGGTTTTAGACTTCTTCTGGAAGTGGCTTTTGCGAAAGCTACGCTTGAAACTTACTTCGGATGGCACTCTTGCCAGAGGGAACATATCTCCGGGCACTGTTGTGCCAGACCCGGGTCTATCTCCTCGTGAACCATCCTCATCCGCTCGTCTCTTTCCTCAACAAACCACTGACGAAGCTCATCATCAATAAAGCAGAAATCTCGCTCAATGGTAAGGCGGTCTCCGGCAAACGAGGGGTAGACGATACAGCCGGCGTTAATCGGGTATTCATACAGGCTTTCCATGACCAAGGCATAGCCTGTTACTGATAGGTTATGGAACTTTTCCTTCTTGCCGAATTTAATGTCTACGACCATCGGCTCGGAGAAGACGAAGGCATCAACGCTGAGGTGGGCGCTTAAGCCGAGAAATGAGCCATTGAGCTTCTGTTCAACTGTTACCGGCAAAGCCAGAGCAACAAGCGCATCGGGGCCGATGTGAGGCTGCACCGCCAAAACGTTTTGCATACGGTTATATATGCTATGGTATTCATATTCCCAGAGGACTTCCATTTTGGTCTTGATGACACTAATGTCTTCCGGGCTGAGAACGCCGTCGGCCCTATCCAGGACATTGAAGAAGTCGTTCCGGTCCAGTGTATCGAGTTGCTTCAGGCAACTGACTCCGTGCAGGTAAATAACTCTTTTGATGGCGATAATCATGCGACACAGCATGTCATGGAGGAGTCCCCCTTCCAGCATTGGCCGGTTGGCCGGAGTCTTTATTCCCATGACTCGCCGTAGGTAGAGGTCACGGTTAGAGGGGCAATAGTTATTGGCTATATCAGCCACGCCCAGTTTGACGGTATCATAAATGGGGCTTAGTGGTGGTTTGTCCCAATTCCAGCCGCGCAGTTCCGGCGCTATGTCTCTCTGCCGTGCCTGGGGCAAAATCCGGCGCAGTAGTAACCTCTTTTCCTCTTCATTCAGGAAGTACATGGTTTGCCTCTAATCAATGTCATTACAGAAATTAAGAAACTCACAGTCCGTGCAATGTGCCTTCCGTCTTGCTGAGGGCGGTAAAGATTCCTTGTCAATTATCTCTCGGATTTTCGCCAAGGTCTGCTTAAAGAAAAGACGCATATTATCAGTGAAAATTACCTCTTGAGTCTTCTTCTGAGGTACTAGGTAAATAAAAGCCCGCCGTACCGGTTTCTGCCACAGGTCTTCGACCAGCAAGGCATAGCCAGTGAGCTGGTATTTGTGATTCAGACCGGCGTTGCCGGATGTGTTCTTGAAGTCCACCGGAATAACCTCACTTCTTGTCAGTATGGCCATGTCCAGTTTGCCGGTTAAAGCCAGCCTCCGGGAATAGAGGTTGATATTAAATTGTCTCTCTCCTTCGATAAGCCCGTAAGCCTTTAAGCTACGTCGTTCTTCCTTCTCCGCAATCACATCATGCTCCAGATTGCCTTCCTTCATCTTGTAAGTGGTAGGACGTTTCGTATGGAGGCAATAGGTGTAAAAGACGACCCTGGGGCAGTAGAAAAACTGCTTTACATCACTTACTGTCAGATTTATCAGTTCCTTCGCTGCTTTCATTGACCACCACAATCTGTCTGAGCCGCACGTCCTTATCACAGATAGGGAATAGTTGGACGTTGGCCTGTTTCTTACCGATTTCCCTCTTTATCTTCTGGAGCAACTCCTCTCGCCGGTTATGGTTAATTTCACCCAGGAAGGCGCTGAACTGGATGCGGTCCAGCCCATAGTCCTGGCAAACATCCGCTATTTTGCTCCGTAGCTTGTCCGATGGTATGTCATAGATAATGAGGGAAATCATGTTTGATCAGCTTTCAGCCTTGTCCCCTTACACACGGGATGGGTGATAATCATTCGGTTAGCCATTCAGTTTATATGCCCCCAAGATGGAGTCATATCCAATGTCCGCAAACAGTACTCCAAAGTCACGATCGTAGGTTTTCTGCGTAATCATGTAGGCCGGAACACGCACGATGTAGCTCTGTCTATCAGTAGGATGCTTGCACAGGGTCAAATCCTTTCTAAAATACTCCGGCACGACCTCTAGAGTAGGGAATTGCTCTTTCCGCGATTGAGCCAACCTCCAGAATGCTTCGGTCTCGTTTGAAAACCGGAGAGTCTGGATCTGCCACAACATCCGGTGAAGGGCACGCAGGTTTTTTTCAGCTTCTTGTTCTGCGTTAAGCGCAGCCTCAAGCCATTTGTCTTTCGGGTACTGTAATTCGACCCAATCAGCAATGTGACCTTGACGGACTGCGCTGCCTGGGGCTATGTCGACTAGGAGGCGAGAAGCCAAATCCAGAGCCTCTGCGCCGTATACGCTTGAACTCCCTTCGTTTGGCTCACAGTAGACATATGCTGGGACGAGTCCCTTGGTGCCTTTGCGATTGATTCTACCGAGTCGCTGTGCCAAGGCATCAATTGGACAGATCTGAGTAAAGAGTACATCGTAGTCGATATCTAAGCTCACCTCCACGATCTGAGTAACCACGGCTACAAAGCCACCTTCTCTTTGACTTCCCTTGATAATTAGCGCTTCCAGCTTTCCCCTATCTCTCTCTATGAAACGGCTATGGAAAAGCATGACATTCTCTTTGCCAATTTTATCTCTTATAAGACAATACATATTGCGGGCTTCGTCCACGGTGTTAACTATCACGAGCACTTTCTGGCCCTGCGAAAACGAACTCTCGATATCAGAGAGGGCATCTTTCAGTGCTCCCCTTCGAGGGAAAATGGTATGGCGCTGTTCCCGTTCGGCCTCTGGGCAATCAACGGACTCATATCCACCGAAGGGTTGGAGCAGCCTGCCCACAGCTTCTTTAACGAATTCGGGCATGGTAGCACTCATGAAACACAAATGAGCTCCCCGTCTCGCAAACTCACGCGATGCATTCAGAATAAGGCCAAGAGTGTAGATGTCATACGCATGAATCTCATCAAATATGATTGCTGATTGTGACGTACTTGTCTCAACCAATCCCCAATGACTCCAATTAAACCTAGCCAGCAATATCTGATCCACCGTTGCTACGGTGGCCGGTTGCATGAAGGTGGAGTGGAAAAGTCGTGACCGGAAGGTTTCACTGTCATAGCCGTCTTTCTCACCAATCACCAACCCAGCCGTTCCGTGAGCCAGACCTGTCAGGTCGCCAGCATAGTTGCGTATACGGTCAAAGATAGAGTTCGATGTCACCCTAGTCGGAAGGAAGTAAGTCAATCGCGAGGTATTATGAACTTTGCTGCCAGCCCACAATAAGGCAGCTTCGGTCTTCCCGGAGCCGGTTGGGGCGGTCAGGAGTATGTGCCCCTTGACCGCGGCCGCTCTTGATTGGATTCCAGGAGCCACGCGATGGGCAAATGACTCTGTAAGGACCTCTCTTCGTTCTTGGATTGATGCTGCGACCCTGTCGGTCAGATTTGGCAAAGTGTAACTCCATCGCGCATAATGACCGCTGGACAGCCAATCACTGTAGTGAACGGCAGACGTGAATAGGCCAAATATGTCCCGCGCTCTCGCGGGAGGATAGTCAGACACGACATCCCGTAGCGATGCAATCAACGAACGACTGTTTGTGTCAGTCGGTGGCATGATAGGGAAAGGATACTCATGGCCAAATAGTTGGAGATGTTCCGACGGAAGCATGCGGTAGAACTCTGTCGTGGCATCCCAAATATATGACGTCCCCATATTCGCGTCGATGTCGCCGTAGAGCCCTCCATAGTACGGGGAATGATGAGACATGACAGCCAGTGCCTCGTAGTGAATGCCGCCGATCGGCGGTGCGGCTACGATGGCGAAAGGAACAGAAAGTAGTGGATGATAAACTCCCACGGCGTCACTCCTACCCATGATGCGAGACTGAAAGGCGCGGCTCGCTTTGCCAATGTCGTGCAACCAAACGGCGGCGAACATTCTGGATTCAAGCTCTCCCTGAGACACATTCGCCATTTCGGCCACACGCTTGACCTCGTGGGAAAAGGCCGTGAGAAACCTCCCCAGATGGTTTACAGCCTCCAGGCTATGCTCAACGAGTGTTTGGTGCGGGTTCGATTTGGCTAGGATGCTAGATAAGGTAGAAGGTATTTCTGCCATCGCTCCATAACCCTTCAGGGGAGTCTGGCCGGACTCCCCAGTCGAAGACTTGAGTGCTCCATGCGAAGTCAGCTTCACGTACCCGGTTCAGGGCATACCTGAATCGCACAGGCATCTTCGAAACACGAGGGGGAATACGTGGTCTTGATTCAGCATCAAAACCTTCTAGAGAGCAAGTGCGTTCTTGGATGGTAAAGGGAAGTAGCGTCCAGCGCAGCCACACGGTCTTTTCAACTGGCGAGAGCATCAGGACTTCCGGCTTCTCTATCAAGAGTGCGAGGTCTTCTCCTCTTCCGAAACTCAGGGGATAGACTGGATCAAGAAGCGCGTCCCCGATGCGCCTCAAGAGTGCTTCTTCCGCTGCGACATAGAGAGCATACTGAGGTTGGTATATTAACTCACGGGTCACCACCGCAGTCTCTGTGTCACCCGCTCCCTTGAGCTTGGTGAAACCCCACAAATCATGTGCCGTTCCAGCCCAAGATTCCAGGACTACCCCTATCCGGAGTGCATCGTATAAGGGTTCGAGACTAGGCGATTCAAGCCCCAAGGCAGAACCAAGAAAACCGACAACCGTCGTCTTGGGCGGAAGCCAGAAGGTCGGTTGATACTTAGCGGCGACAGGGTCGCGGAACGAGCAAAAGGATCCCGCTAGTACGTATCGCAAAGCTATTTGTTGATCCATTGACTCTCCTCAGAATTCTGCGGAATCGATATCCTTGATCATCGCGTCTACGGCTTCTCCAATACTCGAGACCGTCGGCTTGAGGCTTGGTTGCGTAAGTAACTGTACGATATCATCTTGCTTTTCAGTAACGAAGTCTTCTCTCAACCCAACAAACAATGATTGGATATCTCCAGAATAATCTTTAACAATCTCCGCTATTGGGCCCGTCACTAGGCTGTAAAGCCCGTCTTTGGCTGTCACGCGAAGAGCGTTCAAGAATAATGGCAATTTCTTTGTGAGCCGAGCAGAGATGAGCATCTGAGGTACGAATTCCACCAGCAAACGCGTTTGACGAGCACCTCCGTTTAAATACTTGATTGCTCGTAGCAGTGCCTTCACGCGAATGCGACGCTCTGCCAATTCCAACGCCGTTATCTGAGAGAGCGCGGAGGAGTCAGCGCTAGTATCTTCGTATCCGTGCCATACTCCAACTCTATCGAGTTCTAGTAACCATGTGGTACGGAAGACGTTGCTCGTTACTTCCGTTTCGAAGAGTGCTCCACCAGCCTCCGGGTTGCTGGTAACACGCAATGCACTTCTTGTCCCCAAATCTCTGTCTCCTTTGTATGGGAAGAGGCCAAACGCCGCCGAAACACGCAGCGGCGATTCTCGTCGACGTGTGCTGCCTCTGACGGCTCGCATGAAACCGAACAAATCGTCATCTAAATATTGATCGGGTCGTCCAGCAGTCAGGATTGGACTTTTTGGGTCTGGCCCTGGTTCTTCCGGTGAGAATGTGTAAATTGGCTTGCCTTCCTTGTATTCTACGACGTTGGCGAGCGTGTCACGCAAATACCGGCGCAGGGCTTGACCGGAGATGTAGGGATATCGCTCGTTATCTGGCGTCTCGATTTTCTTGAGTGGTGTAACGGTCTCCTCAGTCCAACCTGCGTTGGGGTTTGCCACGTCCACTTTGAACAACATCCCAACCACGAGTGCCTTTGATTTTGTTACAGTGCTCTCAGCCATTTCTATCCTCCTGTGATTTTCTTATTTACTCTCTTGTTGGGTCTTATGCCCCGACAGCAAGCACCGACAAGGTTCTCATTTGGTGGGGGCTGGTTCCTTCCCCTTTGCCTTCCTGGAGAGTTCAATCAGGTTGAGTCCAGCGTAAAGCCCCAAAAGACTGCGCACCCTGCGCCAGTTGGTATTGTCGAGAGTCTCTGCCAACTCGCGCACCCGATTACGCCACAGTTCGGGTTTCCCTTCGATGAACGTGTCCGCATGGCGCACAACGACTCGGCTGAGGACCTCCAGTAAGTCGTCCGCGTTGCGGGAATTGCGGAGGTTATAAAGAATGCTGCGATCATCCGTAGCCTTGATCAATTCTCCAAGTGTTTCCCCAACGCTTTTTGATGCCGATACTAGGTTCGCGATCATATCTTTCACCTCTTTCAAATAGATTGGCAAAAACAAACGGAACGCCAGAATATTCAGATCGGCCACCAGCCCCGGATCGGTTTGCAGTTGCTCCAGCGCTTCGTAGACGCGCCATTCCAATATGTCCTCGACAGGCTGCCGGGCCACTACTGCTCGGGAGAACTGATCCAAAAGACGAGTATCCGCCCGAATTCTACCATCTATGCCACGTTGCTTCACTACCATATTATTCAACACACTAGCGAGAACGTTCCAAGCCTTGCCTTGTTGAGAAACTTGGTCTGTCTCATGGATGATGCGCAGTATCCCTGCCGGGTCTGGGATAACCTCATAACGGTCTATGTTTATCACGTTGCTCCTGGTGGAGGGCTTAGATAACTGCATGGCGTGGAATTGCACCCCGGCCACGGCCATCATCAGGACATCGAACGAAACACGAGTCCTACTGGTATCCCAGAGACTGCAAAACAAATCCAGAAAGCAGGGAGTCGGGCTGTCCGCGTAGTTGAATGCCTGCTGGTAATTACGTCCAACGTTGTCTGTGAGACGTAAGTCGCTTGTCTGTCGTAGAAAACGGTCAACTGACAGAAAATCTGCACCAGTCGGCCAGAGCAGAGTCAACGACAGGAATTGATCTCCCCACGAGTACCAAGCCTGAGATAACCCGAATGGAGCAGCGAAAGCACAAGACTGGCATATTTGATAACGTCCCTTCAGTTCCGAGTAGAAACTGGACATTTTGTCTACAGTGACGACAAGGGGATTATATCCAGTGCCGCTGGTCCGAACTGGACTGCTTGCATCTCCACACACATCGCATCGCCCTCTATTACGCCATTGGCTCTTACCTGGCAATTGTTGATAGGGAACCAGAAAATCAGGCTTGTTCTGACCAGCGTACAAGAACGCTGATGGACCTGCCCACCAATGTTTTCCCCTCTTGGTTGGTTGCCATACCTGCGCTCGTAGTGCATTGACAGCTTCCTTAAGCACGGAATGGCTTCCTCCTTCATTGTCTGTTAGCTCAAGCCTATCTGAACGGAGTACACATTTGGTTTTCCCGAAAAATGCGGCATAATCCCCGTTCGCGTCCTTGTGGATTCCATCGGGGGCATTCTCGGCCATCCAACGCCACAGGGCAATTACACCCAGATCATTCCAAAAATGTCCGGTGTGGCGAAAGACAATTGGACTTTGTCCCATGATTCCTTCTCTCCTCGTCACGTCTCGCTGTTAGTTTGACACACTCTTGTCACCGATGACCCCATCTCTCACCACCTCCCCGCAAACGGCTTGTACTGGGGATTCTCGCCGCGGACAAACGTGGCTACGTGCCTTGCTTGAGATTGGAGAATGGTGCGGAGTTTGTGTTTCTTGCCTTCGTAAGGCTCATCACTGTCCATGCGCTCATTGACCTTCTGGGCGATGGTGCGGCGGCTCTCCTCCGTCAACTTATCGCCTTCGACTTCCAGTTTGATGCCTTTATTCAACAGGCCAAAGATGGCTTTGTCCACCGCCATCTGGCGGAACTCCTCCACCAGGTCGAGCACTAGGCTGGGTTTGCCGGAGCGGTCGGCGTGCAAGAAGCCGGCATATGGGTCGAGACCTGCCAGAACGACTGACCGCTCTGCCTGACAGTAAAGAATGCCATACCCATAGTTCAGGGCTGAATTCACCAGGTCCTGCGCTCCCCGGGTCTCACGGCCTTTCCAATCTACGTCAGGGATAATCAACTCATTGGCTGCTTCCCAATAGACCTTGGCCGCATGCCCTTCTAGTGTCAAGATGTCCTCTCTGGCTACATCAACATTTGGTGCTTTTACTATCTGGATTTTTTTCGCATAATCTTCAAGCGTCGCGGCAGTGGCTCTTACCTTTTCAAATAGTTCCGGAGCGGTCTCCTTACGGTACTTAGCCATATATTTCAAGAGAATGGCTTGGTTAGTGACCTTGCCGCCGGAGAAAGCCTTCGCTAGAGCCAGACCCCGGTTATCCAGATAGGCGATAAGCTGCTCCCGCCGCGTCTTTATTGTCCCCACTACGCTGGAGGACATCAGCTTGGCGTAAGGCTTGCCACTCCAGCTAATAAAGCTAATCGGTATACCCCTTTCGGCACAACCTTCGATAAGGTCACTGGACATTGTTACCCCACCGGAGGCAACAATCAGGTGCTCAAACTCAGTGAAAGGCTTTTCTTCTATCACCTTCCCTTTGAGATAGACCTTCAGCCTTTCCGAGTGCTTGCCCAGGAAGACGCCGTATTTATCTATGATGAGCTGTCTACTATCCGATACCATCCGTTACCTCTGGTAGCATCCTTACCGACATGAGTCAGTTCCCCCCACACCAGCAATGGCAGGAAGCCTTTCAAATCACCTTCAAAAGTAATATTCCCGGTTAGCCCGCCGGTGGGCATGCTGGTATGGCGCCGGTTACTGTAGTTGGAAAGGTCAACCCAGCTGGTATTGTCCTGGGTGACCTGCACCTCTTCTGCCTGTTTCAGTAAACTGGGAAAGTCCAGGTTAAGCTCTTGATTACAGCAGTACCGATACAAATCAGTCAGGCGGCGCAAGAGCCTCTGCATGAAGATGCGAAAGGTCAGCTTCTGCACCAGAGCACCTTCCACAACCAGTCTTAGTGGTGTCAGCAAATTTATGCGTAGTTTATCCGAATCTAACCTGGCAACATAGCTCAATACGTCCTGTTGACTAATAGCTACATCCGGTACGTTAACTATTCGTGTATCGTTCGAATATATGGACTTCTCAATGGCCGATAATGGATTGGTTGCCTTAGCCGACCGCAGTAAGAAACGACCCGGCGCAATTGTCCGGTTACCCATGCCTATTTCACCCATGTGCTGGACAGCCAGGATAGCGTAAGGGAACAGGGATAGAGACTGGCCGAACAGTGTTATGCCAAAGGAAAAGGACTGCCCCGGTTCGAACCGGGTTTTCTCCGTGATGACCGGCTGAAGGGAAAAAGGACGTGGTATCTCGGCACCACGGTTGCTGTCACGTTCAACTGTGGCCACCAATCGGCAAATGGGGCAGACCTCTGCCGTGGGACAGTGCAGGCAGGTATCCAGCTTTTTGTTCAGGCAGAAATCCTGGCGCAAGGCGTTAAAGAAAGCGCCGCGCAGAGTCGAGCCGCTGTAGCGCGGTAAACTCACGGCGGTTACAGCCTCACAGGTGAAGGTTAGCTTATATGCGCTAAATTGCTCCATGTTTTTTCCACTCTATTCATTCGACGAGCCATATAGTGCCTGTAACTGTTTGGTCCAGGTACAGAAACTTTCCCGCAAATCAGCCGGGGCGATTACCTCCACATCTGGACCCCAACTCCTTATCCAGGGAGTAATCTCTAGGAGGCTACCTATACGTAATCTGAGCAAACAGCCACCATCCGGCAAGTCGGTAATTATCTGGGAAGGGTGCCAGATTGATTCTTTCACTCGTCTCGTAACGTTGGGTGAGAACTTCAATTCTACGTCTATATCCTCACCCCAAACCACTCCCCAGCTAGAGGCAAGCTGTTTCTCAATATCCATGTCAAGGGGAATCTCAAAACTGTTTGCCGTCAGTTCCACCTTCTTAATACGGTCCAGTTTGAAGGTGATAATGCCTTCTTTGCCCTCTCGTATAGCATGCCCAATGACATAGCTTGAATCGCCTATGCCGGACATTTCAACGAAGTATGGTTCAAGCAGCCAGTCTTTTATCTCAGGGCTCTGCAAAGACTGGTACTGCATGGCTACCTGCCGGTGCGTCGTCCAGGCGAGAGATATTATTTCAAAGATGTGAATAAGCTCATCATTCTTCCTCTTGTTGTTAAGTGCATTTACACTTTCCTTAACCTTATCCGCGAGGTGGTATGGTAACACGTTTGACATCTTATAAAGAGCATTGGCTACATGAGGGTTATATTCATCAATGTGCCTGATAGCCAGCCTAGAAGCTAGGAATAACGCCACGGCTTCATATAGTGAGAAGGAGACCGGTGGCAGGATGTAATCTCCCAGGATACCGTAGCGGTTGTTCTCCTGAGTGACAGGGATTTTAAGGTCATATTGCAGGGAATTGATGTCACGCTGGATGGTCCGGGCGGAGACGCCGCAAAGCCCAGCCAACTCTTTCGCCGTCAGTCCTTGGGGGTGGCAGTGCAGGTAATGAGGTATGCGCGCCAGACGAACTGCCCGCACCAGGCTCTGGTCAGGTTCCATGTTTTCTCCTTCGCGTGATCAGTGCATCATATCATTATGCCATAACCCTGCGACATCTAATGACGAGTTTACCAGGAAATCTTAATATTACCACGTATATGTATTCTCTTTACACTGCTGATAATTATCATCCAATGCCGGCTGTAGCAAAACGATGGTGGCAATCCGCCGCACCATATCCCTGACCTCTCTAGCCTCGTCGGTGGTAAGCGAGCGTTTGAGCAAATCGGCCTCCCGATAAGAGAGCCACTTTTTGGTGACCTGGTAACCTCCAATAGCGTAGTCCCACACCTTTATGGGTATGTTTTTCCAGTAAGCAACCTCATTGAGATAAATATCTAAGGTACGTTCACCCAGCAATTCAAGTGCCTGTTCCGGTGAAACTCCTAATTGCTCGGTGCCGCTGGCGATTGACTGCTTTTCTTCCGCCGTATAATCCCGCTCTACGAGCTTTCCCTTGCCGGGCATGACTACGCCGTTTTGCCCGGCATGACCCCACCCAACAGTAACAGCAAGCTCCTTTGGCAGTTGCAGCTCTCCGCCACCTTCCCTAGCGATAACGGCGATACTTTGTATCTCCGGTCTGATAGGTAACGCAGTTACCCCGGATACCGGTTTTTCTGTATCCAGCAGAGCAGCAACCTTTTCTCCCAATGCTGCCGAAGTTTCCAGGAGTTCCTTTTTATCTGGAAGGGGGATGCGTGGCCAGTCTTTGCGGATGCCGTCCGCGTTTTCACTGAGATAGGCAGGTGAGTAACCGATAGCAAGTGCATGCATCCAGATGAGCCCGGCGGTATGGGTATCTGAGTCTGGATTATCTATACCGAGGGAAGTTAGATAGCTGCGGGCAGACGTTGAGAGGTTGGCAGTTGTCTTTGGCAATTCAGCACAACTACTAAACATTTCTTGCTGATTTGCGCTCTTGTTGCTTATGCTATTTGCTTGCTGCCTCAGTTGAATTGGAATAGCGATCGCATTTGGACGTAAGAGATGGTAGTCCGGCAAGAAAGGTGTGACAATCATAGCCACATTCTCCCGGGGCCGCTCCGCCATCATTCTTGTAATGAATAGCCTATTGCCCTTCCAGATTTGAGCTACCAAGCTAGGACGTGGTTCGTTCCAGACAGGACGAGTATTAGTATGGTAACACCAGCGGTTGTCCATGGGGTAAAGTGCATAACGTAAGATGTGTGAATCCTCATATTTTTCAGCAACTTTGACCTTATTTCGAGTTGTTAAAGCGTTAAAGCGTCCGGCATCCTCAGTCAAACCCATATGCATACTTTTAAGCGCATCCCATTCGACTTCTGGATCAAAATACATCTGCATCCTCTTCTCCAAATCAGTTCTATAGATAGACATCAAAGCGCCCTTACGCATTTCTTGTAGGCCGCTAATTGGAGATGAAGAGCAGAAGTCTATGACTCTCGGCCATTTCTCATATTGCGACGTTGTGTTGTCCGGTCGTAGGGAGTAACGGTTCTCTTTAGTGGGGTAGGCGATTTGGTAACCAGAATTTTGGTCCGCACGCTTGATAGTCTCTAGGAGGTCTGCCCGCTTTGTCATACCCCAAAACTGTCGGAATCTTACAAGTGGGTTCTCCTCTCTTTCCTTCTTCCGTACCAGAAGTGAGACGGCAGTCCCTACCCGGATGCCGGCTTTATTGTACTCTGTCGAGAATACGCTTGGGTCTGGTTTCCCATCAGGCGTACGCTTCCCGGTTTCACGGCTGTCACCATTCATGTTATCGAGCCACAGTCGGTCAAACTCGGATAGGAAACGCTCGCGCATAATTACGAAGGATGGGTCGGAAAGGTAAGAGAAATTTGAAATCAGACATACCACACCCCGGCCGGTCTGTTCAGCAATACGCCGCTCTGCCATACGGAAGAAGCGTATATACAGGTCATCAAGATTGAACTTCTTAATCCCCCATTTCTTGATAAGCCCTTCCTTGTAGAGAGCTACGGAGTCTTTTTCTTCCTTCGTGGTAGCAGTTCCAGCGAAGGCATTGTAAGGTGGATTCCCCAGGATAACCAGAATTGGCACCTGCTGCTTCACTTTTTGGGCGTCCGCTTGCTCTTCAAGCAGTTGTGGAAAACCGGTAAGCATTGCCTGAAATGCCTTTTCCTTCTCCGGGTCCAGCGGCTCCCAGCCTGTCAAAGCATTGGTAAGATAAACTCCGGCACGCTCATGCGTCACATCTGAAAGCGGCGCTCCCAAATTCTGGAGTAGAAGCCCCAGTTGCATGTGAGATACCACGAATGGAGCCGGTAGTATCTCAAAGCCAAATACCCGTTTCAATGCTGCTTGTTTAAGATCGCTGGCTAATAATGCGTCCGCGCCTTTTAATTTTAGCGTCTGGTGAATATGCCTCAACACCTCTACCAGGTATGAGCCAGTGCCGCAGCAGGGGTCGAGGACAAATACACTCGGGGCAGCTAATCGTCTGGAATACCGAGTTCTTCTTTGAGAACTGTGTCAACCCTGGCAACCATATACTGGACAATTTCCGGAGGCGTGTACCAGACGCCAAGCTGTTTTCTCAGTTCAGGGTCAAACGCTTCAAGGAATGGCTCGTAGAAATACTGGACGGCCTTACCTTCTTCGAAAGCGCTGAAAAAAGATGCCCTGTCAACTCGGTTGAAGGTAGATGATGCCCAGTCGAGCGTATCTTCAAGGCCAAGTGGCCCAACATGAGCTGGCGTGACAATTTGTCCAAATAATGCTTGCATAACCGGCACTTTAAGTTCCCATAGGGCGTCATGCCAGCTAAAGATGTCCGGTGCTGTATAGCTACGTTTCTTTGCCCATAGTACCCAAGCTGAGAATAAGCCGTAGAAGATGGTCTGTACTAGCGTGGAACGGAAGAAATGCTCGCCTTTATCCCCTTCAAATTTCAAGCCAAGGGCGGCTTCCAGAGCTGAACGGATACTTTTCATGGCAGGAATATCTTTTCCTTCAATGCGGGCACTGGCAGTACGGGCATACGATGCAAGGAACCAGGCCAAATCTCTTGGAGAAGACACCGGTGCAGCTTGGAGCATGGTACGCCGCAGGTACTCAATAAATGTCTCTCCGTATTCCTGAGCGAATTTCTTAGGATGCGCCGCTTTCATCCAGAAATCGGCTTCAGATGCAGCAAGCCGATATGTTTCAAGCTTAACCGGATTACCATTCTTGTCTTTACCGACTAATACAAAATCACGGTAATTTGTTACCATGACAAGCTGATACTTCTTCCAGTACTTTGATACTTGCTCGCTCTCTGCCGTAACCCAGGTATCATCGCTGGTCGGTTTTATCTCAATAACACCACGCGCCGGTACTTGTCCCAGTAGTGGCGCTTTTTCGTTGCCCTGATCCCACTGCTCTTTGGTAAAAAGGCCACCATCCGGGTGACCAGCACCACGATTAATCAACTGGATGATACATTTGACTTGTGGCTTAAAGCCCTTGCCGATGCTGTTTAAGAGATTAGACAGGCTTCCATAGTAAGACTCTTCTTTCACACCACCGCCGGTTTGATGGATATCCCGGAGGTCTTTGAAATATGTTTCGGCAAACTGCACGTCCGCTTTCATAAAGCACCCTTATCCTTTTCACGGTCCTGGCGTTCAAGTTCGTGTTCAATGGCCATCGCCACCCAGTCTTGAAGGGTGGTGTCTTTCTCGGCAGCACGGATACGGAGTCTTTTGTGCAGTTCTTCAGTAAGCCGGACATGAACCATTCGTTCCTTTGGCCGTTTTAGATTAGTGTCTTTCATACTTCTCCTGATAAACCCAGATGTTCAAAATATAACTCGGTTATTTAGAGAAGTCAAGGGGAAACGCCAGCTTCTTGGGGGGACTCACACTAGATTACAACTCGGGTAGGACATAATCCATTATCTTATTACTTGAGAATTAGCCATGAGGTGGCATGGAGAGCAGTTTGTTTGTCTCAGTTCGCGCCTGCTCATAGGTAACACCAAAGCTATGTAATATCCCGTAACTTACCGTTGCAGCGTAGCGCTCCCAGTCCTTTCCCTTCCGTTTGAAGAACTCCATACGCTCGGCGGCTGTCTTTTCCTCCTCGCCGCGCAGCAACCCTAGAAGAAGATGCTCGCTGCCAATATGGTCATGGCCGAGCTGACGTGCTTCATCTATGGCTAACTCAATGACCCTATTAGTGCTGGGAGCAATCCCAATTTCGCCACTGGTTGGCTTTTTCCCCCGCCCCATCATAGACTCAATTGCAGAATACAACTGGCCTAATCTTACCCCTAGATTGGTCAGAACCTGGGCAGCTACTCCTTCATCCTCTCGCACCAAACCAAGCAAAATGTGTTCCGGCCAGATGCCGTTGTGGTTGCAGTCCACAGCCTTTTCCTGTGCCATGGCCAGTACCCGGCGTGCTCGTTCTGAGAGTTTTTCAAATCTGCCTGTCATTTCTCTTCCAGAAAGCGCCCCTTACTCTTGTGCGAAACCACCATTTTTTCACTTGATAACATATCTCCTTACTTCACGATTCCATTCTCTAGATTCAAATGCTCCTTTGATTTCGGGATAGTCCACGAAGCAAGAAGCCCAATATATCCGTGAAATAAGTAACTGCCTTGCCCGGTTGAATCCCATTTGCACGAATCTATTTAGACTCCTGATTTCATCCACTAACCTGGCTATATCCATGCTTTCACCACACCCGTTTCTTAAGCATTGAATTCTGTAATTGTCTATCTCCTCGTAACCGCCAGTGAAGCCGAGGGCCTGTAAAATATCGTATTTCTCACCCCGGCTCGGGGCTGTATTCAAATTCTCGAGGCATGTTAGCGCTCTCAGTATGAGCAACCATCTAGTCTCCCTGAACAACCGGGGTTTGTTCCTCTGGCAATTAACACTCAACCGGGGTGCTTCATCTTCCGCTTCATGGGCTAGCCGTTCTAAGAGCTCAACAAGCTTCACAATTTCTCTAGCGCTGTCGACATCGTGGGGGCTAAATCCCAGAGCCATTCGCATCAACCTTAATCTTTCGCTAACCAGACTACCATTTGTTTTCTCCTCAATCAGAGATAATAACCTACGGAAATGCCTTGCTCTCAAGCTAGTCGGCGGGATCTCCACTGAGTTTGCGTAGTACTCACCTACAATGCCGCCAAAATCAATCTCAGAAATGTTTATCTTTCCACTGTCAATAGCTTCGGTTGTATCTCCCTCAGTAAACAGTTCTTCTATGCGATTCTCTGGTTGTAACATCTGAATACGTTCCAGGTTCTTACCTTCGAAGACCTCTTCTTTGAAAGTTTCGTAGAGGGGTTCAATATTACCCACAATCTCGAAGATTCGACCTCGTCTCTTGTTCGATTCTCTGGATAGCCTGGTTACCCTTCCTACCTGCTGTTCGAACAGTCGCATACTCAGTGTTGGTCTGAGCAACATGAGGTTCTCAAGGTCCGGGAAATCGAAACCCTCTATGAGCATCCCCACGGTGCACAGAACGAATGGTGGCCTGTCTACAGTTCTGAATGCTGCTAGAATGTCATCTCGCTCCTTCCTTACCAAGTCCGAAGACAGATACGCAGCATGCTTGAACTTGCCAGCTCCTGTATAGTTGGCGAAGGAGAACGATTCGTCGATTTTGTCCTTTAACTCGCCGTTAAAAATAGCAGAGCACACTTTGGCATGAAAAGAAGTGATCTTCCTCTGGTTCTGCGCAAACCCCTTAACTATGTTCTTAACGGGGGCACAGAACACCAGTGTCTTTGAATGGCCACTGGCAATCTTCTCCTCGTATATTCTTTTCGCCAATTGAGTTCGCTTAATGAGTGAACTTATCTTTTCAAGAGAACCGCAGTCTAGATATAGCTCCTCTCTATTTAGAGTTTCAAGCCCGCTCGCAAAGTCGAAGATGTCCATGATGCTCTCATTGCTACGGATGATCATGTACTCCAACTCGGAGAGTTGCCCATCAATTATGCACTGAGGCAGAGTTTTGCTGAATATTTCCAGCATGTCAGCTGCAATGTCATCAACAAACTTCACATGCCCGACTATCCCCTGAAAGGGAGTGGCGGTCATCCCCAAGACCAGGGCCTGTTCGCCAATCTCATTTATGAAATCGTTACCTCTGTTGTAAATGAAGTTGTGGATTTCATCAATGACTACGAGATCTACGGTTCTAACCAAGAGGCTTCTGATTTCCTCGTTCCTTTTGCTTAGCACAGTCTGCAGGGAAGCAAAGATGACAACTCCGGGCTCTCCATCGTGTCTTCTATCGTGAGGTCGTAGGATACCTGCAATCTCTATTCTCTCATGTTCTGAGGACAGCACCAGACTGTTTGGGAACAGCGGCATTCTTTCTTCAGAGTTGGTGTAGAACGTCTGATTCAGCAACTGGTTATTGCGGGACACCAGAAACAGAATAATTTTCCCCTTCTCGTAATACTGCCTCATTAGATGCTTGGCTAGGAAAGTTTTACCCCACCCGGTTGGCACCTTAATGTATCCCAGTCTGTTGCGGCTGAAGTATTGGTTGATCTCACGAAGTCGCTGCACCTTCTCATCACTTAGTGAGCCTAATTCAATTCTATCCACTGATAACCTTACCTCACACACCGATGGCAATTCCAGCTTTGTCCAGGACTGCCTCATCTGCGAAGATACGTGCCTCTGCCCTGATACCATGAGCCACAGCCTTGGCTGGGGCACAATCAACCTCTACAGCTTCTTTGTCATCTCGAGTCAATAGCAATTTGGCACGAAAGACATTGTCCGCGAACTGGTTGATTATGGCTGCTTCGACCTTACAGAATATTATGTCGATGCCTGCAGAGGAGAGGTCGAACTCCGCAGGGTCAATATGTCCAGCACCTAGTAGTAGTTTTTCTATGACGTTAGCCTGCTGCGAGCCTATATAGATAGGGAGATATCGTTCTGCCCCCTTCTCTTTCAGAATCAGAGTCCACTCACTACTCAGCGAGTTGCGTCTCAGGGAATCGATTGTCATTTCTACGACACCCATGCCACGTCTCCTTAACTTTGCACCGCCGAGAGATTACGAATTCCAACACCGGTTCTGTTTCATGGAAGTCCCAGCATCAATTCTTTTGGTTCCATTGACAGCCTGCCCAAATTGACATCTGTGGACACCCTCCAACTCTGGCAATGGCTGCTTCGAAAGCCTGATCAATCTCGGTTCGCAAACCTCTCGCGTTTATTGCTGCGAGATATTTGTTCCGCACTGTCAGATAAGAACTCTAGATGGTTCTCCTCTGCCCCCGTCAAAAGAATGGCGCTTGGATTTACCTCTCATTTACTACCCTTCAGCAATCTTTTCTCGCGATGAACCAAACAACGGCTCAATTTCTTCAAACCACAGTCCAGCAAAGACAGTCCAACGCTCCACAAAGTTATGTTGTGTGTCAATCTGGACAAAGACGTGAGCCGGGTCCTTATGGCCTACCACGCGGGCTTCCCTCCATCCGTCATACACGTCATCCGCTGCAAATCTGTGTTTTCGATAGAGCTTGTGTTCCTTAAGGTATTTCAAATCTGGAGTCTGCCCCTGTTCCCAGCAGCGCCGGAAATAGCGCAGGACCTCTGTAGGGAAGCCGTTAGTAACTTTCGGTATGACAATGCGCTCCAGAATACCCTCGACACCCAGTTCAACTAACAAGTCCTGGCCGACCTTGTTATATGTCGCATTGCTGCCTTCAGAGTAAGCCGTGAGGAAACCAAGCTTCCTGATTTCTTGAAGTCGCCCTTTCTTATTCTTATTTTCGAGAACACCCCAGAGAAAAGGGTCTGCGTTGATGAAATACCTTTTGATTTTCTCTGCTTGTTCTCTTGGTATTTCCATTTGGAATCTCCTCCTGTCCCACTACTAACGCCAATAATAATACGTCTTCCTATAATTGTCAATACAATTTATGTGAAACTGTTCATCTTTTTCATATAAATATTGACACTAATGTTCGTTTGTGCTACGGTATTAAATAAGATAACATAGGGGTAGTTCCCAACGGAGGCTGACATATGATACGAATAGTTAATGACTCAACACTAGGATGGGTCAAGGCTGGTGGTAGCGTTCCGGCTAGAGCTAGCACTCCGATTAATCAAGGCGGAAACAAGAGGTTTCGTAGTGGCTATTGCACATTCCTTCTCAGTACGACTGCGGCGCTCACCTTGATTGGCTTGATTGCGCTGTTAAAAGCTGGCCCCAAGGATGAAGAGACCGGATATCGCCTGCTTGAAGTTGCCAAAGCATCGGGTGATGTTGCCGAAAGCATGTGCAATTGCTGAGGGTTGCCCCATTACTTTCTCCGACCCGGCCTACGGCACTTTTTGTAGAGTTCACGAAATGTGTTTGACTTCTCTAGTGTAAGGTGAAGGGCATCCTCACGTTAAGAAGCAAACCTTTACCCTTTACAAGAGTGGAAATGCGTGACTATTAAGCATCTAATCACAGCTAGATTAGATGGGCACGGATGGCGATTTCTATTATGGAACAGACATTAAGCCAATTTGTAATCGATAATCGTTTGTCTCATGGCAGATGTGCTAGAATGTGGACAGTGGCAGATACAAAAGGCCATTGGCATGGGCATGGCTATATCCCTTGACATTGCAACCTTGGCAGTTACCTTTCTGACGGGGGTAGCATTAGCTGCTTTTGCTTGGCTCACCTATAGGCTTTCCAAGAGTATTACTCAGCGGCGCTACTCACCAGTTCTCGAGGTGTATCCTATAGGCTCCCCAGAGACAGGAAGTTTTGACCATAAAGGGTTCATATTCCATGGCGTGAGGTGGCAGCTTAGTATTGTTAATTCTGGTGATGTGCCAATATGGGTTGACAACATAAGCATCTCCATGCTAGTGACTCGGCCTTACAAGTCTGAGGAAGACACTTGGGCAGGTATTGGTAAACTCTGCGAACTCTATGATGAGAAAGGCGATATACTTGCTGATAGAGCACTAGCGGTCAACGGAAATAGTCAGCGTAAAATAATCATACTAATGTGCCATGAGGATAAAGCACCGGAGAAGCACAAGATGTTTAAGGCCGGAGATGCGACGGTGATGCAGATAGAGCTTCTTCAAAGAGGAATGCGTGGTAGACCTACTGGGTGGTTGATAGAAAGAAGCGATAGATTTGAACTGCCGGAGAAATTTAGCAAGGAACCAATTCTTCGTCTAGTGTAGGATTTTTATTACCCTTCCGTCGGGAGCCAAATAGGGGACAACAGGAACGTTTCGCCAAAAGTCAGCTACAGGAAGCAAATTGCGACTGTCCTCCGCTTTTTGAGGAATAATGAACCGTTTATGCTCCCAGCATCTTGCCTCACTGTACTACGGTGATGAGTTTAACAATGACGTGGATTAACCAATCCATCTGATTCTTTAATCCGCTTTTTATCCGTTTATCTGCCATTTTGTCCCCCCTTCCTTTCTGAGATAGCCGACCCTTGGTAAGCCATCGGGAGCAGCCACTGCTAGTTTCTTCAAGGACGACGGTTGAAAATCCGCAATTATCAACCTTATATCTCCCAACCATATCTAACGTTTTCGGATAAAGGAGGAAGCCTTTGTAGTAACCGCTATATTGCTAAGCATGGTAAGTGGTGATACTATGATGCTCAGGAGGCAATAGCCAATGGAGCTGTATGCCATCATCATAGCAAGTCTCGGCTTCCTGTTTACTTTGTTTACCTATTTTGGTATGCACCCACATCGCGTCCAACTCTTGGCTGTCAGCTTCATAAAGCTCATGCAGAGAAACCCACGAATGATTGTAGTGGTGCTTTTTGCTCTTATCTTGGCAAACTTAATAATAATCGGTCTCAAAATAGAGCATTTTTCGGGAATATTGATTGGCACAATAGGTGCAATAACGGGAGCACTAATAGTAACCTTGGTTGAATTCTTGATACACTTAACTATTGGAAAAATAATAGCATCTAGAGATACTCAACTTCTTGCCGTCATAGCCCTCAGATTTCATGGCGTTAGCGAACTGCCGAACGAGGCCAAAATAGTTATTGCCTCATACGGCGCACCTGCACAATGGCTACAAACGGCACTAGATACCTACAGGTTATCATTCGTGCCTGTCTTGGTTCCTATGCCGGAGGTGTTTGAAGCATTAAGACGTGGGGTGGTTGATGCTGTGCTTGTTAGGGGACATCCACTACCCGCCTTAAAAGAGACTGTTGAATCAGGAATCGTGCGACTCCTGCCGTGGAGCAAACAAGCGATTGAGGCGGTAACGAGGACTTTCCCTGCAACAACGAGACCATCCAAGTTGCCAGTAAACACTTACAGGGGACAAACTGAGGACATCCAAGGTTATGCTCCTTACTAGCCACGAAGCACTCTATGTTAAAGTATAAATTGTTCAGCGGCCCCATACGCCCAGAATGTGTCAAGAGCCGAAATCGATTCAGGGAGGTACAAGAGCAATTGGGATTTGACTGGTTCTTGTCCCGGAAATCCGTCAGTCCTCAATGACGAGACACACTCTTAGGTAGCAACTTGTTACAGGGTCCACAAATAATTCCTCCAGCCTCTGGCATTGCTCTAACAGGGAAAACATTGAGCTGCTGGTCTATAAGCTACTGTAAGTTCCGTAAGAAAGTCAATAAACCTCGTCGTGCTTACCGATGTCAATTAGCAGGACGTTTTGCTCATCTAAAAACTGGAACACTATTCGGCAATCATAGGCCACGACGAAAGCCCACAAACCTTTCAACTTACCGCTGAGCTTATGAGTTCTCAAAGAAGGGTGATGAGGATTGGCGACAAAGGTTTCCAGGGATTGGGCAATCTTAGGTTTCAAATCTGGATTAGCAGCTGTTACCCTCTTGTAAGCTCTTTTGAAGCTGCTACCCCAAATTAAATTGATCACGCCTCAAGCTCTCGAAAAAGGTCGGAAGGGGTTCCTTTAGAAGTTAGGCCTTTTTTATGCTCTTCGAGCGTCTGACGAGCGTTCGTCAGGATATCCTCCCGCCTTTTCTCCCTGTATCGGTTTCTGATGAGTTCAACAAGCAAGTCCTGATCCTCTAGAGGCATTTCCTCTACCTTGCCCAGTATCTCATCCAGTATGTTCTGGGTTCCCATCGGTAACCTCCCTGACATAATTCAAGTTTAACACTGGAAGATGGCTTCGTCAATCCACTGGTTGCCGGATCATGGTAAAATGAAACGGCCGCCGCTTTGCAACATCTGACCGCGGGGTTGACTTACACACCAGCCTTTCTTATAATACGCTTGAAAGGAGGCAAGCGGTCGGCTCAACAAGCGATCACTAGCTTGTCTCTGGCCTGACTTTTAATCAGGGTGTCGCAGGTTCGAGACCTGCACGGCCTACTAGATTCAGAAGGCCCACCCATTTGGGGTAGTCTTAAAAGAATCAGGGTGTCAAGTCACTAGGTAAACCGACACCCTGATTCTATTGTTTTTCAGTCATAATTTCAAGTTGCAAGAACTAATATTCACATTAAGGCTTCTTTCCTCTTAATGCTATGGCTAAGACACCTGGGCCCCCGTGTACTCCAAGCACGGGTCCCAATCTGGCTATTCTGGCCCGCTTTAAGTTAAGTATCGAACTGATACGATCAGCTAATAGCTCAGCCTCATCAGGTGAAGTGCTATGAATTACTGCCAAGTCCTCTATATTATCAGCATCTCTAGCAAATTCATACAGTTTCTTTATACCCTTGGAACGACTGCGGACTTGGCTAACCGGCACGAATTCACCGTCCTTAATTGTGAGCAATGGCCTTACGCTCAATACGGAGCCCAGCAGTGACTTTGCTTTTCCAATGCGCCCACCTTTGGCCAGGTATTTCAAGGTATCAAAGAGGACAAGTAACCGAACGCTTGATACAACCTCCTTCACGTCTTCTACCACCTGCTGTAAACTCGTCCCATTCTTTGCTATGGTAGCTGCCGCCTTAACAACCAACCCTAGAGCCATTGACGTCGTCTTCGAGTCGACTACCTCAATTGGACATCCATTCTCCACTGATTTTTTGCCCTGGAGTGCTGAGTTACACGTACCACTTAGTTTCTCAGAAATATGAATGGAAATAATACCTTCAGCTTCAGCTGAAAGCTGTCGGTAGACTTCAGCGAAATCTTGTGGAGTCGGCTGAGTAGTAGTAGGATGTGTAGAGTCTTGTAGTAATCTCTCATAGAAATTATCTTCGTTGATATCCACCCGGTCGCGGTATACATCTTCCCCAAAGCACACATATAGGGGAACTACGGTGATCCCCAGCTCTTTAATTAATTCAGGCGTTAAATCAGCAGTACTATCCGTAACAATCTTAACTATCAACAGATAAATCCTCCTTTGAAATTACGATCGGGTTATGAGTATCTGCAGTATACCGATAAATGAGGGTCTTTGTAAATCATCGGATACAAAGCTGTCGGCTGCAATCAGCGCTTCACTTTTTGACTATTTTTTCGATCGGAACTTATTTCTATTATGACTATTAAAGGAACTGGGATTTGAATTACACCGATAATGATTACCGCTATAACTATTCGTGAAGTGGTGCCGTAATGTAGTGGT
Source organism: uncultured Dehalococcoidales bacterium (assembly GCA_964575695.1). Taxonomy (GTDB): domain Bacteria; phylum Chloroflexota; class Dehalococcoidia; order Dehalococcoidales; family W111; genus CAZNSC01. Next base: position 23,407 of record CAZNSC010000005.1, read on the forward strand.
GCTCGAAGGACTAAGTATCGATTCGAAACGACATTCCGTATACAGGTAAAAGATGGTATACTAATTATGGATTTAATAGACCACGTCGTTGACAGTAATCTAGGTAGACTTTCAAGTTTATGCAGGGAGTAATACCGATGCCAAAAGGGACAATCAGACGGCTCATCGATGGTAGCTATGGCTTCATAAAAGGAGAAGGGGATGAGGATCTCTTTTTCCACCGCAACAATCTTCAAGGCATTGAATATCAGTCCCTGAGAGAAGGGCAAGAAGTAGAATTTGATGTCGGACAGGGGCGAGATGGTCGTCCACAGGCAGTAAACGTGAGGCTTGCTCAACCTGAATAGATAGGGTCAATCTTTTTCTTGCTTACTATCTAATCGCCATTTTTCAGTCTTCTGCTGTTCCTGCCATCTTTCAAATTCATCTTTGCTTATTGGCTTTATTGATTTAAGTATATCGTTCTTTACTTCCAGTGCGAAGATATTCCGGCATTTCCAGCAGCGATATGGGCCCCTGTAAATCCGCTGAGAAAAAGAAATCTTGCCAATGCTATCACAGTTAGGGCACCTTATTTCAATCATTTATAATGAATCCCTATTAAATCCGAATAAATATCAGTTATTCCAACTCTTCAGCAGCAACATTGGTACCAAAAGTATGGAAATTGTAATCTGCCAATTTAGAAAGGTCAAGATAGTAGACACCCTGACTTAGGTGCAAGGAGTTCAAATGGCAGATTACGGTATAGCCAGGCTACTTCTGGAGATGCAGCCGATCCATGGGGGAATATTTACGGTGCTGGGCGGTTATCTGAGACCTGGTGAAATGCAGGTAATGGTTTACCATCTCGAACGTCGTATGCCCCAGTATTTCTTTTAGAGAAGACAGATCCCCACCGTTCATTATGTAGTTCACGGCAAATGTATGTCGGCATAAATGAGCATGCAATCTTTCTACACCGGAAGCCCTGGCTAAACGATGGAACAATAGTTTTATGGTATTTGCTGTTATCGGTTTGCCGGTGCTGGTAAGAAACAGATTATTGCTGTCACCATTCTGGGGCACCGGCCTCACATTGTCGATATAATTTCCTAGTATCTGCTGGCAATATGCCCCGATAGGGACTACCCTTTCTTTTGCCCCCTTACCAAGCACTTTCATATAGCCATCCTCCAGATTCAAGTTATTAATAGGGCAGTTTGCCAACTCAGACTCTCTCTGGCCGGTGTCCAGAAATGTCAGCACAATGGCATGGTTTCGTATGCCCTCATGCGAACTGTTTCTGGCAGTTACCAGGATTTTCCTCTGTTCTACTGCGGTCAGGGGTTCCATAATCCTGGAAATTGCTTTGGGTACCTTCAAATTCTTGAGCCTGTTTTCGCTTGTGTAACCGTCTCTGTAAACCCATGTCGCAAAGGCCTTTAGTGCTCTTACATGACCCTGTACTGTCTTGCTGGAGACCGGTTTATCCTGGGAATGTGTGTAGGGGTGTCCTTCGAAGCTTTTTCTGTTGCGCAGATCCAGGACGTACTGTCTGATGTTATCAATATTGAACACAGAGAGGTCGTTTGAGCCCAAGTTCTGCTGAGCATACCGGGAGAATGTACCGAGAATATAGCGGTACCAGGTAATTGTTCTTCCGCTCTTACCCTCGGCCTGATTACTCAGCTCGTAGAGTTCGATTAGTTTATCTAAGGTTAAACCTGTTTCTTTACGCATATCGGTTCAACTTTTTGAAGCCTTACTATTGCTGGGGACCTTACCTAGCCTTATGAGAGTCCGGCGAACTGTCGTATAGTCAGGATTGAGACCGTGGTCACGTAGTTTACGGGTAATAGTTCTGTAGCCATCACCATCGTCATACATGGCTACAACCACGGACTCATACTCCTCGGGGATGGCCCTTGGTCTGCCCGGTTTCTTGGGGTGTTTTTCATGTTGTGTGACCATTTACTCTAATCTTTCCCTTTACCCCGTGGCGAAATAGTGGTAAAAAGCCGCTTATCATGCTTCCAGTTGGTCTTCGATCCTTGACTCTTACTTCCAATTTCATAATGGGCTCTATCCGTACGATCCAAATCTTTGCTGTAGCTATTGAGTTGTGCTAGACTCAGCATAAACTAGGTCGGATTGGATGTCAGTTCTCCGTAGTACTAAATTAGTCCTATTTGGTACTGGAAATGAAAAAACCGACTAAATATGAGAGGCATTTGAGTATTTTGATACTCCGCACACTCGGTCTCAGTCAGGATGATGTTAAAGGCATTATCAGTTGTGGTAAGAGTACTGTGGTCAAATTAGAGCGATTGATCAGGCAATGCGACCTGCATGAAGCCAATAAGCTGTGTGACGACCAAGCTATGAAACGATTAGTAGAAAGGGAATTTCCCAGACTAGAGGAAATATCCGATGATATTCTTTAAGAGAGCAGTCCAGCTTAAGGGTGAAGATATCCTGCGCCACTACAGAGAAGACTTTATAACCAAACAAGCAGCAGAAGCCCCTCTGGTCCGTGAAGCGAAAAGGAAGCATACATCGGAACTACGCTCCACTCTCACCGATTGGATGAACCAGCTGCCACCCCCTTCGAAATTACCCTATGCAGTGAAGGGATGGCTAACCGAGGAAATGCCCCGAGAATCGATATACGAGATATTCGAGCAACCCGATACTACCAACCTATTCGAAGACGCGCTCAAAAACCAGGAGGAAACGCAGTTTTCTGGTCCTGATTATCATCTACCGGTTGAAAGTAACCCGGCATTCGCTGATTTGTTAATACATTTATCGGACCACCCAATTGTTGGCAATCTCGAAAGCTTGAAACAGCAATCTATGAAACTGGCCTTTGATTATGGGATGCTAGCCGAAGTAGTAAGCCAAATCATTTCAGTTACCAGCTTACAGCAATGCTACAAACAGCAGCTATCCACGCTAGGCGGTTATACTGATATTGTCGGGGCGGTGTCGGCCAGTAAAACCGCAACCCACATCATCGGATCCATGCTTTTATGTGATCTTTTCGCGTATGCAGTGATAGAAGCCAGGTCGAAGACATTTTCTGTTAATTTCGCCGAGTCTTTGCGGGAAGTCAGGGCCAGAATGGCTATTGCCCTGGCATATATGACCCGTGATTCAGGTCAGATTAGTGCTGGTTTGACCAATCTGGCAAGAATTCTCTGGGATGACCGGGATGATTCTATCGGAGTGCAGGCTAGAGTACGTGACCTATTAAATCGAGTAGAGCAGTTGCAGCAATTCTATGACGAGTTACAGGAACATCTTCAACTTCTGGTAAATAAGGATTCTTTTCCTGGTAAGTGTCCGTCATGTCCTGACTATACTGAGAATAACGTGACGGGAGACCTGGTCGAATGAAAGTGTATCTTGTGTAGAGACTCCGTAAGAATATCTTGAAACTTGAAAACAGAATCCTATGGTCCTCGATTCATGTAAAAAGTGTATTATTTAATACACCGAGACGCATAATGATGCATTTTATCCCAGGATATTAGTCCCCTGGTAAAGTCCCATAGTCCCCCATGACTCCATGGAAAAGTCCCATACGCTCCCATAATATAATATTCCTGATAAAAAACCATTTGTGGGCTTGAAAGTCACGCTAACATACACTTTGTCACATGTCCTCACACTATTTACTACCCGAAACAAAAGGGGAATATCATGACTTCATAATCCCATTAGTAGGACAACAAAGCGTTTCCAGTGACAAGGGTCAAGGGATACACTATATATAGGCTTGACAAGGGTGACTTGACAGGGAAAATTCTTAAGTGTCAGGCCCCCAGGTGGGACTCAATCATGTATGAAACTATGTGATGATCAGACAAAAATATTATGGAGGGTAAGATACCATGACTGTGGATCATGTGTACTTTTCTGTTATTCCTAAACCATAAAAGTATTTTCTCATTATCACTACCAGTGTCATTACTTATATTGAGCGTATAGACTATATCAGGACTTCCATCAATGCTGCACATATTGATTCACCCGACGGGAAAACTGAGACGGAGAATGAAGTAGAAAGTCACGGCCGGTAACGGTGACAAGTCCTCTGCAATGATTGAGAGTGCTTTTGGCCCTCTTCTCTGGATTTTTCCTTTAACCATCAAGCAACGTTCCCTAAGCAAGACTTGAACAGACTTTTTTCTGGACATCAAGTAGCTTTCGTCATATCTGAGGGAGAAATCGTATTCTTTTCCCTCTCCCGCCCAGTGTTTTAACTCAGTCCGGCATAAAGGTAATGGAGAAATAGCCCAAAAGGATGATAGGCAGAGACACACGCTACTGATATGATAGTGCCTTAAGAGTCCTGTTAAAGGTAACAAACAGGATCAATTGAGGTGACAGTTCTATACCCTTTTATAGTGTTGAAGCGAGGGAGACAGGTAATGAGTCAGAAGAACACAGTCAAAGAGCTACCAGTTCAACAATCAACGAATCTGTACCTAGCCGATATCATGTTCGATAATGAGGAGATTGAGCAGGCACCACTCTTCAGATAAAAAGATGAGGTATGTCAAATAAAATGGGAGATTGTCATGGCGTGATGCCATCAGGCATTACAGAAACGCACAAGACGGTTTTAGCAAAGGATCGACATATGAAGAGACGATTGGCAAGATTGATTAAGGATCGTTACTTTTGGTATATAGCTGTTCTCGTGGTTTCTGCAGGCTTCTTCATCTATGCGCCTAATCTTCTTGCCGTAGTTGGCTTTGCTTATACTGAGAATAATGAGCTTGGCTATTACGTAGCGCTATATCGCTTCTTGTTCTTGTTTTCTGTAGCTATTGCATCCTGGCGATTCGGAATGAAAGGAGGGCTAACTGTCTGTTTTGCATTAGCGCCGATTGTACTCTCGGTTATTGTAGCACACCAGTGGGGGCCAAACACGTCTCTAGAGGTTGGGCTTCTTGCAATTGGCATCGTGTTTAGCTGGCTAATCGGAAAGCAAGGAGAGATGAAGAGACTGCTTGAGCGAAAAAATGACGATCTTAGGCAGCAAGCGACAAGATTAAGCTTAGAAATAGACCAGCGCAAGCTAGCAGAGGATGAGATCAGACATGCCGCAGAGGAATGGCGGACGACTTTTGACTCGATTACAGATCTCATCTCCATTCATAGCATTGACAACAGAATCGTAAGGATGAACAGGGCTTTTGCCAACGCGTTAAAATCAACACCCAAAGAACTTCTCGGTAAGGCTTGCTACGAAGTAGTGCATGGCACAAAAAGGCCTCCGCCAAATTGCCCTCACCAGCAGACTTTGAAGACTGGGAAGCCTGCTATGGAAGAGTTCTTTGAGCCTAGTCTTAAGATCCATCTTCAGATAGCTACGTCACCCATATTAGATCCGAAGGGCGAGCTAGCCGGTTCGGTCCATATCACCAGAGATGTCACGGAGCGGAAGCGTATGGAAGAGCAGTTGATCATGACAGACCGGTTGGCTTCTATTGGCGAACTCGCTTCAGGTATTGCTCATGAGCTCAACAATCCGCTAACCAGTGTTATAGGCTTCTCACAATTGCTGATAGAGGGAAACACACCGGACGAGATCAAAGAGGATCTTGGAATTGTATGTAGCGAAGCCGAACGCGCCTCCAATATAGTCAAGAACCTTCTGACCTTTGCCAGAAAGCATGCTCCAGCTAAACAGCTAAGCCAGCTCAACAATATCATTGAGGACGTTTTGAGACTACGTGCTTATGAGCAAAAGGTAAATAACATTGAGATCGAGAGACATCTTGCGACCGACCTTCCAGAAATCATGAGTGACCATTTTCAGCTGCAGCAGGTCTTCTTAAACATAATTGTCAACGCTGAGAATGCAATGTTGGAAGCACATGGTAAAGGAAAGCTAGTCATTACTACTGAAGGGGTCAACCATGTTGTCAGGGCCATATTTGCCGATAATGGCCCGGGAATCACTGAGGAAAATCTAAGTCGTATATTTGACCCGTTTTTCACTACCAAAGAGGTGGGCAAAGGAACAGGGCTTGGGCTGAGCATCTGTCATGGTATAGTATCCACACATGGTGGCCAAATATACGCCGAAAGTAAAACCGGTGAAGGAGCCACTTTTATAGTGGAATTGCCCATTAATGGTCGCTGAGTTCTAAGGAGATGGGAAAGTGAAAGAATCGGTCAGAAATAGGAGAACGGTGCTAGTCGTGGAAGACGAGCCAGCTATAGCAAAGGTATGCGTCAGGACGTTGGCAGCTGATGGTTTTGACGTAGAAATTGCCATCAACGGACAGGTTGCTATGAACAGACTGAAGACAAACATGTATGACTTATGTCTCGTTGATATCAGGACGCCTAAGATGAACGGTGTAGAACTCTACAAGCGATCAAAAGATAATTGCCCTGAAATGGCAAATCGGATCATATTCAGTACTGGAGATGTGATTAGCGATAATATTAGAGCATTTTTGGAGGAGACTGGTCGACCGTTTTTGGCCAAGCCTTTCACACCTGAAGAGTTAAGGGCCATATTCAGGGTGGCCCTAACCACTTCTAGTACCAGCTAGGCGTGGATGCCATGAACGAACGACAAGGAATACTAATCGTTGATGACGAGATGAGACGATGTAGTGGTACCCAATTTGATCGGACTATAGTTGACGCATTTATGACGACGGAAATACCTATGATAGTAGCGACACAGGCTTAATACATGGCTTGCTACATAGCTGACACTGGTAAAATCGATATTCTTCGCAACCAACAGTCTTGCTATAAAGGAGAGGGCAATGTAGAATGAAGCATAATGAATAACATTAGAAATCCAGGGGTATACGATGCCTAATAATCCGTTAGCAGAGGTTTTCGGATTCCCTTGCAACAACGTGACCGAAAATGCCGCAAGGTATCGTAGGTTGAAGCTTTGTCCTTTCCAGAACAAGGTGCCAAATTGCACGAAGGATAAAGCAGACGACCCGCTCGGAGTTTGTAGCGTCTTTCATGATGATAAAATAGCCATTACGTGTCCTATACGCTTTCGCCAGGACTGGCTGATAGCCGAAGACGCCGCAGCGTTTTTCTTCCCTGGGGGAACTGCATGGACTTCACTAACGGAAGTCCGGCTCAACGATAAAAACGGGAATACGGCTGGAAATATTGATGTCGTTCTAGTCGCTTATGATTCAGCCGGAAAAGTGACTGACTTCGGCGCTCTAGAAATCCAGGCAGTTTACACTCAGGTAATGTCCGTAGACCCTTCGAGCGATATATGCAAGACCCTGAAAAACACGTGGATATGGACTGGCGTAAAGAAACAAATTATCCTCGCCCTGATTATCTTTCCTCAAGCAGGAAACGCCTTGTACCACAATTACTATATAAAGGCGGAATCCTGAATGCTTGGAACAAGAAGATAGCCGTTGCACTTGATGAAGGTTTCTTTTCAACACTTCCGAACCTCAAGAACGTGAAGCCTGAACAGGCAGATATCGTATGGCTGGTCTATAACCTCGCACTTAATACGAATGAAAAACTCTATTCATTAAAGAGAGTAAAGACAGTTTATACACGTTTCAATGAGTCATTAGACCAAATAATACGACCTGAAGCTGGCTCTCCTGATGATTTCATTGAAAAGCTTCAAGAGAAACTTGATGAAAAGCTGGAAGGCACCCCACCGGAAACTAATACCATTAACATAGAGAGGCTTGGGGACATTGGTACAGGTTAATCCGAGTGAAATTACCCAACTAAAAAGGATCGTTAATGTGGCTTCCGTGCCACAGCGAAGCCCGTTTCGTTATCCAGGGGGCAAGACGTGGTTAATTCCTCAAATCAGGGTATGGCTGAGTACTCAAGCTAAAAGACCATGTATTTTTATAGAGCCTTTTGCCGGCGGAGGTATTGTTAGTTTAACAGTAGCTTTTGAGAGGCTTGCTGATCGGGTGCTAATGGTAGAATTGGATGAACAGATAGCCAGTGTTTGGAAAGCGTTACTCGGCGGTGATGCTGATTGGCTGGCAGATCGGGTTCTCAATTTTAAAATGACACATGAATCCCTGGAAGAAGCACTGAATAGTAGCGATGATTCTCTACGGGAGAACGCTTTTAAAACTTTACTCAGAAATCGTACCAGTCATGGCGGGATTATGGCACCGGGCGCTGGTCTGATAAAGCACGGAGAGCAGGGAAAAGGTATTAATTCCCGTTGGTATCCTCAGACTCTGGCAAAGCGTATACACAATATTGGAAGGATTGGTGACAGGATAGAATTTATTCATGGGGATGGTATTGCTGTTATTCACAAATATGTCGAACAGCAAGACGTTGTATTCTTTATCGATCCGCCTTACACCGCGGCTGGTAAAAAGGCCGGAACCCGGCTTTACACTCATAACGTACTTGACCACGAAAAATTATTCTCTTTGGTCGAGACGCTACGCGGTGATTTCCTAATGACCTACGATAATGCTGAAGAGGTCCGCTTGATGGCAGAAAGGCATGGGTTTGAGATAGCCGAGATCGCGATGAAAAATACCCACCATGCCAATATGAGCGAGTTGCTGATTGGAAGAAATCTTAGCTGGGCCAAGATTAGAACTTCTCTATTTTAGATAAGTTGCTGATAGTTCTCGACCAAGAACAATGCCTCTATTCTTATCATTTTCCTTCCAATGTCTGGTTTTACTTAAAAGTCATCTTTACACAAACGTCGGGATGTCTGTGTTTCTATCGCAACATAAATCCCCAAGTTAATTCCATGACTATTCAAGCTGCAGCATTCGCAATACACCATTGATACGGGCCACACCTCTTTACTGAATTCAAGGGTGGCCCCCGGTGCGTGCGGATTTAGCTACGATTTTGGGGTTTTACGAGTGGTTGAAAACCAACCAGCTAGCTTCAAGTGGTCAGCCAGTATTCAACCAATTTAGGTATGATGGTTTGACCTGTATATAACCACTTTAGCTTTAATGGTTGGAAAGAATAACAGGTGGATGACCAGTTTATATATCCGATTAGCAAATTTAGTTTCTCCACGTGTTCAATATGAAGTTCTGTAGCCCTACTCCACCCTAAAAAAGATTATGTATTGTTCACTCTCGAATACAGGTGTATAATTCGTATAATCTAAACAAGTTTTTTGTAGTTAAACAAGAGGCTTCACAATTTGAAACAAATGCGGGAATATCCTTCTTGGATTTTTTATCCCCAATGGATGGAAATCCCCCCTTGGGTAGGGCCACTAGTTGAAATTTTCTCTGGAAATAAAGATTCAATTGATTCTACTGCGCTGCATAAACCGAGTGATGAAGTTTTATCAACTATTAGACTTGGCTTGGAAAAACTTGGGTTTTTGGTCGAAGGTGGCGAAAAGAAAAACATCGTTCGTCCCGTATATTTCGGCGAATATGGCCGCCCAGGGTTACAATATCAAATAGATTCTTACCATGAGAATCTGAAGATAGCTCTTGAAGTAGAAGCAGGTCGATCGACACGAGGAAACGCCATATATAGGGATATAATCCAGACTTCGCTCCTTGTTGGTATTCAATACTTCGTTCTGGCGGTTCCCCAAGAGTATTCTTTCATGTCAAATGGACGAAAAATCATCGATAAGACTTACGAAATGTGCAAGGATATATTTGACGCAATTTATAGTGGTGAGAGGCTCCGCTTGCCATTTTCGGATGTTTTGCTAATAGGATACTAGACCCTGACTAAAATCGGAGGTAGGGCAATGGCAGATTTAATATCAACCTCTTCGGATCGATTGGACAATCCTCAGCTAGATCCAGAGCAAGTGACTGCGGCGGAAATTCTAACTAGTTTAATCGATGAAACGGCCTACGTTGGTGAAGTATATTCCCTTGGTTATGAAGAAGCGTTGGTTCAAATCCACGATTATCATCGCCAGACTGTTGGAGGAATACCTGCCCTCTCTTTCTTAATTGCCACACGAATTGCTCCATCGACTCACACAGACATTCGCCAAGAAGATGCTTCGGTAATTCTATTGCGCGTTTTAGACAAAGCAAATCTTCCTAATGCTGACGAAGCCTTACGCGTCAGAGTAGAGAACGCCCAGCGAGTTAGTGGAGAATTAAACAAGAATTGGGATGACCGAGGCGTTATGGATCCAACGACTCACAACTTGTTGAGTTACGCCGGAGTGCGCTGTCGAGTGCTTGGTACATATTACATGTCAACTAACGAGCAAGGTTATCGGCTGGCCTTTGGTTCTGATTTAAGCAATTATTATCCGAACCGAGGTCTTAAGGTGTTCAAACCAAGAGGTAAATTCCTAGAAATTATTGCCAATTACCGCGGTGAGCATGCTGATGAAAGCGCAGCGAGCTACACGGTGCCCGTAGGCCAAGTACGTTATGCATCTACCCATAGACCGTTCCAACAGATTGACGGTGTTCCGGTCAGTATAACTCCCCTCGACCTTTTAGGACAGAAAACCGCTCTCTTTGGAATGACCAGAACCGGTAAATCAAATACAACAAAGATAATGTTGCGCTCTATTTTCGCATTAAGATGGCAAACAGGTGAGCGACGCATCGGGCAAATTATTTTTGATCCTAACGGCGAATATGCCAATGAAAATGAACAAGATGCCAGTGGCAAAGACCTAAATCCGGAAGCAATCAAGAACGTCTGGAAATGTGGTCCAAGTGGGAAGCAGGAAGATCTGAAAAAGGAAGTCGTGACCTACGGTATTACAAAGCACAAGAATGACCCCAATCGTAAGCTCATGTTATTAAATTTGGTAATTATCCCTTGACATCATGTAGTGTTTGTGGTATAATACATGATGAGAGGGGTGAAAGAAATGGAAAAGTTTACGAGAAAAGACTTTGACGAGACATTCCCGAACACCGATGCCTGCCTTGAGTGGGTAAAGAACCACCGCTACCCGAACGGGATTGAATGCCCAGTCTGCAATAAGATAACGAAGCATCACAAACTTGCCAAGCGACCAGTTTACGAATGCGACAACTGCGGGCATCAGGTGTCCCCGCTTGCCAGCACGATATTCCACAAGTCGCCTACTCCGCTCAGGACTTGGTTTCAGGCTATCTATATCATGTCTTCCACCCGTTGCGGCATTTCCGCCAAGCAGCTTGAACGGGAATTGGGCGTGACCTACAAGACGGCTTGGAGAATGTTCAAGCAAATCCGCACCCTCCTCAACGAATACAACAAGCCACTCACGGGCGAGGTTGAAGTTGACGAGACCTATGTCGGCGGTATGCGGCACGGCAAGCGTGGGCGTGGCGCTGAGGGCAAAACAAAGGTTCTCGGTGCCACCCAAAGGCAGGGCAAGGTCATCGCCACAGTTGTCCCCGATGTGAAAAGGCACACCCTTGTCCCGTTCATGGCTCGCAATGTCAATCGGGAAGCCGTGCTGTTTACTGACGAGTTCCCTCCCTACGACCACATGACCAGAATCGGCTACCAGCATCTCAGGATTCGCCACCATGACAAAGAGTATGTCCGTGGCAAAGTCCACACCAACAGCATCGAAGGGTTTTGGTCTCTGGTCAAGCGTGGCATCTCTGGTGTCTATCATTCCGTTTCCCCCGACTATCTCCAGTCCTACATCAACGAGTATTCGTTCCGTTACAATCACCGCAAGGACGAAGCCCCTATGTTTCAGACGTTTCTGAATCGGATTTAGCCTCACGGTCTATGGGCTGTGAGGCTTTGTCCAAGATTGAGAAAAACTCTTCTTTGGTTATGCCCTGTTCATCACTAATTGAATAGCTATCACCCGCTTCTACTTGAAAAGCCTGCACTTTTAGATTTGGGGAAAACCCTCTTTTCTTATAGATGATTTTCACTGGCAGTTCTTTCATATCACCCTCCGTAATATCCTGCTTCAATTGTTTCTTGGCTTTTGACCTCGTTATCTACTATGATTCTGAACTTATATTCCCCGCTAGTAAACCTCATATTTCTTATTGGAATTGATATATAGGGTATGAAGTTTGCCCATGTCTCCAAACTTGGTAATGTATATAGCACTTCCAAACCCACTATTCGTTCATCATCACGAGTAATATATATAATCAACCTCTTTTTCTCAAACGCCTCTGTCGGTTTTACATTGACCTTAGCTATTAAAAGGAACGAGTAAGTATCATTCTTGCTTAAATTAAGCCGATGGAATACTCCCAATATGTTGATAAACCCTTCTATCTCTATGTAGTTTAATGCTAACATAACCCACTGTATCTCCATGTCGGCACTCCTTTTTACAGGATATGCCAACTATACCCCAAAACTTACCATCTATCAATACATACACATTGTTACTTGTCTTTAGGTACGCCCTTCGCTTTTAATGCGGTGAATACCATGACAATTCCCACTATTCCGGCGAAAATCTCCAATCCATTAGAAGCAACAATGCCTAATCCTATGAAACCCAATGACACAATCAAAAGAGCATATTGATACCACTTCAGCGTTTTCATGCACTTTCTCCAATCTCAAAACAGGTCTATCCTCCTGTTTTTATCCAGTGGCTTTCCCTGTTTACGCTTTCGGCGTGTGCCACTTACCACTAGCCAAAAAATGAAGGGAAGTATCAAGCTAAGTAATATGAACGGATATTTTGCCACCAATGCCACTATGACTACGGGAATCCCAAATACAATAAGCAAACGCCAGTACCAAGCGATATTCCAAAACCAAGACCTACGCCTGTGACCTGTCGGAGTTTCTCCTGATTTGCGCCTTACATGCCCTTTGACAAACACATGGTCGTCATCCATATAGTCTTTCGGGTCTGGCATCGTTAACCTCCCAACGATTTTGTTGGGAGTATTATACGCCCATCTATCTATATACACAAAGCCTTCCCTCTGTTATAATTCCTTACCATGACGATAATTGTCGGGTTGCTTACTATCATCGGTCTTCTTATCGGGCTTAATGACATTAGACAAGTTCTTGAGTATCAGAGAATGCTTACTACAACTGGACAAGAAGCGTATGAAACGCAATTTTATACACAAATTGCGGGGGACATTGTGCTTATGGTTATTATGCTTCTTTTCTGTTATTGGCTGATTAAGAGCAAGGCTTGCTAAAATAAATACAATGAGGACTGCAAACGCTATTTCGGCTACATGTAGCCCGATTGATAGAATGTCAATGATTAAATCTCTGCCAATATCTAAAGGGGATAAGACCACACCGACTATAACAAATATAAGTAACACAGCAAAATATGCTAGAAGCCAGACAATAGGGTTGCCCTTGTGCCACTTATCAAGGGGATACAATTAAGCACCCCCTTTACATGACACCAAGGGATAGTTGCCTTAAATTTTTACCGGGATGAGAACTTACAGATAGGCAAAGAGATTATTAACGAGGCGCTCGCCGACCAAGGTTCGACCTATATAAAAAATTTCGTTGACGTCACATTCGAAGAACCACCTCAAGATGATCAATCAGCGATGACGCGTTATCGGCGGCAGGTATTATGCTATCGGGCTCTTTTAAACAAGGCGGGATTACAGCCTCCCGAGAATATGAGCCCTAATACTTCCAAGCTTTTTAACCAGAATTTAATTAAGGCAATGGAGAATGATTCACAACAAGGACTGGGCGATAATCCAGTTGAATACGGATACTGTTCGAAAATATTTGGAACTTCCAACCCGTCATGGGGTCAACTAACCCAAGCTTTTAAAATACTTCGGGATTATATTAATGACTCGGACGCCAGTTATAATCAATTTGACCAAGAGTATGTTAAAACCAGCTCAACCGGTCCTTGGGCAGACGATACATTAAAGAAGATCTTAGAAATGTATCACTACCCTAACGGCTCGCGTCTGATTGGCCGTGTTCACGAACAACATAGTTCGTCAATTACCTCAGACTATGCAGATGACATCTACAAAGAGCTCGAAAAGGGAAATCTTGTCATTGTGGATCAATCCAGCGGGAATCCAGAACTAAATAAAGCTAACGCTGACCGAGTGATGCGCTATATCTTTGAGGCTAACCAGAAAAAATTCCGTAATGCCGAAATTCCTACTGAAATACTCGTCTATGTAGAAGAAGCGCATAATGTGTTACCATCATCACGTGAGCTTGATTTAAAGGATATCTGGGTACGGACAGCTAAAGAAGGAGCAAAGTATCACATCGGCTTGGTTTACGCTACTCAAGAAGTCAGTTCCATTCAACAAAATATCCTGCGTAACACTGCCAACTGGTTCATCGGTCACTTGAACAACACGGATGAAACCAAAGAAATCAAGAAATTCTATGATTTTGCTGATTTTGAGGGTAGCATTCTACGAGCGCAGGACAAAGGATTCCTAAGAGTTAAGACTCTTTCTAATCCTTATGTGATTCCAGTACAGATAGACCGATTTTCCATTCAAGCCGTCAAGGAGACCCCTAATGCCGTATGAAGGCGAATTTGCCAGTTATCATCCGCTACGTCGTATTGTAGAAACAGAACACGTTAAGCAATTGCTATCCCGTTGCAAGGTATGCAATAAAGAGAACACGACTTTACCTGCTCTACAGCCCTTTTTGGCTCCTGAATGCGCTGATGCACTACCCAGGCTTGTGGTTGCCATAGACGGGGGCAATACTGAAGTTCCGGTAGTAAATGGATATCCAGGTGCGAAGGTAGGGTATTGCACTGTTGCAAGTGTACTTATTGATTTGGCATTAATCGACGAACTTGATACTGACCGGCCTATTGACCCACAGAGATTTCGCGAAACTGAAAAAGCTTCCACAATTGATGCAGCTCTACCAGGTAGTAATGTCGTCACACGTAGACAAACATCTGCCCGTGTTTCATTCCGCGAGGAGCTCTATGACTTATTTCAAAGTACGATCCTTGATGAGGAAGACAGGATACCTTTAATCGAAACATATGAAGCCCTCCTTCTTTTAAAACCTCATGACGCACAGAGGTGCCCATATTCAGAGACCAACGGTTGCCAAGGCTTATTATATATACCGCCTAGCACCATAGAATGTCCTACATGCAAACAACCCATTTTCTCCACAGATGCCTTGCGAATCCACGAACGATTCAATGACCTTGGCACTAACGGTGAAGCATTTGCCTATGTCAGGCAAGTATGGGAAAGAATTTTACTTATACACCTATTACGATGCTTTGAGAAACGTAATATGCTAAAGCGAGTGGATAAAATTGCCTTCTTTATTGATGGCCCACTTGCCGTTTTCGGCCCACCGGCATGGTTAAGTGAGGCTATAAGCAAAGAACTAAAGCGCATAAACGCTATTGTGCAGAAGGAAACGGGAAAGGATTTAATCATCGTTGGCATTGAGAAGAGTGGTGAATTTGTGACTCACTTTGAAGAGATAGATAACACGGAGACAGCAGGACAACTCTTATTCCCACCACGTGGTTTTGTCTTGCTTAAAGACGACTACATAAAGAAACGCATCCATCAATCCTCAAGTACACGCCGCTATGGTCAAGATACATACTTCGGGCGCAAATTTTTCTATAAAACAAAAAACGGAGCACGAATAGTGGCTAGCATTCCTTTTCTCACTGACGAACAAGATACAATTGAATCCGATGATGTCAGCCTCTATCCCCAATTCAGCGCTGTCTGTTCGCTGTTGGACAGGTTAGTGTCTTCACGATTTCCTAATGCGATTTCACCTCTTATATCAGCACATGCAGAAGCATCGATTCCACTTAACCTTGGGGCTAAGGTGCTAAAGCAACTTGCTCAAGCGTTGATGGGGGTAAACTAATTTGGCCGAGGGTAAATTTGATACCGCGGAAAAGCGATGGGCAGGTGTTGGCCCATACTACGCGATGTTCCCAGTGAAATTTGCAGATGAAGTTATTGAACAATATACCAAAGAAGGGGACATAGTACTCGATCCCTTCGCTGGACGAGCAACCTCTATCTATAGCGCCACAATACATAGACGCACCGGGATTGGAATTGAATTAAACCCCGTAGGTTGGATCTATGGGAAAACTAAGCTTCATCCAGCCAGCCAGGAAATGGTGGAAAATAGACTTTTAGAACTCGCCAAGACAGCTGATGAATATAACGAGGCTGCTGGAAATCTTCCGGAATTTTTCCATTTATGCTTTAGCCAAAATGTAAGGAAGTTCTTATTAGCCGCTCGTGACCAGCTTAATTGGAAACAGAAAGTTGCCGATTGGACATTAATGGGACTTCTTCTGGTGTACCTTCATGGGAAACGCAATCAATCTCTATCGAATCAGATGCGACAAACGAAGTCAATGGCACCCGACTACGCCGTTCGCTGGTGGAAAGAGCATGCTCTAAATCCACCTGACCTAGATCCGGTCAACTTCATGCTAAACAGAATAAGATGGCGATACGCAAAGGGACGTCCTTATATGAACGGTAGTCACATCTATCTTGGTGATTGCCACTATATGCTTAACAAGGTTTACAGACATCTAAAGAGTTCGGGAAGATTACCAATACGCCTCATCTTTACCTCCCCACCATACTTCGGCGTGACTAACTATCACTACGACCAGTGGATACGTCTCTGGATGCTCGGCTATCCTCCAACTCCTAACAGTAGTCTTGGGAAAAATAGAGAGAGATTCCAAGTTGAGACCGAATATAGGGATTTGTTAGACACAACATTTCGCAAGGTGTCTTACCTGACGGATAAAAAAAGCGTTATCTATGTGAGAACTGATTCACGTAAATTCACGTTTGATACTACACACTCTATACTTAAAGAAATATTTCCTGATAAAAAAATGACGATTAAAGAACAACCCGTTAACGGGACTACGCAGACATACCTCTTTGGGAATCACAGCACAAAAATGAGTGAGGTTGACCTCATTCTTAGATAGTCCGTACTCTTTGAAACCCCGAAGTATTTAGCTATTTGAGAATAAGGCCAGCCGCTTTTATTTTATAGATTTCCTTTCCCGTAGGGAGGGGTATGTAAAACTAGCTGGTTCTTCTAATTTCACTTAATGACTTTATGTTGGATAATAAGAATGTAAAAAGTAAAAAACCGAAAATTATAAGAACCAGCAAAATGAAGACATATCTTGAGCCGAAGGAAGTAGTCCGGATTGAACAAGCAGCCGAGTGCCTGCGGGATAAGCTCCTGATCAGGCTACTGGCCCGTCTTGGCTGCCGCGTTTCTGAAGCTTTGGGTATCACTGTTGACGATATCGACTTTGACCAGGATACGATTACTGTCGTGCATCTGAAACGAAGAATCAAACTCTCCTGCCCCAACTGTAAGGAGAGGTTAAGCAGAACTGCCAGATTCTGCCCGGGCTGCGGCTCAATAGTAGAACAAGCAGTAATTAACGAACGGGAACATAGACGCCACCGGGTTCTTCCCGTGGATGATGAGACCCTGGACATGCTAAAGGAATACATTGATCGTGGCGGCCCGGTAGGTAAAAACAGTCATCGGCTTATCTTTGGACTGACTCGTGAATATGCTTGGTTACTGGTCAAGACATATGCCTCAAGAGCAGGATTGGATCAGCTGATTAACCGAGAGACGGGAGAAGTCAGGGGTATTAGTCCTCACCGGCTGCGTGATGCCTTTGCTGTACACGCTATCAAGACAGCGTGGAGACCGTTGCGGCCTGGATACCCGCTCCCACAACCTGGGTGCCAGCGCCTGGTGAAAATTCACCCGTTATTCTCAGGGTCGCCTTCAATGGCTGGCCGGCGATCTCGTTCACCTCGGGAGGGTAAACCGACACCCGCAGGTTTGACTTCTCGGCAATTCTCTGCCATGTCTCTTCATGAGGTACGGTTCCCGGCACACCCAGGTCTTCCATCCACTTTGTGGCGATAGTGGTTACCGCAGACATAAAGTTACGCTCGGGCGAGTCTTCGTGAAGTTCAAAGACGTCCAGGAAGTCTCTGACGAGAAGGTCATCTTGCCCCAGGCTCCAGGGAGCCGGAGAACTCAGGATATTCTCCAATTCACGAACCCGCGCCTGCATCTCTTTCCGGTCCCTGGCTGTTTCCGAAGTGCGCTCCATCAGCTGAACTTCATCCAGTATACCCATTTCGTGCTGACGGGAAAGCCTATCCAGACGATGGTCTACTTCAGCCAGCCTTTCCTTCTTGTCCCTAAGCTCACCGGCCAGAAAAGCCGTCTCCTTCTCCCAGCCATCCATCTGCTGGCATATCTGCTCAAACATGGCCTCGGGGTGGGATAAGGTAAGCCTCAGCGCATCACTGAGCGCGAATTGGAATGCATCGAAACCCAGGCATGGAGCGGTGCACACCTCGGGGAGGCGGTTGTCCCTCCCGTTGCACCGGCACCCATGACTCTTCGAGATTGAAACCCTTCTCTGGCAAACGCCGCAGAATACCCGACCTGTCCACCAGTGTGCCCGCCCGTAGGCTGTCCGCCAGTTAGTATTTCGACTTAGCCTTTCCTTGATACGTTCCGCCTCTTCTTCGGTTATGATCGGCTCGATAAGCCCCCGGAACTCCTTATCCTTGTACTTAATAACTCCTGCGTACCAGCGCGCGTGGTGGAGCACCTTGCTCACGGTGCTCTGGCCAAACGGCCTGTCTTCCTTGGTGAGAAAGCCTTCCTTCTTGAGCTGGAACATGATAGACGTCCCTGAATAACCTTCGAGATAACGCCTCAGTGTGAATTCAACAGCAGGGGTAACATTGTTCTTGACGAAGCACCCATCCCTCCAATCGTATCCTGTCAGTCCCTTCGGCCCCCAGCCGGTGGGAATATGCCCGGCTAACATCGCCTGGGCTCTGCCGCCCGCGGTGTTGGCCTTGAGAACCTTGATATAGGCCCTGGCTTCCTTCACCAGGTCGAAGTAGGTGTCAAAGGCTTCGGAGTCTCCCTGGCGCAGTAGCAGGCGGTGTTTGGCGAAGTAGATGGGCACACCGGCTCGAAGCATCTGGGAGAGAGCCTCGAATGACCCCGCCAGGAAGCGGGTCTCCCGGTCTACCCGTGGAAAGACCAGTACATCCCATTCGCCTCGATGGAATTCTTCAAGGCGCCTGGCCATTTCAATATTGAACTGCTTTCGGTTCCAGCTGGAAGCAGTCTCTGTCCAGAATGCCTCCCGGGCCGGGCTAAACTCCAGCGGTATGGTACATTCTTTTCCACCTTCATAGGCTTCGGCTCGCTGGGCGCTTGGCCCGTACTTGTTAGCCTGTTTCCGGTCGGATACCCGGAGCATGACAAAGGCGCGCTTCTTCTTGCCAGGGGGACTGTCGGGTTCATCCCGCCCCGGCTGAGACTCGGAATGTCTTTCCATATCCATGTTGGCCCTCCTCTCAGGTGAGTAGCTCTATATTAATCGCTGCTTGTCGCCGCTATCAAGTAGCGGCATTTGACTCACTGTTGTTTTCGTTGCCCGATTCTTGCCCGGTCTTTACCCCGATTATTGAGAGTGTCGGTGGCAAGTAACGAGCCAGACTCTTCACCAGCAACTGCCGCTCTTCCAGGTTCGCCACATCACCAAGAAACCGGACGTTAAGAGCAGTATCGCTTTCCACCTCCAGGGTTTCCAATCGCACCGATGAAAGTCTTGACCGGAGTATCTCCACTCCCTCTTGCAGGGTAAGCGGTTGCATCTTATCGGCATGCCGGCTTTCGACTCTTTCCTCAGTCATTTTACTAGCCCTCCCCTCTGAATGATTCGGCATCTTTTCACCTACCCTTAATCCCACCATCAGGTTCGCGGAGACTCTAACTTATTTCACTCCGCATACGCCCAGCCTGATCTCACAGCAATCTATCTTACCCGCAGGTCGATGAACGCCCCGCAGTAGGGACAATACCCTTGCGGCCCCAGTTCCATGCGCCAGTCGATGCGGCCATGACACCGCCAACACATGACCGGAGAGACTGCCTGGGTAGGCGCTGTTTGCTGCTCCGATCCTGATTCCATTGGCCTGAACCCGCCGCCTTCTTCCTTCAAGAGGTCCGGATGTCGCCTTTCTACCCATTCGGTGATGAGCAGCCGCAGGATTTCCGAGGCCGGGCGTCCTTCGCGCTGGGCCGCCTCCTCAAAGGCGGCTTTAAGCTGTCGGCTGATACGTGTTTGAACCAGTTCATTTAGCATGTCATCTCCTAGTATGACAGATTGAAGAAGGTTTGTCAAGACCCCACCGTCATGTTCGGCGATTAACTATGGTTGACAGCACTACCATACAGAGACAGTCTGGTCGGTTTCCGCCTTGGCTACGGTTAACCTTCGCAAAATATTGGCTTGTAGGGCGGGGGATATCTCGACGCCCCTATTGCACAGCTCTTGCACTCACCTTTGCACCGCCAGCTTTGCACTCTGTCGGATATACCCTATGATATAAGGGTGGATGGGGTCACCCCCTGAAGCCAAATTCTTCCTGATTCAGCCTTACCCCCGGTAACCCTAGGTGCAACACTGAGAAATTGGGGAAATTCAGTGTGCAAGATATTCGCCACCCCCCTTCAAACGTATAGATTGATAGTATGGATAGTATTGAATAGATAGGCGGTGTCAGCCATAATAGAGTAGAACAAGCGTTGAAAGTAATTAACGATTAAAAGTTGATGTATAGGGTTCGTCAGCTTACAACTGATAAACAGCAAATCTTGGAGGCTCATCAAGTAGTTAAATTCAGCGTTTTAGATTAAACTGCCGATGAAAATACCACAAATAGAAATTAACAGCCAGTTCCAGTGTGCCCTCGAAATAATGGAAGACACCGATAGAAACGTTTTCATTACGGGCCGTGCTGGTACAGGAAAATCGACATTACTGGAATATTTCCGCAATACTACCGAGAAGAAGGTCGTGGTGCTGGCGCCCACCGGCGTGGCCGCCCTCAATGTCAAAGGGCAGACCATCCATTCGTTCTTCAGGTTTAAGCCCGGTATTACCCCTGACCGGGTTAAAAGATTACGCTCCGACAAGGATAATGAAAACATCTACCACAAGCTGGACATTATCGTAATCGATGAAATCTCCATGGTGAGAGCTGACCTGCTGGACTGCGTGGATCGGTTCTTGCGGTTGAATGGTTCCGAAGCTGATAAACCCTTTGGCGGCATCCAGATGGCCTTCATCGGTGACCTCTACCAGTTGCCGCCGGTTGTTACCAGTAGCGAAAAGGAGGTCTTCCAGTCCCTTTACGAGACGCCTTATTTCTATGGCGCCCGGGTGTTCGACTCCTTAGAGATGGAGTTCGTGGAGCTGGAGAAGATTTATCGACAGAGCGACGAGCAGTTTATCACCTTGCTCAACGCTATCCGCAACAACTCAATTACTGCGGAAGGACTAGGGCTTCTTAACCAGAGATGCCAGCCGGAATTTGAGCCGCCGTCGGATGACTTCTGGGTCTACCTGACTACCACCAACAAGCTCGCCGAAGAGATTAATAACAAGCGTTTGGCAGGGCTTAAAGGCGAGCTTTATACCTTCACCGGACACATAGAGGGAGACTTCGGTCGGGAGTACCTGCCCACCAGGATTGACCTCCAGGTCAAGGTGGGGGCGCAGGTCATGATGCTCAACAATGATACTGAAGGCCGCTGGGTCAACGGCAGCATCGGGAAAATCACCGGTATCACTCAGAACAGGAAGGGAGAAGACATCATTATAGCCAAGCTGACTGACGGCGATGAGGTAGAGATTAAACCCTTTACCTGGGAGATATACCGCTTCTTCGTTGACGGAGGACAACTACAGTCAGAAGTCGTCGGCAAGTTTACGCAATACCCGCTGATGCTGGCCTGGGCAGTAACCATTCACAAGGGCCAGGGGAAGACGTTCGACAAGGTAATTATCGACATCGGCAGTGGCACTTTTGCTCATGGTCAGATGTATGTGGCACTCAGCCGGTGCACTACTTTGGAAGGTATAATCCTCAAGAAACCGGCGCTTAAAAAACACATCTGGACGAACTACCAGGTGATGAATTTCCTGACCAGGTACCAGTACCAGAAGGCGGAAGCTAATTACCCGGCGGATGGTAAAATAGATCTAATCAGGAAAGCGATTGAGACCAGGGCATTGCTGGAGATTATCTACCTCAAGCCTAGCGATGAGAAGACAACCAGGGTTGTCAGACCGGAGGCCGTGGGGGAAATGGAATACCGTGATAAAAATTATCTTGGTATGCGGGCGTTCTGCCTGAAGCGAAATGAAGAGAGGGTCTTCCGGATTGACCGGATACTGGAGATCAAAGAAGTGTTGAATGGCTGAGCACCTCAATTCTTGTTACTTCACGAGAAGATGATGTGTAATATCAAGAATGGTACAAATTATCTTTCAGCCTATAATCACTGGGCCAGTTCGAATACCCCCAGTTAGATAATAACTTAAGATTTACAATGATACTTTTCATCACAAGAATTCCTCTTTATCCACCGATTAATTTTGGAAGAGTATCAAGCAGAATAAACTTGATTAGGATGAATGTTACTGCTCCTATAATTACGCCTACATAAATATTTTTTAAAAACGCAACGCCAGCACCACCCGTAAATAACACAAGCAATAATCCCACATAAGTAACCGCTTGGATTTTTACTTCAAGCGGAATGAATGGGAGGTATCTTATTGCGAGTAATACGGCGACTAAGATTCCGATAATATATCCAACCATTGTCTTTCTCGATTTTAATTATCTTTAAGAACGTTGCTTTGCCTCATACCGACTAGACGGTTTAATTTATTATACTCCTATTTTTATTATGCAGCTCATGTTGTATAATTCGACATTGGAAGTCAATTTATGAGGAGAGCTATGAAGTGGAGGAACAACTTGATCAACAGAAGTTCGCAGTCTTAATCGATGGCGATAATGCTCAGGCCTCACTCCTTCCGCAGATTTTGGCGGAAGTCAGTAAGATCGGATTAATAACGATTAAGCGCATATATGGAGACTGGACCACCACAAACATGAATAGCTGGAAAGAGTCTCTTCACGAATATGCGATTCAGCCTATCCAGCAATTTAGATATACGGTGGGGAAGAATGCTACGGATAGCGCTATGATAATTGATGCGATGGACTTGCTCCATAGTAATGACGTTGACGGTTTCTGCATCGTTTCCAGTGATAGTGACTACACGAGGCTGGCGACGAGAATCAGGGAAGCTGGGCTTTTTGTTATTGGTGTGGGGGAGAAGAAAACCCCGAAAGCCTTTACAAACGCCTGTAACCAGTTCATCTACTGTGAAAACCTGACCGTAACTAAGGAACCTAAAAAGAAGCCAACTAAGAGAAACAAGAAGAACGAGAGTCTTGATATACGTAGCCCTCTATCCTTGCTCCTTCAGGGATTTGAAATGGCAGCGAAGGAAGAAGAATGGGTGCATTTGGGATCAATGGGCAACGCTCTTCGTCGGTTAGATCCAGCATTTGACGCTCGGACATATGGGCACCAGAAGCTGCAAGCGCTTATCAAGGATTATCCAAAAACATTTGTGCTTAAACAAGACGATTCAAAAACGCCACCCGTGGTATATGTGGCATTAACATCTAACAACTAACAGAAGGATGGTGGTATCTTTATGGGATTAGTGTCCACCAGGCTGTAGGGCTAATTCCTACTTGGAGAGTTAATTGTTATTATTAAATAGTGGTTGCGCACGAACACAAATGACATAGCAGCGGCGAGGCCATCAGTAGAGGAGGAAGAAATGAAACTTACAGCTTTCAGAGTATTCAACTAC